>JAEZLX010000028.1 GCA_023415035.1 Pseudomonadota bacterium | reverse complement strand
AGGACAGGGGCAGGATGTAGATCTCGTCGCTGACGCGCACGCTCATGCCGTCCATGATGGCCAGCGTCAGCGGCAGGCGCACCTTGACATTCATGCCCTGGCCCTCGACCGATTCGATTTCGACCGTACCGCCGAGCGAGGAGATGTTCTTCATCACCACATCCATGCCGACGCCGCGGCCGGAAACGGCCGTGACCTGTTCGGCGGTGGAGAAACCGGGCGCGAAGATCAGGTTCCAGACCTCGTTGTCCGCGAGCGAGTCGGGCGCGTCGATGCCGCGCTCGCGGGCCTTGGCCAGCAGCTTGGCGCGCGAGAGGCCGCGCCCGTCGTCGCGCACCTCGATGAGAATGGAGCCGCCCTGGTGCGACGCCGACAGGGTGATGGTGCCGTGCTCGGGCTTGCCCCTGGCCAGACGTTCCTCGGGCATCTCGATGCCGTGGTCGCAGCTGTTGCGGATCAGGTGGGTCAGCGGGTCGGTGATCTTCTCGATCAGACCCTTGTCGAGTTCGGTGGCCTCGCCGTGCGTGACCAGCTCGACCTTCTTGTCCAGCTTGCTGGCCAGGTCGCGCAGCATGCGCGGGAAGCGGTTGAACACCACCGACATCGGGATCATGCGGATCGACATGACCGCTTCCTGCAGGTCGCGCGTGTTGCGGTCGAGGTCGGCCAGACCGGCGAGGAGGGCCTGGTTCTGGGTGACGTCCAGGCCTCGGCTTTTCTGGGCCAGCATGGCCTGGGTGATGACCAGCTCGCCCACGAGGTTGATGAGCTGGTCCACCTTGCTGACCGACACGCGCAGCGTGCTCGATTCGATCGAGGGCTGGCTCGCGGCCGTGCGGGCAGGCTTGGCCGGGCTGGCGGGTTCATGCTCAGGGGGCGCAGGTGCCACGGCGGCAGGTGCCGGGGCGGGAGCGGGCGCATGTTCGGCCTGGGCAGGCGCTGCGGCGGGCGAGTCGAAGAGTCCGAAGTCGGCGCTTTCGTCGCCGGTGACGGCAGGGGCCGCATTCAGGTCGGTGATACGGATCAGGTCCTTGCTCACGTGGAAGGTGAACAGGTCCAGCAGGTCGCTGTCGCTGGAGGTCGTGCGGACGTGGTAGAGGCGGTGGCCTTCCTGTTCGCAGGAGCGCACCTCCAGCTGACCCAGGCCCTCGATGTCTCGGAACAGCTCGGCGATGCCGTCGACCTGGGCCGGATTGCCGACCGGGCCGATCAGGATGGACAGCTCGCGCATGCCGCCCGCGGCTGGAGCCGGCGCGGGGGCGGGCGCCGGAGCCGGCTCCGGGACGGCCGGGGGCTGCTGCGCCTGGCCATGGGCGAGGGCGTGGATGCGCGAGACCAGCGAGGCGGTTTCGGGCGGCTCCAGATCGTGGCCCTGATGGCGCGCCAGCAGGATCTTGAGTGCGTCGGAGGACTCCAGCAGCACGTCCACCATCGCCGTGGTGGGCTGCAGTTCATGGCGGCGCAGCTTGTCCAGCAGCGTCTCCATCCGGTGGGTCAGTTCGGCGACGTCGGCAAAGCCGAACGTGGCGGCACCGCCCTTGATGGAGTGCGCGCAGCGGAAGATGGCGTTGAGTTCCTCGTCCTCGGCGGTGTCGATGTCCAGATGCAGCAGCATCTGCTCCATCTGTTCCAGGTTATCGCCGGCTTCCTCGAAGAAGATGCCATAGAACTGGGTCAGGTCGATGTTGCCGTCCAGTGCCTGGCCTTCGCTCGTCATTTCACCCATGGTGCAATCCTTGTCTTGTCGTGGCCTGCCGTCGTCAGCGGATGACCTTGCGGATCACCTCGATGAGGCGACTGGGGTCAAACGGCTTGACCAGCCATCCGGTGGCGCCGGCCGCGCGGCCGGCCTGCTTCATCTGGTCGCTGGACTCCGTGGTCAGGATCAGGATGGGCGTGGTCTTGAAGTCCGGGTGCTCACGGAGCTTGCGCGTCAGGCCGAGGCCGTCCAAGCGCGGCATGTTCTGGTCGGTGATCACCAGATCCACCGGGGTCGTCTGTGGCTTTTCGTAGGCGTCCTGTCCGTCCACGGCTTCCACCACATGAAAGCCTGCTTCCGTCAGGGTGAAGGAAACCATTTTTCGCATGGATGCCGAGTCATCGACGGCAAGAATGGATGGCATGCATTACTCCAGGTTCGTTCTTGTATCGGCGTTTGGCCTGCACTCTTGAGGGCCCCGGGCTAGAACAGCTCGATGGAGCCGGCGTCCATCTCGCCTTGCGTGACCGGGCTGGGCCGCTCGGGCATCGGGTCCAGTGGCAGGGGGAGTTCGTCTTCCTCGGGCGCGATCGCCTGGTCTGCCAGGCGCCAGGCGCAGCCCTGCAGGACCTTGCCCGTGTGTTCCAGCAGTTGCGTGGCCATGTCGTGGAACTGCAGCTCCGTCACGGCCTGGTGGAGCGAAAGGCGGATGCCGACCACGTCGGTGCCGCTGGGGAGCTGGCCCAGGGCTTCGTTGGCGGTGTTGAAGCGGTCGAGCAGGTTGGCGGTGGCGTGGTCGAGCAGGCCTTCGAGCCGCTTGAGGTCGGTCATGGCCATGAGCAGCGAGTCCTGGAGGTCGGCCACCAGGCTGACCGGCAAGGCCACGGCCGGGGGCGTCGGTGTCAGCAGGGCTTGTTCCATGGGTGATCCTGTCGGTGAGTGCGCTGTCCGGTCCTGCACCGGGCGTTACAATTTTCCCGGGGGCGGCTTCGGTGATATCGGCCGAATACGCGGCAAATTCAGCAGCTTTTCGATGGTGGTGATCCACATCGCCGGACACAGACGACTCCATGCAAACCATGCCGCTTCCTTTCGCAGAGCCTGAAAGGCCTGCGGTGCGCATCCTTCACCTGGAGGATTCCCGTGTGGACCACACGTTGGTGAAGTACGCGCTCAAGCGGGCGGGCATGCCCTGCGAGCTGGTGCTGGTGGACACGCTGGCGGACTTCGAACGCGAACTGTCCGAGGGGGACTACGACCTGATCCTGGCCGATTACCACCTGCCCGGCTTCAGCGGGCTCGATGCCTGGAAGGTCGTGCGCGGGCGTGGGCTGGATTTGCCCTTCGTGGTCCTGTCGGGAGCGATCGGCGAGGAAGCGGCGGTCGATGCGCTGCACCAGGGCGTGAGCGACTACGTGCTCAAGGACAACATTCCCCGGCTGGCCAACGTCATTGAGCGGGCGCTGGAGGTGCGTGCCACGCGGCGCG
>JAEZLX010000010.1 GCA_023415035.1 Pseudomonadota bacterium | reverse complement strand
GAGCTGGTGATCGAGCTGATCGAGCAGGGCCGCGAGGCCGAGGTCGATTCGCTCACCCCGGCGGCGGCCGAGATCGTTCGCGTGCTCACACAGGCCGAGCTTTCGGACCTCTGAGAAGGCTTGCCTGATCAGGGACTGTCGCGAAACTCCAGTTCGAACAATGGGGTGTCGGTCATGCTGCGGCTGAGCCACATGCCTCCGCCCATCTCGCGAAAATGGGCGGACAGGCAGCGGCGGTACAACGACGCGCGGTGCCGGTGCAGGGCCGGGTCGGTGCGCTCCTCGTCGATGATGTCGCGCTCGTAGTCCTCGCGCGTCACTGCCTCGACGTACAACGCGCCCCGGCACAACGAGGCGAGGTTGTCGATGGCCTGCCGCAGCGAGGTGCGGTCCAGGTAGGGCAGAACGCCCTGGCAAATGACGAGGTCGAAAGGCTCGGGCGCCGCGTAGTCGGTCACCGAGCCGTGCTCCCACCCGTATCGCTCGCACAGGTAGCTGCTCAGCTCGACACCGTGGTAGCGGGTACCGGGAAAGTGATGCGCCAGCGGGTCGCGCCACAGGCCGATGCCGCAGCCCATGTCGAGCACGCGCCGCACGGGCACGCGCAGGTACTTCACGTAGGCGGCGACGAAATCCGCCAGCCGCGCCGCATGCGCCGGGTCCACCACGCGGGTCTTCGGGTCGAAGTAGTAGCGCCGGTAGTAGGCTTCGTCGAACGGATGCGGATCGCTGGCGGAATGCGTCATGCCCCCGACCTTAACCCAGCGGCAGCAGGGGCACGATCAGCAGGGCCACGATGTTGATGATCTTGATCAGCGGGTTGACGGCCGGCCCGGCGGTGTCCTTGTAGGGGTCTCCCACCGTGTCGCCGGTCACCGCCGCCTTGTGCGCCTCGGAGCCCTTGCCGCCGTGGTGGCCGTCCTCGATGTACTTCTTGGCGTTGTCCCAGGCGCCGCCGCCGGTGCACATGGAAATGGCGACGAACAGCCCTGTGACGATGGTGCCCATGAGCAATCCGCCCAGCGCCTTGGGCCCGAGGAACACACCCACCAGGATGGGCACGATCACCGGCAGCAGGCTGGGCACGATCATCTCCTTGATCGCCGCCGTGGTCAGCATGTCCACGGCCTTGCCGTACTCGGGTTTGGCCGTGCCTTCCATGATGCCCGCGATCTCCTTGAACTGGCGGCGCACTTCCACCACCACCGCGCCAGCCGCGCGGCCCACGGCCTCCATGGCCATGGCGCCGAACAGGTAGGGGATCATGCCGCCGATGAACAGGCCGATGATCACCAGCGGGTCCGACAGATCGAAGCTCACCTGGGCGCCGTAGGTCTCCAGCTTGTGGGTGTAGTCGGCAAACAGCACCAGCGAGGCCAGGCCCGCCGAGCCGATGGCATAGCCTTTGGTCACCGCCTTGGTGGTGTTGCCCACGGCGTCCAGCGGGTCGGTGATGTCGCGTACGCTGCTGGGCAGCTCGGCCATCTCGGCGATCCCGCCCGCGTTGTCGGTGATGGGGCCGTAGGCGTCGAGCGCCACCACGATGCCGGCCATGCTCAGCATGGAGGTGGCTGCCACGGCGATGCCGTACAGGCCTGCGAGCGCATAGGCGGCGACAATGGCAGCGCAGACGAACAGCACGGGCCAGGCCGTGGAGCGCATGGACACGCCCAGGCCCGCGATGATGTTGGTGCCGTGGCCGGTGGTCGAGGCTTGGGCGATGTGGCGCACCGGGCTGTACTGGGTGCCGGTGTAGAACTCGGTGATCCACACCAGCAGCGCGGTCAGCACCAGGCCCACCGCGCAGGCGCCGAACAGGCGCATCTGGCTGCCGCTGTCGGCGATGGCGTTGTCCGGCACCACCCATGCCGTCACGAACCAGAAGGCGATCAGCGACAGCACGCCGGCGATGGCCAGGCCCTTGTACAGAGCCGGCATCACGTTCTTCATGCCGGGGCTGGCCTTGACGAAGAAGCAGCCGATGATCGAGGCCAGGATGGACACGCCGCCCAGCGCCAGCGGGTAAACCACGGCCTGCATCGACGCGGCCGGCACCATCAGCGCGCCTAGCACCATGGTGGCGATGAGCGTGACCGCATAGGTCTCGAACAGGTCAGCCGCCATGCCCGCGCAGTCCCCCACGTTGTCCCCGACGTTGTCGGCGATCACCGCCGGGTTGCGCGGATCGTCCTCGGGAATGCCGGCCTCGACCTTGCCCACCAGGTCCGCGCCCACATCGGCGCCCTTGGTGAAGATGCCGCCACCCAGACGCGCGAAGATCGAGATGAGCGACGAACCGAAGGCAAAGCCGATCAACGGATTGAGCACCGTGGACAGCTTGTCGGCCGGTGCCGCTGCCACGTCGCCGGCCAGGAACCAGAAGAATCCGGCCACGCCCAGCAGGCCCAGGCCCACCACCAGCATGCCGGTGATGGCGCCGCCGCGAAAGGCCACCTGCAGGGCCGGCCCCATGCCCTGCGTGGCCGCCTGCGCGGTGCGCACGTTGGCGCGCACCGAAATGTTCATGCCGATGAAGCCGCACGCTCCCGAGAGCACGGCGCCCAGGACGAAGCCGATCGCCGTGGCGGTGTCCAGGAACAGCCCGATGAGCACCGCCAGCACCACGCCGACGATGCCGATGGTCTTGTACTGCCGGGCCAGATAGGCGGCGGCGCCGGTCTGGATGGCTCCGGCAATCTCCTGCATGCGGGGGTTGCCCGCGCCCCGGGAAAGGATCCAGCTGCGTGACCAGAAGCCGTAGATCACGGCCACCAGCCCGCATACGACTGCAAATACCAGCGCAGATTGACCAACCATGTGTGTTTCTCCTGCTCGTTATCGCTTTCGACTCGAAGGGGGCAACGCACTTCGGGTCACCCCCGCTGCGTTGCTTCCTCGCGTCCGGCGCGCCGCATGGAGCGGGGCAGGGCGGAATGGCCAACGAACAAAATGTAAAGGCATTACCCCCGTTTGCGAAGCTGTCAGAGGCGGTCGTCAGGCTGAAATCAGTAAAATCGGGGTTAATCTGCGGCGCCGGCGACACATGTTGCGGCGCATCAACCGCTGCGGCACCGTGCGGACACCGCAGCCGGCACGTCCCGTCCCGGACACACGATTTCCTCAACTCTCAAAGAAAACCCATGTCTCTCGACCACGTCACCCCGGGTACGAAGGTGCCCGAAACGTTCAACGTCATCATCGAGATCTCGATGAACGGCGACCCGATCAAGTACGAAGTCGACAAGGAATCAGGCTGCATCTTCGTTGACCGCTTCATGAACACGGCCATGCACTACCCGACGAACTACGGGTACGTGCCCAAGACCCTCGCCGGTGATGGCGACCCGGTGGACGTGCTGGTGATCACCCCCGTGCCTCTGCCCCCCGGTGTGGTCGTTCCCTGCCGTGCGCTGGGCATCCTGAAGATGGAAGACGAAGGCGGCGTGGACGGCAAGGTCCTGGCCGTGCCGACCGAAAAGATCCTGCCGCTGTACTCGCAGTGGCAGAAGCTGGAAGACCTCAACCCGATGCGCCTGAAGGCCATCGAGCACTTCTTCGAGCACTACAAGGACCTGGATCCCGGCAAGTGGGTCAAGGTGCTGGGCTGGGGCGACAAGGCCGAGGCCCACAAGGAAATC
>JAEZLX010000228.1 GCA_023415035.1 Pseudomonadota bacterium | reverse complement strand
CTCCAAGCTGATGCCGCGCGGCCCCCGCACCGGTGCCACCAAGACCGCCGGCACCGACCGCAGCGCCAGCGCGCCGGGCGGCCGCCGCCGCATCTGGGTGCTGCGCGACGGCCAGCCCGTTCCGGTGCCCGTGGTCACCGGCATCAGCGACGGCCGCATGACCGAGGTCAGCGGCGAGGGCCTGTCCGAAGGTGTGGAAGTGATCGTCGAGCAGCGCACCAGGAACGCGGGATCATGACCAGCACCGCCACCGACACCCCCCTGATCCGCCTGCGCGGCATCACCAAGACCTACGGCGAGGGCGCCACGGCCTTCCAGGCACTCAAGGGTGTGGACCTGGACATCGAGGCCGGCGATTTCGTCGCCATCATGGGCCCCAGCGGCTCGGGCAAATCGACCGCCATGAACACCATGGGTTGCCTGGACGTGCCCAGCGGCGGCGAGTACCTGTTCCGCGGGGTGCCGGTCCAGTCCCTCTCGCGCGATGAACGGGCGCGCCTGCGGCGACGCTACTTCGGCTTCGTGTTCCAGGGCTTCCACCTGCTGGCACGCACCTCGGCGCAGGAGAACGTGGAACTGCCCCTGGTCTACCGCGGCGAGCCGGCCGCCCAGCGGCACAAGGCGTCCATGCAGGCGCTGGAGAAAGTCGGTCTCAAGGGCTGGGAACACCACACGCCGGGCGAGCTCTCGGGCGGCCAGCAGCAGCGCGTGGCCATTGCACGCGCCATCGTCACCCAACCCCAGGTCCTGTTGGCCGACGAGCCCACCGGCAACCTCGACAGCCAGCGCAGTCACGAGATCATGGAGCTGCTGTGGCGGCTCAATGCCGAACAGGGCATCACCATCCTGATGGTCACTCACGAACCCGACATGGCGGTCTACGCCCGCCGCATCGTGCGTTTCGTCGACGGTCTGGTGGCCAGTGACGAGCGCAACGAACCACTGCTGCTGCGCCAGGCGCGGCCCGACGCGCAGGAGGCTGTCCATGTGGCTTAACACCCTCATCCTCGCCCTGCGCTCGATCCGGCGCAACCTGCTGCGCTCGTTCCTGACCATCCTGGGCATCGTGATCGGCGTCAGCGCCGTGATCACCATGGTCACCGTCGGCAACGGTGCCACCATGGCCGTGCAAAGCCAGATCGCGGGCCTAGGCACCAACCTGCTGCAGATCCGCCCCGGGCAGCGCATGATGGGCGTCGGCAGCGGCGGCGCGCCCTCGTTCAAGGAGGCCGATGCCGAAGCCATTGCCAGCCAGATCGCTGGCCTGTCGGCCGTCGCACCGGAGGCGCGCAGCAATGCCACCGTGGTGGCTGGCGGCAAGAACTGGAACACCAGCGTCATCGGCAGCACCAACGAGTGGCTCAAGACCGGCAACTGGCAGGTCGCCGACGGCCGCGAGTTTTCCAGCGACGAGCTGCGTGCCGGCGCCGCCGTGTGCTTGATCGGCCAGACGCTTCAGCGCGAGCTGTTTGGCAGCGGCAGCGCCGTGGGCGCGCAGCTGCGCGTCAAGGCCATGTCCTGCGAAGTGATCGGCCTGCTCGGATCCAAGGGCCAGGGCGCCTTCGGTAACGACCAGGACGACGTGGTCGTGGTGCCGCTCAAGACCCTGCAGCGCCGCATCACCGGCAACACGCGCGTCAACACCCTGCTGGTGTCGATGGCCGACGGTGCCGATCCCGACAGCGTCAAGGCCGGCCTGACGCAGCTGCTGCGCGAGCGCCGTAAGCTGGCCGACACGGACCCGGACAACTTCAACGTGCTGGACACCAAGCAGCTGGCCGACACGCTCTCCGGCACCACACAGGTGATGACCATGCTGCTGGGCGCCGTGGCCGCCGTGAGCCTGCTGGTGGGGGGCATCGGCATCATGAACATCATGCTCGTGAGCGTGACCGAACGCACCCGCGAGATCGGCCTGCGCCTGGCCATCGGCGCGCTGGAGCGCGAGGTACTGCTGCAGTTCCTGATCGAAGCGGTGGTGCTGGCCGCGCTGGGCGGACTGGTGGGCATCGTGCTGGCCACGGTGGCCTCGATCGCCCTGTCGGCGATCATGGGCGTTCCCTACCAGTTCAATCCGGGCGTGAACCTGCTGTCCTTCGTGTTCTCGGCCGCCATCGGCGTGGTGTTCGGCTACTTCCCGGCGCGCAACGCGGCGCGGCTGAATCCGATCGACGCGCTGCGGCACGAGTGAAGGGCCCCTGCGCCGCTGACGCGGCATCCCGAGAGGGGCAGCAACTTGGGCCGGCGCAGCCGGCCCCTCGTTTCCCTGGGGATTGGCCCCTGTTCCGCGGAGTACCCGGGTTGTTATGACGCGAATTGGCGCGGCTTGACCTTCCCCGCCGCCAGCCTGGCATTGGTGCGGGCCGTGTCGGTGTCCTCGGCGCGCGCCAGCGCCACGCCCATGCGGCGCTTGGTGAAGCTCTCGGGCTTGCCGAACAGGCGCAGGTCGGTGCCAGGCACGGCCAGCGCGTCGGCCACACCGTCAAACACGATGCCCTCGGCATCCACGCCACCGTAGATCACGGCACTGGCGCCCGGGTTGCGCAGCGAGGTGTCCACCGGCAGGCCCAGGATGGCGCGCGCGTGCAGCTCGAACTCGCTCTGGTGCTGCGTGCACAGCGTCACGAGGCCGGTGTCGTGCGGACGCGGGCTGACCTCGCTGAACCAGACCTGGTCACCCTTGACGAACAGCTCCACGCCGAACAGGCCCAGGCCGCCCAGGTCGCCGGTGACGGCATGGGCAATCTGCTGGGCCGTGGCGATGGCTGCCTCGCTCATGCCCATGGGTTGCCAGCTCTCGACATAGTCGCCATTGACCTGACGATGGCCGATGGGCTCACAGAAATGCGTCCGGACCTGGCCGTCGGCGCCCTTGGCACGAACGGTCAGGAGGGTGATCTCGTAGTCGAAGTCGATAAAGCCCTCAACGATGACGCGGCGGTGGCTCACGCGCCCGCCTGCCATGGCGTAATCCCAGGCCCGGGCGACATCGGCCGGCCCGTCGATCTTGCTCTGGCCCTTGCCGCTGCTGCTCATCACCGGCTTGACGATGCAGGGGTAGCCAATGCCGCCGTCGATGGCCGCCTGCAGCTCCTCCAGCGAGTCACAAAAACGGTAGGGGCTGGTGGGCAGCCCCAGGGTCTCGGCGGCCAGACGCCGGATGCCTTCGCGGTCCATGGTCAGGCGTGCGGCGCGCGCGGTGGGAATGACCGTGACCACGCCGGCCGCTTCCAGCTCCTGCAGCACGGGCGTGGCGATGGCCTCGATCTCGGGCACCACCAGCGCGGGCTTCTCGGTCTGGATCAGCGCGCGCAGCTGATCCGGGTCGCTCATGGTGATGGTGCGCGCATGGTGCGCCACCTGCTGGCCGGGCGCGTTCTCGTAACGGTCCACGGCGATGGTTTCCACGCCCAGGCGCTGCAGGGCGATCAGCACTTCCTTGCCGAGTTCGCCGCTGCCCAGCAGCATGACGCGGGTGGCCGAGGGGGACAGGGGGGTGCCGAGCGTGGTCATGGTCGTTCGTGGAAAAAAGAAGGTTGAAAACGAAAGCGGCGGTTCAGGACAGGGCTTCGCCCATGGCCTCGCCCAGCCGCACCGCGCGAGCGGGCGCCCAGTCGGGGTTGAAGCGAATGGTGTCGCGCGGCCAGAGCATCACGACGGTGGAGCCCAGAAGGAAACGGCCCATCTCGTCGCCCTTGTGCAGGCGGTGCGCGGGCGCGCTGCCGTCATAGGTCCACTCGCGCACACGGCCCGGGCGAGGCGGATTGACCACGCCATGCCAGGAGGTGGCCATGCTGCCCACGATCGTCGCGCCCACCAGCACCAGCACGAAGAGCCGCGTGGCGCCATCGGGGCCGTGCGGCACATCGAACACGCAGACCACGCGCTCGTTGCGCGCGAACAGGCCGGGCACGCCCTGTGCCGTCACCGGGTTGACGGAGAACAGCTCGCCCGGCACGTGGATCATGCGCCGCAGGACGCCGGCGCTGGGCATGTGGATGCGGTGGTAGTCGCGCGGGCTCAGGTAGATGGTGGCGAAGGCGCCGTCATCGAACTGCTCGGCCAGTGCTGCATCTCCACCCACCAGCGCACGCGTGCTGTAGTGGTGGCCCTTGGCCTGGAAGATCTGGTCACGCGCGATGGCTCCGAACTGGCTGATCGCGCCGTCCACCGGGCAGACATAAGCAGTATCGGCCAGCGGACGGGCGCCCGGCTTGAGCGCACGGGTAAAGAACTCGTTGAAGCTGCGGTACTGCCGGATGTCGGCCTGCGCCGCCTCGGCCATGTTCACGTTGTAGCGCCGGATGAAGCGCGCGATGGCCGCCTGCGTCACCCAGCCGCCTTGGGCACGTGCGAACCGGCCGGCCGCCTCGGTCAGCAGGCGCTTGGGCAGCAGGTATTGCAGGGCGACAAAAGGGGACATCGGAGAGGGCCGCCGGGACACCGCCGGCCACCACGGTTGGGTTGCGATGCGCCGATTGTAGGTGGGCAACGGCGCTGTGCAGGGCTACTGTCCTGGGGGCACAATCGCGCCATGAGCGAGGCATTGTTCAGCGCCGAGGAGCTGGTCAAGCGCTACGGAGGCCAGACCGTGGTCGACCGCCTGTCGTTTTCGATCGCGCCGGGTGAATGCCTGGGCGTGATCGGCCCGAACGGTGCGGGAAAAACCACCACCATCCGCATGTGCCTGGGCCTGACGGCGCCCGATGCCGGCCGTGTGCACGCCTTCGGCCATGAGATGCCGCGCGACGCGCTGGCCATCAAGGCGCGGCTGGGCGTGGTCAGCCAGGCCGACACGCTGGACCCGGATTTCTCCTGCGCCGAGAACCTGCTGGTCTACGGGCGCTACTTCCGGCTGCCCGATGGCGTGATCCGCGAGCGCATCCCGCGCCTGCTCGAGTTTGCGGCCCTGGGCCACAAGGCGGGAGCCAAGCCGGTCGAGCTCTCGGGCGGGATGCGGCGGCGCCTGTCGCTGGCGCGTGCGCTCGTCAACGACCCGCAACTGCTGCTGCTCGACGAACCCACCACAGGGCTGGACCCTCAAGCACGCCACCTGATGTGGGAACGCCTGCAGCTGCTGCTGCAACAGGGCAAATCGATCCTGCTGACCACCCATTTCATGGACGAGGCCGAGCGTCTTTGCTCGCGACTGCTGGTGCTGGACCACGGCCGCAAGATCGCCGAAGGGAGACCGCGCGAACTGATCGCCCGGCACCTGGAGCCCGAGGTGATCGAAGTCTATGGCCCCGGCGCCCTGGCGTTGCTGGACGCACCGGCCCATGCGCCGGTGCGCGCCCTGGCCTCGCGCATGGAGCACAGCGGCGAGACCGTCTTCTTCTACACGGCGGACGCAGGTCCGCTGCTGCAGGCGCTGGCACCGTGGCACGAGCTGCGCACGCTGCACCGCCCGGCCAATCTGGAAGACCTGTTCCTCAAGCTCACCGGCCGCCAGATCCGGGAGGACGGATGAACACCGACCACCAAAGGCCCTCCCACTGGTCACCGCCGCGACTGTCCATGCGCTGGTGGCCGGTGTTCCGCCGCAACCTGCTGGTGTGGCAGAAACTGGCCATCCCGAGCCTGGTGGGCAACATCGCCGAACCGCTGATGTGGCTCGTGGCCTTCGGCTACGGCCTGGGCGCGCTGGTCGGGCAGGTGGGCATGTCCACTCCCCAGGGCAGCGTCACCGTGCCGTACATCCTGTTCCTGGCCAGCGGCAGCATCTGCATGAGCGCCATGAACGCCGCCAGTTTCGAGGCGCTGTACTCGGCCTTCTCGCGCATGCATGCGCAGAAGACCTGGGACGGCATCCTCAACGCCCCCGTGCGCCTGGACGACATCGTGCTGGCCGAGATGCTGTGGGCAGCGTTCAAGTCGTTGTTCGCGGTCACCGCCATCCTGGGCGTGATGCTGGCGCTGGGCATCAGCCATTCACCCAAGCTCATGCTGGTGCTGCCTGCGCTGCTGCTGGCCGGCATCGCCTTCTCGTGCGTCGCGCTGATCTTCAATGCGCTGGCGCAGAGCTACGATTTCTTCACCTACTACTTCACGCTGTTCATGACCCCGATGATGTTCGTATCGGGGGTATTTTTCCCGCGTGAGCAGCTGCCGGTGGCGATCCGCGTGCTGTCGGACTGGCTGCCGCTGAGCCACGCGGTGGAACTGGTGCGTCCGCTGTTCATGGACCAGTGGCCGGCCCGGCCGCTGTGGCACGCGGGTGTGCTGCTGGCCTATGCGGTGCTGGGCTACTGGGTGGCGCTGGCGCTCACACGGCGGCGCTTCGGACGCTGAACGGCATCAGTGCAGGACGGGCTGAAGGCCGGTGTCGCCGAAGACCTCGGCATCGATCATCGCGTCGTATTCGCAGACCGGCTGACCATGGGTCTTGGGAATCAGGGGCTTGTCCAGGGGACGGCAGATGCGCTGGCGCAGGTCGCGCAGCGTACGGCTGTTCTCCACGGCATTGATCACGGCCTCGGGATCGAGCATCAGGACGAAGGGGTTGATGCGGGTGTGAGAGGCGTTCATCTCGGTGTTCCTTCCTGAAATCGCGGGAAATACGGTTCGTCTGTCGATGAAACAAACTGTATTTTTTTGATTCAGGATATTGAGTCGGCGATTGGCGATTCACTGTGTAGGAAGTTGCCCGACAAAGCCGGAAATACCCCCGAAACACCCCGCTTATTGCGCCAACGCCCCCGATCTCAGGGAGCCGGACCCTCTCGCAGGGCCTCGACACTGGCCCTCACCACGCCCTGCACGCTGCCGCTGTCGGCAAAGCACCGGCGCAGGTAGCCGGCATGATTGCCCGCGCGACCCGCCGTGCGCTCGATCTCCTCCAGAGCGGCCTGCGACTCGAGCACGTCGGCGTGGTGCGAGATCTTGCGCAGCGTGGCCAGCACGTCCTCGCGGATGCTGATCTGCTCGCGTGTCTTGGGGTTGACCATCATGCCGTCCAGACCGAAGCGGCAGGCCTGGAAGCGGTTGTAGGTGTAGACGAGGTAGTCGTCCTCCTCCGGTGGCGGCTCGTTGCGCTCCAGCAGGTGGCGGCACAGGGCCTGCAGGTAGCAGGCCAGCGCGGCCGCGCGCTCGACCGTCAGTGGCGTGTCGCACACGCGCAGCTCGATGGTGCCGTATTCGGGCTTGGGCCGGATGTCCCAGTAAAAGTCCATCATGGACTTGACCACGCCCGTGCTCTCCATCTTGGTGAAGTAGCCGTTGGCGAACTCGTCCCAACTCAGCACGAAGGGCGCGCGGCCGCTGAGCGGGAAGGCGAACACCGAGTTCAGACGAGCCGAGTCGAACAGCGTGTCCACCCCCTGCGAGAACGGAGAGGAGTCCGACAGCGCAATGAAGTGCGGCACGTAGCGGTTCTGCGCGTGCAGCAGAAACACCGCCTCGTCGGGCGAGGCGCAGCCCACAAGCACGTGCTGGCCGAACACGGTGAACTGCTTGGCGAGATACCCGTACAGGCCAGAGAGCTGCTGGAAGCGCGGCTTGGAGAAGATGCGCTGCTCGAACC
>JAEZLX010000203.1 GCA_023415035.1 Pseudomonadota bacterium | reverse complement strand
GCCTGCTGATCGACGCCGGCGTGCTGCGCCCGCTGCCTGCCGACTGGGCCACGCACGCCTGGCAGGCGGGCGATGCCTTCATCGTCGAATGGCGCGCGCTCACCGTGGCCCTGCTGGACGAGCTGGCACCCCTGGTGCGCGCCGAGCTGGGCCTGAACGAGCAGGTCATGCCGCTGGCCTGTGTGCTCGAAGGCGGCACCTGGGCTGCGGGACGCCGGCTCGCGCAGCGCCAGCGCGGGGGGCTGCCACCGCTGAACATCGTCAGCGACGGCACGGTTTTCTGATCCTCTTCATCACCACAACAAAGACAAACACCATGAGCAATGTCCATGTCGTGAACCACCCGCTGGTGCAGCACAAGCTCACGCTGATGCGCAACAAGACGGCGAGCACCAACAGCTTCCGCCGCCTGCTCAACGAACTGTCCATGCTCATGACCTACGAGGTCACGCGCGACATACCGATGCAGGACCTGGTGGTGGAAACGCCGCTGGAGACCATGACGGGCAAGGTCATCGATGGCAAGAAGCTGGTCTTCGTGTCCATCCTGCGCGCGGGCAACGGCATCCTGGACGGCATGCTCAGCGTGGTGCCGGGCGCGCGCGTGGGCCACATCGGTCTCTACCGCGACCCCAAGACCCTGACGGCGGTCGAGTATTACTTCAAAATGCCGACCGAAATGCACGAACGCGATGCCATCGTGGTCGACCCGATGCTGGCCACCGGCCACTCGGCCATTGCCGCCATCGACCGGCTCAAGGAGTGCAACCCCAAGTCGATCAAGTTCGTCTGCCTGCTGACCTGTCCCGAAGGCCTGGCCGCGATGGAAAAGGCCCATCCGGACGTGCCCATCTACACCGCGGCCATCGACCGCCAGCTCGACGAGCACGGCTACATCCTGCCCGGCCTGGGCGATGCAGGCGACCGCATCTTCGGCACCCAGTAAATACGGATGTCCCGGCCTTTTCCCGTTTCCCCCTGTCGTCCACCTCCTTCCAAGGAACCATCGCCATGTCATTCCACTCCATGCACCGTCGCCAACTGATGGCGCTCGCCGCCGCTCTGGCCGCTGCTGCCGTTCCTGGCCTGTCCCAGGCCCAGGGCAAGCTCAAGGTCGCAGCCATCTACACCGTGCCGTTCGAGCAGCAATGGGTCAGCCGCATCCACAAGGCGCTGCAGGCCGCGGCCGCGCGCGGCGACATCGAGTACAAGGCCAGCGAGAATGTTTCCAACGCCGACTACGAGCGCGTGATGCGCGAATACGCCAACGCCGGCAGCCAGCTCATCGTGGGTGAGGTGTTCGGCGTGGAAGCCGCCGCGCGCCGCGTGGCCAAGGACTTCCCCAAGGTTTCCTTCCTGATGGGCTCGTCGGGCAAGCCGCAGGCGCCGAACTTCAGCGTGTTCGACAACTACATCCAGGAGCCCGCCTACCTCACCGGCATGATCGCCGGCGGCATGAGCAAGAGCAGCAAGATCG
Organism: Pseudomonadota bacterium; assembly: GCA_023415035.1. Lineage (GTDB taxonomy): Bacteria > Pseudomonadota > Gammaproteobacteria > Burkholderiales > Burkholderiaceae_C > Hydrogenophaga. Next base: position 1,791 of record JAEZLX010000203.1, on the reverse strand, counting down.
GTCTGGTAGGCGGTTTCCCGATTCCGGAGGTCAACCGCCTGATGCATGCCTTCATGGCGGGAGCGCGGGCCACCAATCCGAAGGTGGAGTTCACCGTGACCTTCATCAACAGCTGGTTCGATCCGCCCAAGGCCAAGGAAGCGGCGTTCGCCATGATCGACAACGGCGCTGACGTGCTGTACGCCGAGCGCTTCGGTGTGAGCGACGCCGCCAAGGAGCGCAAGGTGCTGGCCATCGGCAACGTGATCGACACGCAGAAGGACTATCCCGATACCGTGGTGGCCTCGGCCCTGTGGCACATGGAGCCGACGATCGAGGCGGCGCTCAAGGCGGTGAAGGCCGGCAGCTTCAAGGCCGAGGACTACGGCCAGTACTCGATGATGAAGCACAAGGGCAGCAGCCTGAGCCCGCTGGGCACGTTCGAGGGCAAGGTCCCGGCCGAGATCATGGCCAAGGTCAAGGCTGCCGAAGCGGACATCCTCTCGGGCAAGCTCACCGTCAAGGTGGACGACACCCAGCCCAAGTCCGGCAAGTAAGGCAAGCTGTCAGCCAGCCAAGGAGTTGTTGATGAACATCCGTTTCCATGGACGCTTGGCCTGGTCGGCGTGCGTGTTGGCCGCCGGCATCGCGCTTGCCGGCTGCGCGGGCACCACCCCCGCGCCCCGGGCAGAGTCGGCGTCCGCCACCGCGAAAGCGGCGGTTCCAGCGCCGGGGCGCCTGGACAACATCCCGCGCGTGGCGGTGCTGTCGGCCTTCGCGCCCGAGCTCACGCTGCTGAGCAAGCAGTTGGCCGATCCGGTCACCCACCAGGTGCATGGTGTGACCTTCACCACGGGCGTTCTCGCCGGACGTCCGGTGGTGCTGTTTCTTTCGGGTATCAGCATGGTCAACGCGGCCATGAACACCCAGCGCGCACTGGATCACTTCAACGTGCAGGCGCTGGTGTTCAGCGGCATCGCGGGTGGCGTGAACCCCGGTCTGAGTATCGGCGACGTGGCGGTTCCGCAGCAGTGGGGACAGTATCTGGAGGTGCTGATCGCCCGCGAGACCAGCCCGGGACAGTACCAGCCGCCGCCCTTCATGAAGGACCCCATGCACCCCAACTACGGCATGCTGTTCCCGCGCGGCGTGGAGGTGACAACGGCGCAGCAGCCCCAACCGCAGCGCAAGTTCTGGTTCGAGGTCGACCCTGGCATGCTGGCGGCCGCGCGCCAGTTGCAGGTGCCGCTGTCGGCCTGTACCGCGCCGGGCAAGTGCCTGTCCAAACCGCCGAAACTGGTGGTGGGCGGCAATGGCGTCTCGGGCCAGGCCTTCATGGACAACGCGTCCTTCCGCGACTACACCTTCAAGACGTTCGCAGCCAATGTGATCGACATGGAAACCGCTGCCGTGGGCCATGTGGCTTACAGCAACAGCGTGCCCTTCATTGCGTTCCGCTCGCTGAGCGACCTGGCCGGTGGCGGTGAAGGCGCCAACGAAATGGGGACATTCATGGGGCTGGCGGCCGACAACTCCGCCAAGGTGCTGCTGGCGTTCCTGGGCGCCTGGAAGCCGTGAGCGCAGCGCAGCTGGCAGCGGGCCGGCGCCCCACGGTGCTGCGCCTGGAGGGCATCACCAAGCGCTTTGGTCCGCTGGTGGCCAACGGCGGCATCTCGCTCTCGCTTGCCGAGGGCGAGGTGCTGGCCTTGCTGGGTGAAAACGGCGCCGGCAAATCGACGCTGGTGTCGATCCTGTTCGGCCACTATGTGGCAGACGCAGGGCAGATCGAGGCGTTCGGCCAGCCGCTGCCGC
>JAEZLX010000189.1 GCA_023415035.1 Pseudomonadota bacterium | reverse complement strand
GGCAACGGGGTGTTCCTCGGCGTTGTAGCGCAACAGCTGCGCCCTGTCGCCATGAATGAGCGCGCCCGTCGTCACCATCTCGGTGTACAGCAGGGTGTGGCGCGTGAGCAGGCGGTGGAAATAACGGCAATGGCGGTCGGTCCAGGCCATCATCGGGGCCACGGACAGGCGCCAGGGAGAAGCGGGAGCAAGCATGATCCGGATTATCCCGGAGTGGCCGGATCACACAGGTGTCAATGAAATTTGACCATTTGCGGCACACTCGCCGCACATGCCCTCTTCCGTGCTCACCGACCCGCCCCCACCCGTGCAGGAACCACGCCGCCTGCTCTGGGTGATGCTGCTGGCGCTGGCCGCCGGATTCACGCTCAGCCAAGCCTTCCGGACGGCAGCAGCCATCCTGGTCAACCCGATGCAGGCCGAGTTCGGGCTATCGCCGACCGAGATGGGCCTGTTCGCGGCCACCTTCCACTTTGCCTTCGGCGCGCTGCAGATCGTGATGGGTCTGGGCATCGACCTGCACGGCGTGCGCCGCACGGTGCTCATGGCCTCGCCGCTGGCGGTGATTGGTGCACTGCTGTGTGCCTTTGCGCCGAACTTCTCGCTGGCGGTGCTGGGCCAGGCACTGATCGGGATCGGCTGCGCGCCCGCGTTTCTGGTCTGCACCGTGTTCATCGCCCGGCGCTTTCCGTCCACCGAGTTCACCGCCATATCCGGCATGGTCATGGGCATCAGCAGCCTCGGCATGCTCTTCACCGGCACACCGCTGGCCTGGCTGACCGATCACCTGTCATGGCGTGCCGGGTTCGGCGTGCTTGCCGTCGGTGCCGCGCTGGCCTGGCTGTCGATCTTCATCCTGGTGCGCGAAGCACCCGACACGCAGACCACCGCCCCGAAGCCGTCGGTGCGCCGCGCCTTGCGCGAGTTCGCCGAACTGCTGACGCTGCCTCACACCTGGGGCATCCTGGCCCTGTCCTTTGTCACCTACGCATCGTTCATCGCCCTGCGTGGCCTGTGGCTGGGCCCGATGCTGATCGAGCAGTACGGCTTCACCCTCGTGCAAAGCGGGCACGTGGCGCTGGCGGTGTCCATGACGGGGTTGTTCGCGCCGCCGGCGTTCGGCCGCCTACCCGTACAGGGCGTGCGCGAGCGCCGGCGCTGGATCGTTGCCTTCACCGTCGTGATGGCGCTGATGTACGTCGTGCTGGCGGTCAACCCGGGGGCAACGGCCAGCGTGGTCTTCATCATGCTGGCCGCCATCCTCAGCGGCTACATCGTGCTGCAGTACGCGGACGTGCGCGCCGCCTACCCGGCCTCGCAGACCGGACGAGCCATGGCCCTGTTCACCATGGCCATGTTCCTGGGCATCGCATTCATGCAATGGATCACCGGCCTGGCCGCTGCCGTGGCTTCGGCGCGCGGCTGGCCGCCGTTCGCGGCCGTCAACGTCGTGATCGCTGTTCTTCTGCTGCTGGGCACGGCAGCCTTTGCGCTGCTGCCGGCGCAGCGCAAGAAGTGAGCGGGGCACGGCCACACGAGGTGGCCAATGCCCCGCCCGGCATCACCCCATGTGCAGGCCGCCGTTGACCGAGAAATCGGCACCGGTGGAGTAACCGCTCTCCTCGCTGGCCAGCCAGGCGATGATGGATGCGATCTCGCTCGGCTCGCCCAGGCGCTTGACGGGCACCGTGGACACGATCTTTTCCAGCACGTCGGGACGGATGGCCCGGACCATGTCGGTGCCGATATAGCCCGGGCTCACCGTGTTGACGGTCACGCCCTTGTTGGCCAGCTCCTGTGCCAACGCCATGGTGAAGCCGTGCATGCCGGCTTTGGCGGCCGAGTAGTTGGTCTGCCCGGCCTGGCCCTTCTCGCCGTTGACCGACGAGATGTTGATGATGCGCCCCCAGCCCTTTTCCACCATGTCCGGAACCACCTGCTTGGTGACGTTGAACATGGAGTTCAGGTTGGTGGTGATCACGGCATCCCAGTCCTCCTTGGTCATCTTCAGGAACATGCGGTCTCGCGTGATCCCGGCGTTGTTGACCAGCACGTCGATCGGCCCCACTTCGGCCTTGGCCTTGGCAAAGGCCTCGACCGTGGAGTCCCACTCGGCGACATTGCCGACCGAGGCGTAGAAGTGGTAGCCCAGCGCCTTTTGCTCATCGAGCCAGCGCTGGTAATCGCGGGTAGGACCGCAACCGGCGATGACCTTGAAGCCCTCCCTGGCCAGACGCTGGCAGATTGCCGTGCCAATGCCTCCCATGCCGCCGGTGACGTAAGCGACTTTCTGACTCATCAATCATGCTCCTCTAGGTGGTGCCGTTATGAAAGGGTGTTGTGTGATCTTTTCGGGCCGGCAACTCAGCGCTCAACCGCCAGCGAAACGCCCATGCCGCCGCCGATGCACAGCGCGGCCAGGCCCTTCCTGGCGTCGCGGCGCTGCATCTCGTGCAGCAGCGTGACCAGGATTCGGCAGCCGGATGCGCCGATCGGATGGCCGATGGCAATGGCGCCACCGTTGACGTTCACCTTGGACGGATCGACCTCCAGCGCCTGGTTGACGGCGCAGGCCTGGGCAGCAAAGGCCTCGTTCAACTCGAAAAGGTCGACGTCGGACACGGACCAGCCGGCGCGCGCCAGCGCCTTTTTCGATGCCGGCACCGGGCCCATGCCCATGATGGCCGGATCCAGACCGCTGGTGCCGAAAGCCGCGATGCGCGCCATGGGCTTGAGGCCGAGGGCGGCGGCCTTCTTGGCCGTCATCACCATCACCGCGGCGGCGCCGTCATTGATGCCGGAGGCATTGCCCGCCGTCACCGTGCCGGCCTTGTCGAAGGCCGGACGCAGGCCGGCCAGCGCATCCGCATTGGTCCTGGTGTTGATGTATTCGTCGGTGTCGAAGAGGAGCGGGTCGCCCTTGCGCTGGGGAATGGTGACACCGACGATCTCGTCCTTGAACTTGCCGGCAGCCTGGGCGGCGGCGGCTTTCTGCTGGCTGGCGAGCGCAAGGGCATCCTGCATCTCGCGCGTGATGCCATGCGCCTTGGCGACGTTCTCGGCGGTGATGCCCATGTGGTACTGGTTGTAAACGTCCCACAGGCCGTCGACAATCATGGAGTCGACCATCTTCCAGTCGCCCATGCGCTGGCCATCGCGGCTGCCCAGCAGCACGTGCGGGCTGGCGCTCATGTTTTCCTGACCGCCGGCGATGACGATCTCGCTGTCACCCCAGGCCACGGCCTGGGCAGCCAGCATCACGGCCTTCAGGCCCGAGCCGCACACCGCGTTGATGGTCAGCGCCGGCG
>JAEZLX010000156.1 GCA_023415035.1 Pseudomonadota bacterium | reverse complement strand
GCATCTGCTCGGCCTGCCGGCCCTCGCGCGCCCAGTCCACCTTCAGCCCGTAACGCGAGAAACGCTTGTGCAGGATGCGGCCCTCCACCAGGCTGTCCGAAACCAGCAGGGTGTCCCCGCGCGTCATCTCTCGCACGGGCTGGACCGCCCGATGGCTCGACGGCGCAGCCCGCGAGGAGCGGCCACGCGGCGCACGCACGGGCGCCGGAGTCGGCAGGTCGTCGAGCCCGGCGAAATCGGTCAGACGGACCACCCCCGGCCGCGCCAGATGCCGCGCCACCGCCGAAGAGGGCGCTGGCGGTGCCACGCGCGCGTGCCCCGGCTGCTGCCGCGCCGGGGCCCCCGGTGCGCGTCGCGCCATGGGCCGCGTCGGAGGGAACTCGGTGTCCGGCGAGGTCACCCGGACACGGGGGCGCAGGGCGCCTGACTGCCGGCGCATGCTCTCGCCCAGCGGGCGGAACTGCGAGGCCTGGAAGGGCTCGGTCGGCTCGTAAGCCCGTTGGGCGCATGCAGGCAGCACGGAACGCACGCCGACCAGCTTGTCCATCTCGGCCAGCACCGACACCAGCCGCACAGGCTTGCGCACCAGCGCCCAGCCCGAGCCGGCATCGTGGTGACCGATCAGCAGCACGCGCCCCGGCAGCCGCGCCTCGCGCACCAGCTCGACCGCCTGCGGGTTGTCGGCGTTGACGACCAGCAGCTGGGCATCCAGCACCTCGTCCTGCACGTGGTACGCTGGCGGACGCCGTGCGGCCATGCGGAAGAACGCCTCGAACGTGGCCGATTCGTGCTGGGCGAAACCCACCAAGGCTACCGTGTACTTGCGCTCCATCATGTAAATCCATTTCATACAGCAGGAAACTGACCGCAGTATCACATCCGTCCAAACGGAAACCATTGGCCTTATTTCACGCCACGCGCAACTGCCCGCGCGACTGTGGCGACCTTGCCACTTTTTGTCACAAAGGTCACAGCAACATGAGCACCGTTTACGACTTCAACGCCCTTGCCATCGACGGCAACCCCGTGGCACTTGAGCAGTTCCGTGGACAGGTGCTGCTGATCGTCAACACGGCCAGCGCCTGCGGCTTCACACCCCAGTTCGCGGGGCTGGAGACCCTGCACCGGACCTACGGCGCGCGCGGGCTGGTGGTGCTGGGGTTCCCGTGCAACCAGTTCGGCCACCAGGACCCGGGCAGCAACGAGGAGATCGGCGCCTTCTGCCAGCGCAACTACGGCGTGAGCTTTCCGATGATGGCCAAGATCCGGGTCAACGGCGCCGACGCGCACCCGCTGTACCGCTGGCTGACCGCCGAAGCCCCCGGCATCCTGGGCAGTAAGGCCATCAAGTGGAATTTCACCAAATTCCTGATCGGCCGCGATGGCCGCGTGATCCGTCGTTATGCCCCGCAGGATGCGCCGGAGAAGCTGGCCGCTGACATTGAGGCGGCGCTGGCCGCCTGACCCCGCCGCCCCGCGCAGGCGGCATCAGCGCTCGAACTCGGTGTTGAGCACCACCGTGCTGGTGGTGCGCTGCACGCCCGGAATCGCCTTGATGGCGTAGAGCACCTCTTCCAGCGCACGGGCGTTCACGCAGCGCACCTTCAGCAGCGAATCGTGTTCGCCCGCGACACTGTGCATCTCCACCACTGCGGGCAATTCGCGCAAGCGCGCGGCAATGTCCCGGCAGTGCACGCCGCCATCGTTGCGGATCGCGACGAAGGCCGTCAGGTGCAGCCCCAGCGCCTCCGGCGCCACCTTGATCGAGAAGCGCTCGATCACCCCCCGGTCCACCATCTTGCGCACACGCTCGTGCACCGCGGCGGTGGACATGCCGACCTCGGCGGCCAGATCGGCGTAAGAACGCCGGCTGTCACCCGATAGCGCCGTAAGAATTCTTCTGTCGAGGTCGTCCGTCTGGAAATTTTCTTGCATTGGGTCAAATCATCGGATACATTCGGATCAAATGACCCGATGCCGGACATTTTCCACCCGGAGAGACAAAATGCCAATCGTTTTCCAGCAAGCTGGCTTGCGCGACACACGCCTGCGCCTGACACTGGCGCTGCTGATCGTCTACATCGTCTGGGGCACCACCTACCACGCCCTGAACCTGGCGATGCGGGACATGCCGCCGCTGCTCATGAACGGCACGCGTTTTCTCGTGGCCGGCGCGGTGATGCTGGCCATCGCACGCTGGCAGCGCCTGCCCTGGCCCACAGCCGCCCAATGGCGGCATGCCGCCCTGATCGGTGCGCTGATGGTGTTCGGCGCCATGGGCATGGTGGTCATGGCCCAGAAGATGGGCATCGGCTCGGGCCTGATGGCCACCGTCGTCACGACCATGCCGATGTGGCTGGCCCTGTGGACGCGCTGGGGTGGCGAAGCCGTGGCAGCCACCAGCTGGATCGGGCTCGTCCTGGGCGTGATCGGCGCTGCCGTGCTCGCGCTGGAAGGGGATTTCTCGGCCACCTGGCTCGGCGGCCTGCTGGCCTTCGGTGCTCCGCTGTGCTGGAGCATGGGCTCCTATGCGTCGCGAAAGCTGGAGCTGCCCGCGCCGGCCATGGCCTCGGCCGCGCAATGGCTGCTGGGCGGCCTGATGGGCACCGTGTCGGCCTGGTGGCTGGAACCCGCCTCGCACAACTGGAGTCCCGCGCAGATGAGCCTGACCTCGTCCCTGGCCTGGCTGTATCTGGTGGTCATGGGCACCCTGGTCACGCTCAACGCCTACCTGTGGCTGCTCAAGAACGCCACACCCGCGCTGGCGGGCAGCTACTCGTTCGTGAACCCGGTGGTGGCGCTGTGGGTGGGCGTGGCCTTCGGCGGCGAGCGCCTGACGGGCCAGGTCTTCCTCGCCCTGCCCCTGATCCTGCTGGCGCTGGCCTGCATCATCTACGGCCAGCCCCTGTGGCGCCTGCTCAGGCCCCTGCTGGCGCAGGGCCTGCCGCGCCGCGCCTGAACGGCCGGGCACCGACGCCCGGCCCGAAAACATCAGAGCAGTTCCTTGGGGATGTTGCCGCCGTTGGCGGCGATGTGGCCGAGCACCTGCTTGTGCAGCCACATGTTCATCTTGGCCGAGTCGGTCATCAGCTCGTCGGGGCAGTACAGCTCCTTGGCCAGCTCCTTGCGCGCGGCCAGGCTGCTGTCCAGGCCCAGCAGCTTGAGCAGGTCGACGATGGAGGTCTTCCAGTTCAGCTTCTCGGGGTGCTTGGCCGCCTTCTCGGTCAGCAGGGCCATCACGTCCACCATGGCGATGGGGTTGACCACGGGCTCTGCTGGAGCGGCTGGCGCAGGCGCAGGCGCGGCGGCAGCAGGTGCGGGAGCGGCAGCAGCCGGCGGCGTGATGACCGGCGCGGCGGCGGCTTCCTTCATGCCCAGCTTTTCAAGAATGTTGCTGAAAAAACCCATGGTCTTGATCTCCGTATGTATCGGTTGGTTGGGGGCACCCGCCGGCAGCACCGGCAGGCACACCATCAGCTTACCCGTAAGACGCGGCAAAGGCATGACTTTTTGTAGCAGCGTCCCACATCACTTCCCGGGACGTGCGTTATTGCCCGCCGCTGTCAGGCCAGCACCTCATCAAGCAACTCGACCCAGTGGCGCACGGGCGTGGTGGTGCCGCTTTGCAGATGGGTGATGCAGCCGATATTGGCGCTGGCGATCACCGCCGGCTGCAGTTCGCCCAGATGCCCTAGCTTGCGGTCGCGCAGCTGTGTCGCCAATTCGGGATTGAGCACGGAATAGGTGCCCGCCGATCCACAGCACAGGTGCGACTCGTTTCGGACCACTTGCACGGTGAAGCCCAGCGCCGCCAGCTGCGTCTCGATGCTGCCCCGCACCTGTTGCCCGTGCTGCAACGTGCACGGCGGGTGGAAGGCGATGACCCGCGCCGCATC
>JAEZLX010000133.1 GCA_023415035.1 Pseudomonadota bacterium | reverse complement strand
CGTGCGACACGATCTCGGGCATCGGTTGGGGGGTGGCGGGCGGCTGCGCCAGGGGCGCTGGCGGCGGCTCTTCCTGGGCCACGGGGGCGGGGCGGTGTGCGGCGCACGAGGCCAGCAGCGTGGCAACGGCCAGGCCCAGCAGGGCGCGGATGCCGGTCGGGTGGCTGTGGATCTGTCGGGCAGCGGTCTGGGTCATGGCTGTCGGTGTGTACCGGGCGTCAGGACAAGTGGTGCGAAATGCGCCTGTGCCATGACTGCCCAGGTGGCATGGATTGAAATGCTTATAAAGTCTATGGCCAATAGCGTGGTTGGTGCAAACACAGCCCCTGCCATACTGCACGAAAGCCTCCGCTTTTACGACTGCATACACTTTCTATGGCCAATTTGACACAGCCCGACGCCGCACTGGACCGGTTGCTGGCCCGACTGGCGGCCGGTGCCGGCCCGGCGGTGCTGGTGATCGTGGGGCGCACGAGGGGTTCGGTGCCGCGCGAAAGCGGCACCTGGATGGCGGTGTGGCCCGACGAGGTGACCGGCACCATCGGGGGCGGATCGCTGGAGTGGCAGGCCATCGCGCAGGCGCGCGAGGCGCTGCGCACGGGCGCCGCGCTGCCGCCGGTGCAGACCGTGGCGCTGGGGCCATCGCTGGGGCAGTGCTGTGGCGGCTCGCTGGAACTGCTGTTCGAGCGCGTGTCGGTGGGTGATGCAGACGCCCTTCGCCAGCGGCTGGCCACGCCGCTGCAGCCGCTCGCCCTGTTCGGTGGCGGCCACGTGGGGCGCGCCATCGTCCAGGCGCTGGCGCCGCTGCCCTACGTCGTGCACTGGATCGACAGCCGCGACGAGGTCTTTCCGGCGGATCTGCCGGCCACCGTGCGCGCCGAGCATTCCGACCCCGTGCAGGCCGCGGTGGCCGATCTGGCGCCTGGCAGCCATGTGCTCATCATGAGCTTTTCCCACGCGGAGGACCTGGACATCGTGGCGGCCTGCCTGACACGCCGCCGCGAACGCGCCGATCTGGGCTTCATCGGCCTCATCGGCAGCCGCACCAAGTGGGCGAAGTTCGGTCATCGTCTGGACGAACGCGGCTTTACGGCCGACGAGCTGGCCGCGGTGACCTGCCCGATCGGGTTGCCGGGCATCGAAGGCAAGGCGCCGGCGGTGATCGCGGCGTCGGTCGTGGCCCAGATCTTGCTCAGGGACAGTGGTCGCCACGCGCAAGTCGAATCGGCTGTCTGAGCCTTCGTTTTGTTGCCAAAAAGTGTATACACTTTGGCGGTCTGGTCGCAGCGGTGCAGTGCGTGTCCCCCGGGGCATCACTCGATTCGCGGCCCTCAGCCGGTTCAGAGCGCCCGCGGTGGTGAGCCGGATTCGCCGATGGCGGCCAAGGTGCCGTCAGGCCGTGCTGTATTGAGGTGCCATGGAAACCTATTTGCTCGATTGGGCGAACCTGCTGTTGCGCTGGCTGCACGTCATCGTGGCCATTGCCTGGATCGGATCGTCGTTCTATTTCGTCTTTCTCGACAGCAGCCTGACGCCCCCCGAGGACGAGCAGCTCAAGAAGGACGGCGTCAGCGGCGAGCTCTGGGCCTTGCACGGCGGGGGGTTTTATCACCCGGTCAAGTTCAAGGCGGCACCGCCCAGGCTGCCCGAACACCTGCACTGGTTCTATTGGGAAAGCTACTCCACCTGGCTGTCCGGCTTCGCGCTGTTCCTGGTGTCCTACCTCTGGAGCCCGAGCGTCTACCTGATTGATCCGCGCGTGATGGCGTGGAACCCGGCGGGCGCGATCGCGGCGGCATTGGCGTTCCTGGTGGTGTTCTGGCTGCTGTACGACGGCATCTGCCGCACACTGGGCCAGACGCGCAACGGCGACGCCAAGGTGGGCGCGGCGGTGCTGGTGCTGGTGTGCGTAGCCGCGTATGCCGCGACCCACATGTTCGCAGGGCGCGCGGCCTTCCTGCTCATGGGGGCCATGCTGGCCACCGCGATGAGCGCCAACGTGTTCTTCTGGATCATCCCCGGCCAGCGCGTCATGGTGGCCGACATGAAGGCCGGCCGGCCGGTCGATCCGATCCACGGCATCCGCGGCAAGCAGCGCAGCGTGCACAACACCTACTTCACGCTGCCGGTGGTGTTCGCCATGCTGAGCAACCACTACAGCTTCGTCTATTCGCATCCGCAGAACTGGCTGCTGCTGATCGCGATCATGTTCGCGGGCGCGGCCATCCGCCAGTTCTTCGTCATGCGCCACGGCCACAAGCTCGGCCGCAACCCGCATCCCTGGCCTTATGCGGCTGTCGGCATGGCGGTGCTGCTGGGGCTGATTGTGTGGCTGCGGCCCGCGCCGGTGGCCGCCACGGCAGCGGCGCTGCCGGAGACGGTCGGCTACGCGCAGCTCAAGCCCGTGCTGGAGGCGCGCTGCGTGCTCTGCCACGGCGAGGCGCTGCAATCCAAGAACGTGCGCCTGGACTCGCCTGAAGGGCTGCAGCAGCACGCCCAGACCGTGTACCAGCAGGTGGTTGTGCAAAAGCTCATGCCGCTGAACAACGCCACCGGCATCACTGACGAGGAGCGGGCGCTGTTCGACAAGTGGTTCCGTGACGGCGCACGCGTTCAGTGACATCCTGGGGCACCGTTAAGATCGGCAGGCTGATACCCTGCCTTTCCGGACGATGACCCCATGACCGCTTCCCTAGAACGACTCGAACTCGTCAGCGAGCACGGCTGCTTCGGTGGCGTGCAGCGTTTCTACAAACATTTCTCGCTCGACAGGATCGGCCTGCCGATGCGCTTCGCGCTGTACCTGCCGCCACAGGCGCTGGCCGGCGCCAAGGTGCCGCTGCTGACGTACCTGGCCGGCCTGACCTGCACCGAGGAGACGGCGACCATGAAGGCAGGTGCCCAGCGCCTGGCGGCCGAGCTGGGGCTGGCGCTGCTCATGCCCGACACCAGCCCGCGTGCCACCGGCATCGAGGGCGAGGCAGCGCACTGGGATTTCGGTGTCGGCGCGGGCTTCTATCTGGATGCCACCGAGCACCCCTGGGCTGGTCACTGGCAGATGGAAAGCTACCTCATCGACGAGCTGATCCCCGGCGTGGCTGCCACGTTCAACCTGGATGGCGGGCGCCTGGGGATCACCGGGCATTCGATGGGAGGGCATGGTGCGCTCACGCTGGCGCTGCGCCATCCCGGCATGTTCCGCAGCGTGTCGGCATTCGCACCGATCTGTGCGCCCACGCGCTGCCCGTGGGGCCGCAACGCGTTCCTGGGTTACCTCGGGCAGGACGAGAGCGCCTGGGCGGCGCACGACGCCAGCTGCCTCATGGCGCGGCGACAAAGCGCGCCCTATCCCGGCGGAATCCTGATCGATCAGGGTCTGGCCGACAAATTCCTCACCGAACAGCAGTTGTTGCCCGAAGCCTTCGAGGCGGCCTGTGCCCAGGCCGGGCAACCGCTGACGCTGCGCCGGCACGAGGGCTACGACCACGGCTATTACTTCATTGCCACCTTCATTGACGACCATCTGCGCCACCACGCGCAGGCCCTGAAAGGCTGACAACCATGAGCAACAGCACGACGCCCGATGTCGATGTCATCGAATTCGTCAAGGGCGGCACGTCGGCCGACCTGCAGGCCGGCGCCAGCGTCATCGTGTTGCACGGTTTGGGCGCGGACGGCAGCGACTTCCTGCCGGTGGCGCAGGCGCTCGACCTGTCGGGGCTGGGGCCGGTGCGCTTCGTGCTGCCGAGCGCGCCCACGCGACCGGTCACCATCAACGGTGGCTACGTGATGCGCGCCTGGTACGACATTTTCCCGCCGCCGCAGGGCGATCCCGCTGCCGCGCGCCGGGAGGACGAGGCCGGCCTGCGTGAGTCGGCCGCCATCGTCAGCCGGCTGATCGAGCGTGAGGAGTTGCGCGGCGTGCCCACGGAGCGCATTGTCTTGATGGGTTTCTCGCAAGGCTGCGCGATGACGCTGCTCACAGGCCTGCGCTTCCCGCGACGCCTGGCGGGCCTGGTGGCCCTGTCGGGCTATCTGCCGCTGCCGGGAACGACGGCGGCGGAAGCCGGCGCCGCCAACCGCGGGCTGCCTGTGCTCATGGCGCATGGCAGCCACGACGAAGTGGTGGTGCCGGCGCGCGGCGAGGCAGCGTGCGAAGCGCTGCGCGGTCTGGGTTACGCCGTCGAATGGGCCACCTATCCCATGGGGCACGAGGTCTGCATGGAAGAGGTCAACCGCATCGGCGGCTGGCTGCAGCAGGTGCTGGCGCAGCGCTGAATTCATGATGCTTTTCCCATAAGAGTCAGGAGGATGACCATGCGTTTGCAGGACAAGGTGGTGGTGGTGACCGGTGGTGCCAGCGGCATCGGGCTGGCCACGGTGGAGCGTTGTCTGGCCGAAGGGGCCAAGGTGGTGATCGCCGACATCGCCATTTCCGGGGGGCCGGCCAGGGCCAGCGAGCAGGACGCGCGTTACCCGGACCGTTGCGTGTTCATCGCGGTGGATGTCACGTCCACCGAGCAGGTCAACCGCCTGGTGGACGAGACGGTGGCCCGGTTCGGCCGGCTGGACGGCGTGTTCAACAACGCCGGCATCGGCGGCATGACCCCGGCGCAGGACTACACGGACGAGGACTTCCTGCGCATCATCGACATCAACCTCATCGGCGTGTTCCGCGTGGCGCGCGCCGCGCTCAAGCCCATGTATGCGCAAGGTAGCGGCAGTATCGTCAACTGCGCCTCCATCCTCGGTGTGTTTGGCCAGAGCCACACGGCCGCCTACACCGCCGCCAAGGGCGGTGTGGTCAACCTCACGCGCACGCTGGCGCTCGAGGGCGCTCCCCAGGGCGTGCGTGTGAATACCATCGGACCGGGCTACATCGACACCCCCCTTCTGAAAGATCTGGACCCTGAGATGCGGCAGGCGCTGATCAGCCTGCATCCGGTCGGCCGCCTGGGCAAGCCCGAAGAGGTGGCGAATGCTGCGCTGTTCCTGCTCAGCGACGAAGCCAGCTTCATCACCGGCGCGAACCTGCTGGTGGACGGGGGCTTTACCGCGGGCAAGTCCTGAGCGGCGAACGGCCGATTTCCGGCACCATCGGGGCATGCCTGAGAGCTTGAACCGGAATCCGCCCGCCACCGGCGATCCCCGCGCACTGTTGCGCCACCTGTTTGACGTGGCGGTGCGGCGCGCCCAGCCCCTGCACAACATGGCGGCTTTCCTGCCGGCACCGCCGCGCGGGCGCACCCTGGTGCTGGGCGCGGGCAAGGCGGGCGCGGCCATGGCGCAGGCGCTGGAGGCGCTGTGGCCGGCCGATGCCCCTCTGAGCGGCCTGGTGGTGACACGCTACGGCCATGTGCCGCCGAGGCCTGAAGGTCTGCCGGCGCGCATCGAGGTGGTGGAGGCCGCGCATCCGGTGCCTGACGAAGCCGGTGTCGAGGCGGCACATCGCATGCTCGCGCTCACCTCGGGCCTGACGTCTGATGATCTGGTGCTGTGCCTGATCTCGGGCGGCGGATCGGCACTGCTGATCCTGCCGTGCGAGGGGCTGACACTGGTCGACAAGCAGCGCATCAACCGCGAACTGCTGGCCTCGGGTGCACACATCGGCGAGATGAACACGGTGCGCAAGCACCTCTCGGGGATCAAGGGCGGACGGCTGGCGGCGGCCTGCGCGCCGGCGCAGGTCGTGACGCTGACCATCAGCGACGTGCCGGGCGATGACGTCAGCGTGATCGCCAGCGGCCCGACCGTGGCCGATGCCTCCACCTGTGCCGATGCGCTGGACATCCTGCGCCGTTACCGCATCGAGGTGCCGTCATCGGTCCGTGCCCGCCTGGAAAACGGCACGCTGGAGACGCCCAAGCCGGGCGATCCACGTCTGGCCGGCGTGCAGACGCACCTGATCGCCACGCCCTGGCAGAGCCTGCAAGCGGCCGCTGAAGCGGCGCGTGAACTGGGGTTGCAGGCCTGGGTCCTGAGCGACGAGATCGAGGGCGAGTCGCGCGAGGTCGGCAAGGTGCACGCGGCACTGGCACGCTCGGTCGCGCAGGGGCGCAGCAGCCTGACCCGGCCCTGTGTCATCCTCAGCGGCGGCGAGACCACCGTGTCCCTGCGCACGCGGTCCGATGGCCAGCCCGCAGGACGGGGTGGCCGTGCCGGCGAGTTTTGCCTGGGTCTGGCGCAGGCGCTGAGTGGCCAGCCCGATATCTGGGCTCTGGCGGCTGACACCGACGGCATCGACGGCGTGGAGGACAACGCCGGCGCCATGGTGGCGCCCGACACCCTGGCACGTGCAAATGCCGCGGGCCTGAAGCTGGCCGATCACCTGGAGCGCAACGACGCCTACGGCTTTTTCGACGCGCTGGGCGATCTGGTGATCACCGGGCCGACACACACCAACGTCAACGACTTCCGCGCCATTCTGGTGCTCTGAGCGCACCGTGGATCGCGATGGCCACCGTGACATCTTTCTGGTGTGTACGGAGTGTTACCAGCGCCGGCCGGGTGCCCGCCGGGCGACGGTGCCCGTCTTGGGATAATGCCGGGTTGCCCCCGGCGTCGCCGGGAGCACAACCGAATCCGTTTTACCCACCCCAGCCGGCCGGTTCCGGGCGGCTGCCAACGTTTGCGTCAAGACCTGTTCCGCTCTCCTTTGGCCGATAGTCTGGGCCGCTGGCTGCCCGAGGCGCCGCCCGTGGCACGGGCCGATTTCGCCCGGCGCCTGGGCGACTGGCTGAACGTGGCCAATGCCATCGCCTTGAGCAGCGGATTGCCGGCGCTGGAGGCCCCGGTGCCGGCGGCGGCTGCGCGTAACCGGCCGGTGCCGGCGCGCGACCGGCAGGATCTGGCCGGCCAGCTGGCCAACCTGCGCGCGACGCTGACGGCCTCGATCCGTCAGCATGCCCGCGCGGACGGGGATGGCGCGGACACCGAGTTCGCGCTGTACCTGCAGCGCTGTCTGGACCTGCAGCGCCGGATGGAACTGGCCATCGAGGCCTTCCGTGACCATGTCCGCCAGACCCTGGCGGCCACCTCGCCCGAGCTGGCGCGGCTGGCCAGGCTCGATGCGCTCATGGCGCGTCTGCTGGAGCCGCGCGAGCGACAGCTGCTGTCCTCCGTGCCGTCGTTCCTGCGCCGGCGCCACGAGCAGCGGCGGCGCGAGGTGGCCGGGGAGACGGCGTCCCCGTCTTTCGCACACGAGTTCGAGCAGGTGTTGCAGGCGGAGCTGGACGTGCGCCTGCGCACCGTGACCGGCATGGTCGAGGCCTATGCCGGTGCGCCCTCCCGAGATTTTCCGTAGAAGCGTTCATGCACAAGTTTTCCTATCCCATTGCCTTCATCCTCGGCCTGATTGCCGTGGCCTGGACCGGTGCCGGTTTCATCGGCACCAGCCCGATCGCGCTGGGCATGACGGCGCTGATCGCCATCGTGTTCATCGCCGGTGCGCTGGAAGTGCGTCGCTTCCGCGCCGCGACCGCCGGTCTGGATGGCGCGCTGGCGGTCCTGACCGATCCGGTGCAGGACCTGGAGGCCTGGATCGGCCGGGTGCCCGAGGGGCTTCGCCCGGCGGTGCGCCAGCGCCTGGCCGGCGAGCGCATGGCCCTGCCGGGCATGGCGATGGCCACCTATCTGGTGGGCCTGCTGGTCATGCTGGGCATGCTGGGCACCTTCCTGGGCATGGTGATGACCTTCAAGGGCGCGGTCTTCGCGCTCGAGGGCTCGACCGACCTGCAGGCCATCCGTTCCGCGCTGGCCGCGCCGATCCGGGGGCTGGGCTTTTCCTTCGGCACTTCGGTGGCGGGTGTGGCCACGTCGGCACTGCTGGGGCTGATGCTGGCCTGGGCACGGCGCGAGCGCCAGCGCAGCACGCGCGCGCTCGATGCCGGCATCGCCGGTGCCCTGCGGCCGTTTTCGGCTGCGCACCAGCGCCAGGCGGTGTTCGATGCGCTGCAGCAGCAAAGCCAGGTGCTGCCCGAGGTGGGGCGCCAGCTGCAGACGCTGATCGAACGCATCGACCAGCGCAGCGAGCGGCTCGACCAGAGCCTGCTGGATCGACAGGCCGTATTCCAGCAGGAAGTGGGTGAACGCTTCAAGGGGCTGGTGGATTCGGTGGAGCGCTCGCTCGGCGAAAGCCTGGGTGGCGCCACCCGTGCGGCGGCAGACGCACTGCGCCCGGTGATCGAGTCGGCCATGCAGACCCTGGTGCGTGACGGCGAGCGCCTGCACACGCAGGTGGGCCAGGCGGTGCAGTCGCAGCTGGAAGGCGTGACGCGCCATTGGGGCGAGGTGGCGAACCAGGTGACTGCCCAGTGGAACGAGGGCCAGTCGCGCCACGAACGTGCTCTGGCGTCCTGGACCGAGGCCACACGACAGTCGCTGGAAGGGGTCACGCAGCATGTGGACGAGGCTGCCGGGCGCTGGCTCGATGCCACGCGCGCGGTGGTGGACGAGGTCCATGCCCGCCAGCAGCAACAGGCGGAGGCCACGCAACAGGCCTGGGGCGACGCGCTGGGCCGGGTGGCCGCCGAGTTGCGCGAGCAGTGGCAGCAGGCCGGCGCAGCGCTGCGCGAGGGGCAGCAGAACCTTCTGCGGCAGCTGGGAGCGGCCACCGCCGAGGTGGCGGAAAACGGATCACGCCAGCTGGGGCAGGCATTGGCCGAGGTGGCGAAACTGGTGGAGCGTTCCGACAGCCTGCTGCAGGCACGCACGGAGTCGGAAGCCCGGTGGCGCGAAGAGAACGCGCGTCGCATGGACGAACTGGGCGCGCAGTGGCAGGCGCAGCAGCAGTCCTTGCTGCAGCAACTCGGTGCGGCCACCGCCGAGGTGGCGGAAAACGGATCACGCCAGCTGGGGCAGGCATTGGCCGAGGTGGCGAAGCTGGTGGAGCAATCCGACCGGTTGCTGCAGGCGCGGGCGGAGTCGGAAGCCCGGTGGCGCGAGGAGCATGCGCGCCGCATGGACGAACTGGCCACGCAATGGCAGACCCAGATGCAGGCCTTGCGCGAGGAAGAGGCCGGACGTGGGCAGGCCGCCATCGACCGGCTGGCACAGCTCGAATCGGCGGTGGCCACGCACCTGTCGACGCTGGGGCAGTCGCTGGAGGCACCGCTGGGTCGTCTGCTGGAAACCGCCTCGGAGGCGCCACGTGCCGCCGCCGAGGTGATCGCGCGCCTGCGCCAGGAAATGGGTGCGCTGACGGAGCGCGACAACGCGGCGCTGGAAGAGCGTGCGCGCCTGATGGCGCAGCTCGATGCGCTGCTGCTGGGCGTCAACGAAGCCACGGCGGCGCAGCGAGGTGAGGTGGAACAGCTGGTGCAGTCGGCGGCGCAGGTGTTCGAGCAGGTCGGGAGGCAGTTTGCCGACACCGTGGGTGCGCAGGCCGGGCGTGCCGAATCGTTGTCGGTCCGCATGGACACGGCGGTGGCCGATCTGGCCGCCCTGGGTGAAGCGCTGCAGCAGGCCATGGCCGTGTTCGGCCAGGCCAACACGCAGCTGGCCGAAGGGCTGCAGCGGGTCGAGCAGGCGCTCAGCGAATCCATGGCGCGAAGCGATGAACAGCTGGCCTACTACGTGGCCCAGGCTCGCGAGGTCATCGACCTGAGCATCACCGCCCAGCAGGGCGTGCTTGAAGACCTGCGGCAGCTGCGCCAGAAGCCCTTGCAGCGCCTTGCGGAGGGCACAGGTTCATGATGGCGGGCGACGAACTGGACGACGGGGACACCTGGCGCGCTCCGGTCTGGGCCGTGTTCGGCGACCTGATGACCGGGCTGGTGGGGGCTTTCGTGCTGCTGCTGATCGGCGTGCTCGTGATGCAGATGGACCTGGTGGCGAGCCTGGAGTCCGAGATCGGCAAGCGGCGCGAGGAGCAGAGCCGCCGCGTGGCGCTGGAGAAGGCCCTGGCCGTGCCGCTGGCCAGCGGCCGCGTGACGCTCAACGATGGCCGCATCGGCATCAGCGGCAGCGTGCTGTTCGCGCTCAACTCAGACGAGCTGCGACCCGACGGGCGCGAGCTGCTGCGCAGCCTGGTGCCTCCGCTGCGCGTCTATCTGGCCGAGCGTGACGAGATGCTCATGGTCAGCGGCTTCACCGATGACCGGCCGATCCAGCAGGGTAACCGCCGCTTTGCCGACAACCTGGAGCTGTCGGCGCAGCGCGCGCTGACCGTGACGCGAGCACTGATCGAGGAAGGCCTGCCGACGGCGCAGGTGTTCAGCGCGGCTTTTGGTCCGGAGCAGCCGGTGGCGTCCAACGACTCCGAGGACGGGCGGGCGTTGAACCGGCGCGTGGAGATCGCGCCGGTGCCCAAGGCGCGAGCCGACAAGGAGGGCAGTGCCCGTGAGTGAGGCAGGTCGCGCCAGACAGGCGGCGGGTCCGCTGCGGGCCGAGGCCAGACGCGAGCTGTGGCGCCAGCTGCACGAGCACGCGCGCGAACAGGGCTCCCGTGTGCTGGCCGACGCCGGCTTGCTCGCGCCTGCCCCCCGGGATGGCCTGCCGCCGCTGCGCAGCGCACTGCGTTTCCAGGAGCTCTGGCAGCGCATCCGCACCGAGGACGAGATCCGCGATGCGGTCGCGCGCGCGCCGGAGAACGCGGGACCGCTGAACTCGCAGCGGCTGGTGCTGCGTGCGCTGGCGCTGATGCAGGAACTCTCGCCCGAGTACCTGCGCCATTTCGTCACGCATGCGGAATCGCTGATGTGGCTGGATGGCGCGCAGGACCAGTTGCGCCGCGGTGGTGCCGCGCCGGCACCGGCCAGGCGCACCGCGCGGGGCAGGCGCTAGGGCGCTACCGCCGGGTTGCCTGTTGGGTCGGCGGGTCGCCGCCTGGCCGGGCGGTTGCGCTGCCCTTCGCGACGCCCCTGTTCCTGGGCCAGGATGCGGTCGAACATGTCGAGCAGCAGGGACTGCTCGCTTTCGCTCAGGCACTGCAGCAGCTCTTCATTGCGCTGTTCGATCAGCGGCATCAGCTTGCCCCACAGCCGCCGGCCGGTCGTGCTGAGCGCCAGGGTGGCGCTGCGCGCGTCTTCCGGTGACGCCTGCTTGAGCACCAGCCCCTTGTCGGCCAGCGCCTGCACGGCACGGCTGGCATGGCCCTTGTCAAGGTTGGCCTCGAAGGCCAGCTCGCTGACCGTCAGGCGCGGGAACGCGCCGATGGCCGAGAGGCACCGCGCTTCGGGCAGCGACAGCCCCGTGCCACGCAGGTAGGAGGCCTGGCTTGCCATGTCGTTGAGCTTGCTCAGCGTGTTCAGCCGGTAGGTGAAATAGCGTTTGAGAACAGGCGTGGACGACATGCGAGACAGGCCGCTTCGGGTTACTTGCCGCTGTGCTTGGCGATCAGGGCGCGCGCATCGGCCAGCAGGGCCTTGCCGTCAAAGCCGCGCTTGTCCATCTCGGCGACCCACTCGGTGGCCACGATCTCGGATGCCTTGCGCCACTTGTCCAGCTCGGCCTTGTCGAGGATGGTGATAACGTTGCCGCCCGCGATGACCTTTTCCTTGCTGGGCTTGTCGTTCTCGGCCATGATGCGCGCGAACTTGACCGACAGGTCGCGGCCCGAGTGCTTGTCGATCACCTTTTGCAGGTCGGGCGGCAGCGACTCGTAGCGCTTCTTGTTCATCGCCATCACGAAGAAGGCGGTGTAAATGCCACCCTCGTTCGGATCGGCCTGCGCGACGTAGCGCGAGAGCTGGTCGAGCTTGATGGTCGGGGCGATTTCGTAGGTGGTCACGGCCCCGTCGATCACGCCCTTGGACATGGCATCGGGGATGGCCGGGATGGGCATGCCCACGGGTGTGGCTCCCAGTGCCGACACCATGCGCGTGATCAGGCGGGTGGGGCCGCGCAGCTTCAGGCCCTTCATGTCCTCCAGGGTCTTGACGGGACGCTTGCTGGTGTACACCACTCCCGGACCGTGGCCGTGGATGGCCAGCACCTTGACCTCGCCGAACTCGTCACGCGCGTGCTTTTCGTAGTAATCCCAGGCCGCGGCGCTGGTGGCCTCGGGCGTGGACATGATGAACGGCAGCTCGAAGGCCTCGATCTTCGGGAAGCGACCGGCGGTCGAGCCGGGCAGGGTCCATACGATGTCGGCCACGCCGTCGCGCGCCTGGTCGTACAGCTGCGGCTGCGTGCCGCCCAGCTGCATGGCGGGGAAGACCTGGCACTTGAGCCGGTCGCCCGAGTCGCGGCCGATGTCATCGCACCACTCCTTGAACATCTTGGTGTGCTGGATGGACATGGGGCTGAGGAAATGGTGGATCTTCAGCGTGTAGGTCTGGGCCTGGGCTGCCGTGACACACGCCAGAAGAGCGCCGAGTGCGCCCAGTTTCAAGCTTGTCTTCTTCATGATGAACATCCCGCGATGAATGGGTGGAGGGGAAATTCATTCTAGGGATGGTTGCGTTTGCAACTAAATGGGGTTTGTACCTAAGGGATTGCAACTCCTTGATATTCCGGTGGAATCCGGTACGGATCGGTTTCCTTGTAAGGGTTTTTATCTAGTTGCGTGCGCAACCAACTATCGTAAAATCCCCTTCAATTCATACCGGATCGCCATGCCCCGCCCATCTGCCAAAGACACGTCGCCACAGGCACAGGTGCCGCTGGACCGCACGCTCAGCTACCGCCTGCACCTGCTGCATAAGCTGACCGACTCGGACAGCCAGCGTGCCTACGTGCTGCGGGCGGGTCTGTCGCTCAGCGACGGCCGGTGCCTGACCACCATTGGCACCTTCGAGCCGCTGTCCGTGAAGGATCTGGCGCACAAGGCCAACCTCAACAAGGGGCAGGCCAGCCGCGCGGCACAGGCCCTGGTGGACCAGGGCCTGGTGCGCAAGGAGGACAGCGCCAGCGACGGCCGCGGCGTCGTTCTGACGCTCACGCCGGCGGGCCGTCAGGCCTTTGCGCGGACCATGGCCATGGTCAATGCGCGCAACCGCGAGATCTTCGGTTGCCTGAGCGAAGCGGAGCAGCAGCAGCTCAGTGACCTGTTCGACCGTCTCATCGCCCACAACCGGGCCGACTGAGAACCATCTACGACATCTGTCCGACACGCATCCATGCATCAACCCACCGACACGCCACGTCCGTCGATCTATTACAACTACCAGGTGTTCCAGCCCTGGCTGCCGTCGGCCAATCCGGCGCAGGCGCGCCAGAAGGTCGTGATCTGCGGCGCCGGCCCGGCCGGCATGGTCACGGCGCTCGAGCTGGCGCGACACGGCGTGCGCAGCATCGTGCTGAACTCGGAGCTGCAGTTCTCGCAGGGCAGCCGCGCCATCGTGTTCACGCGCCGCTCGATGGAGATCCTGCAGCAGGTGGGCGTGGCCGACCGCATGACCGAGGGTGGTCTGCCCTGGCGTTTCGGCAATTCCTTCTACCGTGGCCAGCGCGTGTTCCGCATGGAGGCACCGCACAGCGCCGACGACCGCTTCTACCCCATGCTCAACGTGCAGCAGCAGTACATGGAGGAATACCTGTACGATGCCTGTGCGGCCAACCCGCTGATCGACTTCCGCTGGGGCAACAAGGTGGTCGGCGTCGAGCAGAAGGACGGTTTCGCGCTGGTGACCATCGACACGCCCGATGGCGAATACACGCTGGAGACCGACTGGCTGGTTGCCGCCGACGGAGGGCGCTCGGGCATCCGCTCCTCGATGAACCTGCAGATGGAAGGCGCGTCCTACGAAGGTTTCTTCGTGATCGCCGACATCCGCATCGACCTGCCGCTGCCGACAGAACGTCTGGCCTTCTTCGACCCGGACTGGAACCCGGGCAACACCATCCTGATGCACCGCGAGCCGCACGGCATCTGGCGTGTGGACTACCAGCTGCCCGAAGGCGAGACACCCGAGGAGGCGCTGCGGCCCGAGTCGCTCAAGGCGCGCATCGACGCCCAGCTGGAGATGATCGGCCATGGCGGCACGCCGTGGGAGATGGACTGGTGCTCCGTCTATTCGGCCCGCACGCTCACACTGCCCGACTATGTGCACGGCAGCGTCATCTTCACCGGCGACGCGGCGCACCTGCTGCCGATCTTCGGCGTGCGCGGTGCCAACACGGGCTTCCAGGATGCGCAGTCGCTGGGCTGGCACCTGGCCTATGTGGTCAAGGGCCTGGCCGGAAAGAAGCTGCTGGCCAACCACAGTGCCGAGCGCGTGGGCGCGGCGCGTGAAATCATCGACGAGGCTGGCAAGAGCGTGCGCTTCATGACGCCGCCCAGCCGGGGCTTTCGCCTGCTGCGCGATGCCGTGCTGTCGCTCTCGCTCAAGCACGAGTTCGTGCGCCCGCTCTACCACTGGCGCACCTCGCGTCCGCACGAGTACACGGACTCCATGCTCAACAGCATGGGGGATGACAACGCGCTGTTCACGGCGGGTCCGGCGCACGGCGCGCCGCCGCAGAACGTTCGCCTGGGCGCCGACGATTTCCTGCTCGACCATCTGGGTGGCGGCTTCGATCTGCTGTACTTCACCGAGGCCGATGCCATGCCGCTACCGCTGCTGGCGGTGGTCCAGCATTGGCGCGCTCGTGGCGTTGCCCTGAAGGTGACGGCGATCGGTGCGGCGACTGCCGTGGCGGGCGCGGACCAGGTGCTGGCCGATGCCGACGGTCATTGCCGCCAGCGCTATGGCGTGCCGGCCAGCGGTGGAGCCTACCTGCTGCGCCCTGACCAGCATGTGTGCGCTCGCTGGCTCACGCTGGACGCGACGCGCCTGGACGCCGCCCAGAAGGCGGCGCGGCCCCCATAATACCGATTCTGGAAAGACAGACAGCCATGAAAGCCGACAAGACCCTGACCATCGAAGGACTGGAGACGGTCTACGATACCCTGGCCAAGGCGATCGATCAGGCCGGGACAGACAAGTCCGACCTCTTTCTGGTCAAGCTTGCCCTGCTCAATGCCAATGCGCTGGCCGACCCGGCGCTGTTCGAGCAACATGTGCAGGCCGCCCTGCAGGATCTGTAACGCCCACCCCGCCAACCCCTAGGAGACCGACATGTCCATCGTCAAAGGCGTACACCACGTCGCATACCGTTGCAAGAACGCCAAGGAAACCGTCGAGTGGTACAGGAAGTACCTCGACATGGAGTTCATCCTGGCCATCGCCGAGGACAAGGTGCCCTCGACCCAGGAGCCCGATCCCTACATGCACATCTTCCTGGACCTGGGCGGCGGCAACATCCTGGCCTTCTTCGAGTTGCCAACCAAGGAAGAGATGAAGTCGCCAGTCGATCCCACCACGCCGGGCTGGACGCAGCACCTGGCCCTGAAGGTGGATTCGATGGAAACCATGCTGAACGTCAAGGCACGCCTGGAGGCCGACGGCATTGAGGTGATCGGCCCGACCGACCACACCATCTTCAAGTCGATCTACTTCCGCGACCCCTCGGGCCATCGCCTGGAGCTGGCCGTGGACACCGCCACGCCGCAGATGAACAAGGCGCTCGATACCGTGAAGTGGGATATGCTCAACGAGTGGGATGCCACCAAGAAGGCGCCTGCGCACGCGCGCTGGATGCACGACGGTTCGGCCATTCCCCAGTGAACGCCCTGCAGGCAGGCCCGCACGGCGGGACTGTCGCCCCGGCCGCTGATCGCGGTGTGGGGCCGCACGCCCCTGTGCATCAGGGGCAATCTTCTTTTTCATGATGATCCACATGACGCTTCTCGACGAAACCCACTCGCCAGCGCTTCGCAGCTGGGTGTCTTCCGCCAACGTGCCTGGCACCGATTTCCCGATCCAGAACCTGCCGTTCGCGAGTTTCCGCCGCAAGGGCACGGACGAGGCCTTCCGTTGCGGCGTGGCCATCGGTGACCAGATCGTGGATCTGGCGGCCGTGGCCAGGGCCGGCGTGTTCAGCGGCGAGGCCGGTGC
>JAEZLX010000119.1 GCA_023415035.1 Pseudomonadota bacterium | reverse complement strand
CACGTACACCGAGCAGTTCACCGGCCTCGTGCACGAGCTGCGCAGCCACATCGGCGCGATCCGCGACGGCCAATCGAAGACCTGAGCCCATGAACAACAAGCAACTCGAACGCTGGGCCCCCTGGCTGCTGCTGGTGGCGGTGCTGGTCCTGTGGCAGGCGATCTGCAGCGGCTTCCAGGTGTCGGAATTCATCTTCCCGAGCCCGGCGCGCATCTGGGAACAGATGGTGGAGTTCCGCGGCGAGATCCTCAAGCATTCCTGGCGCACCTTCTGGGTCACGGTGGCCGGCTTCGGCCTGGCCATCGTGGTGGGCGTGCTGCTGGGCTTCCTGATCGGCAGCTCGCGCCTGGCATACGCCGCCATCTACCCGCTGATGACCGCCTTCAACGCCCTGCCCAAGGCAGCTTTCGTGCCGATCCTGGTGGTGTGGTTCGGTATCGGCATCGGGCCGGCCATCCTGACGGCCTTCCTGATCTCCTTCTTCCCGATCACCGTCAACATCGCCACGGGTCTGGCCACGCTGGAGCCAGAACTGGAAGACGTGCTGCGCGTGCTGGGCGCCAAGCGCTGGGACGTGCTGATGAAGGTCGGCCTGCCGCGCTCCATGCCCTACTTCTTCGGCTCGCTCAAGGTCGCCATCACGCTGGCCTTCGTAGGCACCACGGTGTCCGAGATGACCGCCGCCAACGAAGGCATCGGCTACCTGCTGATCTCGGCCGGCAGCTCCATGCAGATGGGCCTGGCCTTCAGCGGCCTGCTGATCGTCGGCATCATGGCGATGGTGATGTACGAGCTGTTCAGCTGGATCGAGAAGCACACCACCGCCTGGGCGCACCGCAGCAGCCAGGGCTGAGATGGACGGACACCAGATCGCGCGCCTGCTGCGCCGTGCCGACGCGGTGGCGCGGCGCGCGATGTCCATGGGCCGCCACCCGTTCGGCGCGCTGCTGGTGGCACCCGACGGCGAGACGGTGCTCGCCGAACAGGGCAACATCGACACCGTCAACCACGCTGAATCCACACTGGCGCGTACCGCCGCCGCTAACTACCCGGGCAGCTATCTGGCGCATTGCACGCTGGTGACCACGTTCGAGCCTTGCGCGATGTGCGCGGGCACGATCTACTGGGCCGGCATCGGCCGCGTGGTCTACGGTGCGGAAGAAACCGCGCTCCTAGCCCTCACGCGCGACCACCCCGAGAACCCGACGCTGAGCCTGCCCTGCCGCGAGGTGTTCGCGCGCGGGCAGCGTGCCATCGAGGTGATCGGCCCGGTGCCGGCCGTGGCGGACGAACTCCTCGCCACGCACCAGGGGTTCTGGGCGCGGCGCTGAGGCCGCTTCCGTTCAGTACTTGCGGTTGAAGTTTGCCCGCACGCGCTCGGCCAGGTAGTCGCCGGCCGTGATGGTCGGGTACTTGCCCGAGGCCGAGGTGATCACCGCATCGGTGTTGGCCTGGCAGAAGAAGGCCAGGCTGTAGCGCGGCCCCATGTATTCACCCGGCACCGGGTTCTTGACGCGGTGGAAGTTGCTGGGCAGCTGGTCATCGCTCCAGCGCATGAGCATGTCACCGATATTGCAGGTGATCAGGTCCTCGCGCGGCGGGATGGACGTCCACGCCTGGCTTTCGTAGTCCTTGCCCGGGCACACCTGCAGCCCGCCCTGGTTCTCGCGCTGGTACAGCAGGGTCAGGCAGTCGAAGTCGGTGTGCGCCCCGGCTCGCCAGAGGTCGAGGCTGCCCTGTGCCGCCGGCGGGATGGCGTAGTAGTGCAGCAGGCGCAGGGTGCTCTGGTAGGTCTCGCTGGAGGGGTCGTGCGCGCGGGTGAAAAAGTCGCGCTCGAACCCGAGCTTGTCGGCAAAGCACGAGAGCACCTTCATGCCCACGGCCCAGCTCGCCTGCTCGAAGGCCAGCATCGTTTCCCTGAAACCGGGCAGCTCCTCTTCGCTCGGGTACAGGCCCGCCATGCGCGGCCGCGTGATCTGGTAGCTCTCTTTCTGGTCGGGCGTGCCGGTCGAGGGCCGCACCTGTGCCAGGCTTTCCCAGCCGGCATTGCGCGAAAGCGGATACTGCGCCTTCACCTCCGTGGGCAGCGCGAAGAAGCGCTCGCTCATCGCGAAAGCCTCGCGGATCTGTGCCATCGGCACGCCATGGTTGGCCAGCTGGAAGAAGCCGACATCGACGGCCGCGTCCCAGAGCTGGTCGGCGATCTCGGCGCGGCGGTTGTCGAAGTCGGACATGTCGATGACGCGGATCTCGCGCGCCGTCGTCTCGGTGCCGATCGCGCCCATGCGCGATTCCTTCTGCAGTTCCTCAAGTGGGTAGAGGGTGGATGTGGTCATGTTGCGATGCTCCTGACAGAGGTGTCGCCACCTCGCTGAAACTGAACAGGACCCGCCTGTCGCGTCCGGTCTGCCCGGACCATGCAGACACGGCGCCGAAAGCCCCGGGGTGCTGCATGGTCCCGGACCCGAACGCCATGGGCGCGGTCCACCAGAGCAATTCCCGGCCAGAGCGCGGCGCGACGTTCGGTGCACGGCCACTCTGGTTGAACGCTTCTACTCTCGCCTGTCATTGTGCAAGTTCCGGACCAGCCTGACCAGCACGCGAAAGACCGTGCCATCAACCTTGGGAACACCAATGCAGTGCGCGGACGCTCCAAGCTCGGCCTTCGGTTGCGCCATCACGGTGCATGCTCGGGCGCCGTGCATGCATGCAAACGTGGCATGGAAGATGCGTTCCCCATGGCGAGAGCAGCAGGTTCGGCGGGCTCCGTGCCGGCCGGACACTGCTCGGAAAGCAGCGCCACCCGGACGCTGCCGTCGGTTCAACAGATTGTTTCAGCCCGGCCCCGCCGCACGCGGGGCTGGTTTCCCGGAGTCACCCTCATCATGCAACGTCGTTCCCTTCTTCGCGCCGCTGGCGCCGCCTCCCTGCTCTCGGCCACGCCTTTCGTGCGTGCACAAGGCTCCCTGCAGAAGTTCAAGTTCAACCTCGGCTGGAAGGTCGAGGCCTCGGGCGCCGGCTTCCTGCTGGCCCTGCAGCGCGGCTACTACAAGGACGCCGGCCTGGACGTGACCATCGATACCGGCAACGGCTCCGCCGCGGCGATCAGCCTCGTGGCCAGCGGCGCGTACGACGCCGTGTCGGCCGACCTGGCGACCATGATCGAGTTCAACGTCGCCAACCCGCAGGCCGGCCTGCGCGCCGTCGGCATCCAGTACGACCTGAACCCCAATTCGGTGATCGTGCGCAAGGACAGCCCCATCCTCAAACCCGCCGACCTCGCCGGAAAGACCCTGCTGGGCCAGCCGTTCAACGCCTCGCGCAAGCTGTTCCCGGTGTTCGCCAAGGCACAGGGCTTCGATGGCAGCTCGGTGAAGTGGGAAAACGTGGCGCCGGACATCGGCGACACGCGCTTTGCCAAGGGCGACTTCGATGGCGCCGCCTATTTCTTCTTCACCGGCCTGCTCAACCTCAAGGCCCGTGGCGTGACGGCCGACCAGCTGCGCGTGTTCCGCTTCTCCGACTACGGTCTCAAGTCCTACGGCAACGGCCTGGTGGCCAACACGAAGAGCATGGAGAACACCGAGGCGATGAAGGCTTTCGTGAAGGCCACCACGCTCGGCTGGATCGACTGCATCGCCGATCCGAAGGCCGGCGGCGCGGCCATCAAGGCTCGCGAGCCGCTGGCTCGCGAAGACCTGGAAACCGAGCGCCTGCAGCTCATCGTCGATGGCACCATGAAGACCCCCGGCACGCGCTCGCACGGCTGGGGTGCGGCCACGGCCGACCGCCTTCAGGCCACGATCGACGAAACCGTGGCCGCCTTCGGCCTCAAGGGCAGCCTCAAGGTGGACGACATCTGGAGCGACAAGTTCCTGCCCTCCGCCGCCGACCGCAAACTCAAGGCCTGAGGAAGCACGCGTGAGCATTCCGGTCATCGACCTGACGGATGCGCTGGCGCCGGGAAGCCCGGCCAGCGCCAGGGTGGCCGCGCAACTGCGCGAAGCAGCCACCACCTCGGGTTTCTTTTACGTGACACAGCACGGCATCGCGCCTGCGATCGTCCAGCGCCAATTCGCGCTGGCCAGGGAGCTGCTGGAGCTTCCCGGCGAACGGCGGGAAGCTCTGTCCATGAAGAAGTCGCCCATCATGCGCGGCTTCGAGAGCATGGGCGAGCAGACGCTGGACGCCAGCATGA
>JAEZLX010000114.1 GCA_023415035.1 Pseudomonadota bacterium | reverse complement strand
GAGATCACCCCGGAATGGCGCGCGCGCTGGCACGAACTGCGCGCGCGCCACCGCGGCGTGGCCGTGTCCCTGCTCGGCGAGCTCGCCGGCCCGGCGGTGGAATGGCTGGACCAGCGCTTCGACGAGCTGGCCCAGGTGCTGGCCGCGCTGTCGGTGATCGGCGGCCTGCCGGAGGAAGTACTGCAGCGGGTGCAGGGCCTGGGCGAGGTGTATTCGGCGCGCCTGCTCGGCGAGCACATGCGCGCGCTGGGCGCCGACTGCGCGGTGCTGGATGCGCGCGAGGTGCTGGTGGTCAGCCACGGCGACCTCGGCGTGGACGTGGACTGGGAACTGAGCGGGCGGAAGCTGGCGGCCTGGCGCGTGGCCAACCCGCAGCCGCGGGTCGTGGTCACCGGCTTCGTCGCCCGCGATCCGCAGGGCCGCATCACCACCCTCGGCCGCAACGGCAGCGACTATTCCGGCGCGATCTTCGCCCGCCTCTTCGAGGCCGACGAACTGCACATCTGGACCGACGTGGACGGCGTGCTTTCGGCCGACCCGCGGGTGGTGCCGGAGGCCGTGCAGCTGGACAGCCTCAGCTACGACGAGGCCTGCGAGCTGGCCTACTTCGGCGCCAAGGTCGTGCATCCGCAGACCATGGCTCCGGCGATGGAGCGGGGCACGCCGATCATCATCCGCAACACCTTCCATCCCGAGCATCCCGGCACCCGCATCACCGCCGAGCGCGAGTTCACCGGCCCGGTGAAGGGCCTGACCCTGAGCCCCGGCCTGTCGCTGGTGAACCTGGAAGGCACCGGCCTGATCGGCGTGCCGGGCACCGCCGAGCGCGTGTTCGCCGCGCTGCGCAACGCCAGGGTCTCGGTGGTGATGATCTCGCAGGGCTCGTCGGAGCATTCGATCTGCTGCGTGGTCAAGCAGGAGGATGCCGGCCGCGCCCAGGCCGCGCTGGTCAACGCCTTCGCCCACGAACTGGCGATGGGGCAGGTGCAGCGCGTGCAGCTGGTGCCGAACATCAGCGTGCTGGCGGCGGTCGGCGATGGCATGGCCGGGCAGCCGGGCGTGGCCGCGCGCCTGTTCGGCTCGCTCGGTCGTGCCCAGGTGAACATCCGCGCCATCGCCCAGGGCTCGTCCGAACGCAACATCTCGGTGGCGATCGACAGCGAGCAGGCCACCCGCGCGCTGCGTGCGGCGCACGCCGGCTTCTGGCTGTCGCCGCAGACCTTCGCGGTGGGCGTGATCGGCCCGGGCAACGTCGGCGGCACGCTGCTGGACCAGCTGCTGGCCGCGCGCGAGGGCCTGCTCGAACGCGCCCACCTGGACCTGCGCCTGCGCGCGGTCGCCTCGCGCGGGCGGATGCTGCTGGACCCGCGCGGCATCGAGGACGACTGGCGCGCGCGTTTCGCCCAGGCCAGCGGCCCGGCCGACCTCGACCGCTTCGCCGCGCACCTGCTCGATTCGCACCTGCCGCACGTGGTCATCGTCGACTGCAGCGGCAGCCCGGAGGTCGCCGACCGCTACGCGCAGTGGCTGGCCGCCGGCATCCACGTGGTCACCCCCAACAAGCAGGCCGGCGCCGGC
The DNA here is from genome assembly GCA_023415035.1 of Pseudomonadota bacterium. Lineage (GTDB taxonomy): Bacteria > Pseudomonadota > Gammaproteobacteria > Burkholderiales > Burkholderiaceae_C > Hydrogenophaga. Next base: position 1,615 of record JAEZLX010000114.1, on the reverse strand, counting down.
CCGCTGCAGCGCTGGCGTGACATCCGCAGCGCCTGCCAGGCCAGCGGCGCGCGCTTCCGCTACGAGGCCACGGTGGGCGCGGGCCTGCCGGTGATCTCGACCCTGCGCGACCTGCTCGATACCGGCGACAGCGTGACCTCGATCGAGGGCATCTTCTCCGGCGCCCTGGGATGGCTGTTCAACCGCTACGACGGCAGCATGCCGTTCTCGCAGCTGGTGGCCGCGGCGCGCTCGCTCGGTTACACCGAGCCGGATCCGCGCGACGACCTGTCCGGCACAGACGTGGCCCGCAAGCTGGTGATCCTGGCGCGCGAGGCGGGCCGCGAGCTGAGCCTGGAGGACGTGGAGGTCGAAAGCCTGGTGCCGGCCGCGCTGCGCGAGGCCAGCGTCGTGGACTTCATGGCGCGACTGGAGGAGGTGGACGCCGGCTTCGCAGCGCGCCTGGAGCAGGCCCGTGCCAGCGGCAGCGTGCTGCGCTACGTGGCGCGCCTGGACGCACAGGGCCGCGCCTCGGTCGGGCTGGTGGAGATGCCGCGCGACCACGCCTTCGCCAATCTGCGCCTGACCGACAACATCGTCCAGTTCACCACCCGCCGCTACTGCCAGAACCCGCTGGTGGTGCAGGGCCCGGGCGCCGGCCCGGAAGTCACCGCCGCCGGCGTATTCGCCGACGTGCTCCGGGTGGCCGCGGGGCGGGGGGCGCGCCTGTGAGTGCGGACCCGATGCAACGCCAGGCCACCGCGTTCGCCCCGGCTTCCGGTGGCAACGCCGCGGTCGGCTTCGACATCCTCGGCTTCGCCCTGGCCGGTGCCGGCGACACCGTCACCGTGCGCCGTATCGCCGAGCCGGACGTGCGGATCCGCGAGATCCGGGGCGCGGCGATCCCGCTGCCGCTGGAGGCTTCGCGCAACACCGCGGGCGTGGCCCTGCAGGCCATGCGCAAGGCGCTGGACCTGCCGTACGGGTTCGAGATCGAGATCGACAAGGGCATCGCCCTGGGCTCCGGCATGGGCGGCTCGGCCGCCTCGTGCGTGGGCGCGCTGGTGGCGGCAAACGCCCTGCTGGACCAGCCGCTGGGCCGGCATGCGCTGTATCCGTTCGCACTGGACGGCGAGGCGGTGGCCAGCGGCGGACGCCATGGCGACAACCTCGGCCCGATGCTGCTCGGTGGCCTGGTGCTGGCCACGGCCGACCGGCTGGTGCGCATACCGGTGCCGGAGCAGTGGCACAGCCTGCTGGTGCATCCGGACGCGGTGCTGGAAACCCGCCGCGCGCGCGAGGCACTGGCCGGCAGCTACGAGCTTTCCGAGTTCGTCCAGCAGAGCGCCAACCTCGCCCTCGTGCTGGCCGGCTGCCATGCCGGCGACGCCTCGCTGGTGCGGGCCGGCCTGCGCGACGTGCTGGTCGAGCCGCGCCGGGCCGTGCTGATCCCAGGGTTTGCCGGGGCCAAGGCCGCGGCGCTGGATGCAGGGGCGATGGGCGCGAGCATCTCCGGTGCCGGTCCCAGCGTGTTCGCCTGGTTCGAGGACCGCGCCAGCGCCGAGGCCGCCGCGCCCGCCGTGCAGGCGGCGTTTTCCGCCGCAGGCCTGGACAGCCAGGCCTGGGTGGCGCCGCG
>JAEZLX010000105.1 GCA_023415035.1 Pseudomonadota bacterium | reverse complement strand
CCGTCGTCGTCCTTGGCCCAGACCACGAACACGTCGGCGATCGGGCTGTTGGTGATCCACATCTTGGCGCCGGACAGGCTGTAACCGCCCTCGACCTTGCGTGCGCGGGTGATCATGCTGCCAGGATCGCTGCCGTGGTTGGGTTCGGTCAGGCCGAAGCAGCCGATCCACTCGCCGCGCGCCAGCTTGGGCAGGTACTTCTGCTTCTGGGCCTCGGTGCCGAATTCGTTGATCGGCACCATGACCAGCGAGCTCTGCACGCTCATCATGGAGCGGTAGCCGGAGTCCACGCGTTCGACTTCGCGCGCCACCAGGCCATAGCAGACGTAGTTCAGGCCGGCACCGCCGTACTGCTCGGGGATGGTCACGCCCAGCAGGCCGAGTTCCCCCATCTCGCGGAAGATGGACGGGTCGGTGCTTTCGTTGCGGAAGGCCATCTGCACGCGCGGCAGCAGTCTTTCCTGGCAGTAGGCGCGGGCGGCATCGCGCACCTGGCGCTCGTCCTCGGACAGCTGGGTGTCAAGGTTGAAGGGGTCTTCCCAGCTGAAGCGGGCGTGGGTGGTGGCCATGATGCGTTCTCCGTAAGGGGTGAGGTCGTCTGAGTGGGCACGATTGTCAGGTTTTCATGGATAGCTGTCTAATATGGATTGACGATTGATCAATTCATATTTCATATTCATGGAATTCCGCCATCTGCGCTGTTTTGTCGTGCTGGCCGAGGAGCTGCATTTCGGGCGCGCCGCGCAGCGCTTGTCCATGACGCAGCCGCCGCTGTCGCTCAACATCCAGCAGCTGGAAACCTCCGTCGGTGCGCGCCTGTTCGAGCGCAACAGCCGCGGCGTGGCGCTCACGGCGGCGGGGCAGGCGTTCCTGCCACGCGCCCAGGCACTGTTGCAGCAGGCCGCCCAGGCGGCCAGGGAGGCGCGCGACGTGGGACACGGCATCGCGGGCCAGCTGCGCATCGGCTTTGCGGGCACGGTGCTGTTCCGGGGGTTGCCGCAGGTGCTGCGCGCCTTCAGCGCCGCCCACCCGCGCATGCGCCTGACCCTGCAGGAGCTCAGTTCCAGCGAGCAGCTCGTGGAGCTGGTGCACGACCGGCTCGACCTAGGTTTCGTGCACACCACGCGCGTACCGCAGGGGTTCTCGCAGATCCTGCTGTCCAGCCAGCCGTTCGTGGCCTGCCTGCCGGCTGCCCATCGCCTGGGCGGGGAAGGCGCGATCGAATTGCATGAGCTGCGGGGCGAGGCCATGGCGGTCGTGATGCGTGCCGTCTCACCCGATTATCACGACCGCATCGTGGCGTCCTGCGCCGACGCCGGTTTCGAACCGCTGCTGGCCTATGAACTGCGGCACTGGCTGGGCGTGGTGGCCGTCATCGGGCAGGGGCTGGCCGTGGGGCTGGTGCCGGCCGCGCTGGAGCAGGCGGGGATGCCGGGCGTGGTGTTCCGTCCGCTCAGGCGTCCGCTGCCGTCCTACGACACCTATTGCCTCTGGCGCACCGGGCGCGACATGACCGCGTTGGGGGCATTTCTGGACGCCGTGCGCGGCAGCGCGCTGTCGCTGCAAGATGCCGGCACGCAAGATGACACACAAGAGGAGTCCTGAGATGCAACAAAAACAGACACTGGTGCTTGGTGGCGGATGCTTCTGGTGCACCGAAGCCGTGTACAAGGAAGTGCGCGGCGTGCTGGATGTGGAATCGGGCTACAGCAATGGCCAGCCCGACAAGCCGTCCTACGAGCAGGTGTGCACCGGCCGCACCGGCTGTGTCGAGGTGGTGAAGCTCGAGTACGACCCCGGTCAGGTGAGCACGCGCGAGCTGCTGGAGGTGTTCTTCGTGGTGCACGACCCGACCACGCCCAACCGCCAGGGCAACGACGTCGGCACGCAGTACCGCAGCGGCATCTACTACACGACCGACGAGCAGCGTGCGACCGCGCAGGCACTCATCGACGAGCTGATGGCCCAGAACGCCTTCGGTGCCCCCATCGTGACCGAAGTGCAGCCGCTGCAGCATTACTGGCCGGCCGAGGACTACCACCAGGATTTCTTCGAGCGCAACCCGTACCAGGGCTACTGCCTGGCCGTGGCCGCGCCCAAGGTGGACAAGTTCAGGCGGACTTTCGCAGCCTTGGCCAGAAAATGATCACCGCCAGGCCGGTGAGCACCAGCGCGCCGGCCTGCAGCTTCCACGCCGGCATGGCTTCGCCCAGCATGAGGGCGGATGAGCCCATGCCGAAAACTGGCACCAGCAGGGCGGTCGGCGCCACCGAGGCCGCAGGGTGGCGCGCCAGCAGCCAGTTCCATGCGCCGTAGCCGAACAGCGTGTTGCCGATGGCCTGCCACAGCACGCTGGCCCAGATGACGGTGTCGGCGCCTGCCAGCGCCTGGCCAATGGCGGCCGGCCCTTCTAGCAGCAGCGAGAGCGCCAGCAGGGGCGGCACGGCGAAGACGCTGCTCCAGACCATGAAGTGCAGCATGTTGACCTGCCCGATCTGCTTGATCACCAGGTTCGCGCATGCCCAGCAAAAACCCGCGCCCAGCACCAGCACGACACCCAGGGCCGTGACGGTGGCATCCAGGTGCGATCCGATCAGCGCCAGACCGCACACGGCCAGCGCCAGCCCGGTGAGCTGGTAGGGCCGCACCTTCTCCTTCATCAGCATCAGCGCCAGCCCGATGGTGAAGAACACCTGCATTTGCACCACCAGCGAGGCCATGCCCGGCGAAATGCTGCCGCGCATGGCGAGGAACAGCAGGCCGAACTGACCCACGCCCAGCAGGATTCCAAAGGCCGCCATCGGTCGCCAGCCGACCTTGGGTCGTGGCACGAACAGCAGCCAGGGCAGGGCCGAGAACGCGAAGCGCAGGGTGGCAAACAGGAAGGGTGGCAGGCCGTCCAGTCCCCAGCGGATCACCACGAAATTGGTGCCCCAGACAGCGACGACAGCCAGGGCCAGGAGCAGATGGGAAAAGGGCAAGGTGATGCAGGTGCGGGAAAGTGGTCCGGCCAGTTTACGTGAGACGCCTTTCCGGCGTTCGCGCGGGGGTGACAGATTGACAGGTTTTTAATGCAACTTTGTTGCGTTAATATCGCTGCTTTTCCACCGATCCCATCCGCCATGACCGACACCTCCGCGGCCCGTCTTCCCGCCCCCATCGTGGCCCGCATGGCCGCGGCCGGCCTGCGCCGCACGCTGGCGACGCGGGTGGTGCTCGGCCTCTTCCTGGGGGCGCCGGATGCCGTGCTGACGCACACGCAGGTGGCTTCGCTGGTGCAGGCCCGGGGCGTGACCGTCAACCGCGTGACGCTGTACCGCCTGCTTGACCGGCTGGTGGCCTGCGGTGTGCTGCGCCGGCAGACCGGTCAGGAGTCGCGCAGCTGGCACTTCGCACTGGCCCGGGCCGATGATGCCGGCGAGCGGCTACGGGCGCCGAGGTTCGAGTGCGATCGCTGCCACCGCAGCCTGTGGCTGGACAGCGCAGGCAGCGAAGCGCGGGCATGGGCGAGCGATCTCCTGGACCGTCTGGTCAGGCAGGGGCACCGGGGCACGTGGGCGGAACTGGCGATTCACGGCATCTGCGCCGATTGCGATGGTGCTTCGGCGGCGGACGCGACCCATGCCTGACGGGACTTCCTCGGTATCAAAGCGAAGCCCTCAACGTTCGTTTTTTTGAAAGGAGTTGAACGATGAACCTCAAACGAGTTTTGTGGCTGGCTGCCCTGGTGGCTCTGCCTGCGATGGCCCAGCATTCCGAGCAGGAGCGCCAGCAGGACATACAGAAGCACCGTGCCATGGCCGCGGCCCACGAGGCGGCCGCCAGGTGCCTGGAATCGGGCAAGGACGAAAAAATCTGCCTGAAGGAACTGCAGGCCGCCTGCAAGGGGCTGGCTCTGGGCAAGCACTGCGGGATGCGTCACAGCCACTGATCCCGGCGGGGGACGGCTCGGCCCGATAAGATCGGCCACCATGTCCATGGCCGCGCACCCCGTCTTTGTTTCCCTGACCCCCGTGTTCCTGCTCATCGGGGTCGGCTTCGTGGCCGCGCGGATGCAATGGGTGAGGGGTGAATCGGTCCGGGACCTGTCCAATCTGGTGTTTCTGGTCCTCACGCCGGCGCTGCTGTTTCGCACCATGAGCCAGGTGCATCTGGAGCAGGTCGATCTGCGGCCCATGCTGGCCTATTTCATGGCGGCCGGCATCCTGTTGGTCGTGAGCATCGCCATGCGCGGCTTCAATCGGCGCAGCGTGGTGATGGCGCTTGCAGGGGCTTTTTCCAACATGGTGATGATCGGCATCGTGCTGGTCGGGCTGGCCTATGGTCAGGAGGGACTGGTCACGCTGTTGACGCTGGTGTCGGTGCATGCGCTCATCCTGCTGACCATCGGTTCGGTCACGCTGGAGCTTGTGGTGGCGCGTGAGGCCGGTCAGTCCGGTGGCCGTGCGCCGAACCTGCTGGCCACTGCCGCCTCGGCCATCAAGGGGTCGATCATCCATCCGGTGCCGCTGCCCATCCTGGCCGGATTGCTGTTTGCCCAGACCGGTTGGGATCTGCCCTCGGTGGTGGACCGGCCGCTGCAGCTGCTGGGCAACGCGTTCGGCCCGCTGGCGCTGGTGCTCGTGGGCGTCAGTCTGGCGCGCACGTCCATGGGCGGGCACTGGCGCGACGTGCTGGCGATTGTCCTGGTCAAAAACCTTGTTCTGCCCGTGCTGGTCGGGTTAAGCGCATGGCTGTGGGGCATCCGTGGGCTGCCGCTGACCGTCCTGGTGCTGGCTGGTGCCCTGCCTATCGGTGCCAACGTGTACCTGTTTTCCCAGCGCTACGAGGTGGCCGAGGATCTCTCGACGGCCAGCATGGGCGTTTCCACGATGGCAGCGCTGTTCACGATCAGTCTGGTGATGCTGGTCATGTCCTGGCTGAACCCGCTGAACGTGGTCACTGGCTGATCTTGCGGCCTTCCTCGATCTGGTAGAGAACGTAGTTCTGCAGGCTGTACGACAGGCTGGCCATGAAGGCCGTGGCCCCGAGCAGCAGCGAGAGCACCACGCCAATGATGGTCGCCCAGCGGGTGGCGCCGGCCGGCGCGTCGGCGCCTTCCGCAACGGCGTAGCGTGCGTTCCATTTCTCGCGCTCCGACAGGCCGTACACGATGGCCGAGAGACAGGCCGCCGACAGCGACAGACCCAGGAACGGGATCAGCACCCAGGAAAGCTTGTCGTCCTGTCCCAGCGCCTGGAAGCGCTCCACGCCCCACCATCCCAGACCCGAGGCGATGGGGTACAGCCAGCCCACCCAGTCACCCAGGCCGCGCAGGTAAAAGCGGTGCAGGCCCAGCGTGCCACCGAGCAGGGCCAGCCATGTCGCCAGGGTCTTGTTGCGGGAGCGGCTCATGGCTGCCGCTCCACGGGCGGGAGGCTGTCGCCCGGCCCTAGGGGCTTTTCCATCATCACGATGTCGAGCCAGCGGTCGAACTTCCAGCCGCAGGCATGCACCGTCCCCACGCGCGTGAAGCCCAGGGATGTGTGCAGGCCGATCGACGCGGCGTTGCCCGAATCGCCGATCACCGCGATGACCTTGCGGATGCCCGCCTGCTCGCATAGCGCCAGCAGTTCGGCCAGCAGACGCCTGCCCAGGGCCTGGCCCGCCGCTTCAGGTGCCAGGTAGATCGAGTCCTCGGCCGAGAAGCGGTAAGCCGGGCGGGCCTTGAACCAGTTGGCATAGGCAAAGCCCAGCACCCGGCCGTCCACCTCGGCCACCAGCCACGGAAGGCCCTTGCCGAGCACGTCGGCGCGGCGGGCGGCCATCTCGGCCGGGGAGGGCGCGGTGATCTCGAAGGTGGCGGTGCTGTGCAGCACGTGGTGGCCGTAGATGCGGGCAATGGCATCCACATCCTCGTCGCGGCTGGGACGGATCTGGATCATGGGTGGAAAAAATGGAACGAATGGCGCACTGATTGACTATAATGCCGGATTTTGTAGCGTTTCGCTGGCCGGGTGGTCAGTCGTGTGTCTCAGGCGCTGCAATGAAGTCCGGTTCCAGCGGGCAGAGCCTGCCGGTTCCGGGAACCACCACCCGAAGGATAAATCATGGTCGTCATTCGACTCTCCCGCGGCGGCTCCAAGGGCCGTCCGTTCTACAACATCGTGGTTGCCGACAAGCGCAACCGCCGCGATGGCCGCTTCATCGAGCGCATCGGCTTCTACAACCCCCTGGCCCGTGGCGGCGACGAAAGCCTGCGCATCGCCCAGGACCGCCTGACCTACTGGACGGGCGTCGGCGCCCAGCCGTCCGACACCGTTGCCCGCCTGATCAAGCAGGGCGCCGCCAAGGCCGCAGCCTGATCGCCGGCTTCTTGTCTCAATCATCGCGTTGAGCACCGCTCCAGCATCCAGCTGCTCGCCGTTCGAGCCGTCATCCCTGCCGGATGACGCCGTCGAGCTGGGGCGGTTCCTGGATGCCTGGGGCATCAAGGGCTGGGTCCGCATCCAGCCCCACAGTGCCGATACCACGGCGCTGTTCCAATGTTCCGACTGGTACCTGCTGCCCCCCGAAGCGCGCTTCGGCAAGGGGTTTTCGGCATTTGCCGGCCCTGTCCACGTCAAGGTGGCCGACATCAAGTTCCACGGCGATGGTGTCGTGGTCCGTCTGGAAGGTGTGGCCGACCGGAACATGGCCGAATCGCTCAAGGGTGTCCGCATCCATGTGCCACGCAGCGACTTCCCGCCGGTGGAAGAGGGTGAGTACTACTGGGTCGACCTGATCGGCCTGGAGGTGGTCAACCGCGAAGGTGAGCACCTGGGGGTGGTTCAGGATCTTATGCCCACCGGGCCCCATTCCGTGCTCGTGCTCTCCTGCACAGAGACCGTGGACGGAAGCGAGCGCAAGGCCGAGCGGATGATCCCGTTTGTCGATGCCTACATTGACAAGGTCGATATTGCCGCGCGCCGCATCACGGCCGACTGGCAAAAAGACTACTGAGACGACTGACGTCCGCGTGCCCCGGCAGATGCCGGCCGCACATGGGGTGTGACAATACCGCCATGCGTTTTGACGTCATCACCCTGTTCCCCGAACTGTTCGAGCCTTTCCTGAGGTGCGGCATCAACCGCCGCGCGTTCGAGGGTGGGCTGGTCGACGTGCGCCTGTGGAA
>JAEZLX010000101.1 GCA_023415035.1 Pseudomonadota bacterium | reverse complement strand
GGGACAGGACCCACATCTGCGCTTCCTCGCTCCAGAAGCAGGGGAATTCGTCGCGCAGGCGCTTGTAGGCTGGAAAGGGATCGGCGTCGATGGCCGGGGAGTACGGGTCGAAGTGGAAGCTGCCAAGAACCATGGGTCGTCTCCGGTGGTGTGGGTGACGGAAACTGTAGGTCGCCAGGTGCGAAAATCCACTGTAAAAATAGGGTTAATTCTTGTACTTTTGGATCATGTATGGGATTCGTGTCTGAGCTGTCACGTGCGCCGGATGCGGTGCAGGCCCCGCGCGGGAGCGCGTTTGCCATCCCGCGCTTCTCGCTCTATGGCGAGCCTGCTCGGCCCGGCGCGGAACTGCTGCACATCGAGGAAGTGCAGTCGCGCAGCCGCCTGTACCACTGGGAAATCGATGCTCATGTGCACCAGGGGCTTTACCAGATCCTTTGGCTGGCGAGGGGTTCGGCACAGGTCATGCTGGACGAGTGGCGCAGCCGCGTCGAAGGACCTACGGCCGTCGTCGTACCGCCCGGGGTGGTGCATGGCTTCCGGTTCGAGCCCGAAACCGATGGACAGGTGCTGACGCTCAGCGCCCGCTTTCTGGTGGAAGGTGAGTTCGAGGACATCGGAAATGCCTTCCGGGTGCTGTTCTCGGCGCCTGGGGTATTGCACTTTTCAGAGGATGATGCGGAGGCCCAGCGGCTTCACGCGCAGCTGACCGAGCTGTCGGCCGAGTTTGCGTTGCCGGGTGCCGCCGACGCGCCGGTGCTGCGCTGGCTCGCGAGGGCGGTGGTCTGGCGGCTGGCGCGTGCCAGCGAACAGGGACAGCGCGAGGGTGGCGAGTCCAGGGCGCACCAGGCACTGTTCACCCGTTTCCTGCTGCTGGTCGAACAGCATTTCCTGGAGCACTGGCACGTCGGCCGATATGCCTCGCGCCTGGGCCTGTCCACCCAGCGCCTGAACCGTCTGGTGAGGGCGGAGCGAGGTTGCTCTGCGCTGGAGCTCGTGCACGACCGGCTGACGCGCGAGGCCTGCCGGCGGCTGGTATACATTGCCGCGCCAGCCGCGAGCCTGGCGCTGGAGCTCGGTTTTGAAGATCCGGCCTATTTTTCGCGCTTTTTCAAGAAGCGAACGGGTCTGAGCCCGCAGCAGTGGCGCCGCGCGCACACGGGGCAGGTGGCCGAACGGACCTGATCAGGCGGCGCTGTCCGGCACGGCCTCGCGAGCCAGCACCAGGATGCGCTCGCGCAGCCAGCGGTGGGCGACATCGGCTTGGTGCTGACGGTGCCAGATGAGATACATGGGCATGCTCGGGCAGGGCAGGGGTGCCTCGACCCGGGCAAAGCCGGCCATGATGCCACGCGAGAGCAGCGAAGGTGCCGTGCACAGCAGCGGGCTGTCGCGCAGGAAGGCGGGCACACCGGCGAAGCCCGGCACCATCACCGTGAAGCGCCGTTGCACGCCGCGCGCAGCCAGTGTCTGGTCCAGGTCGAGGCTGCGCCGCGGCTGGTACACCACCGTGATGTGTTCGGCCGCCAGGTACTCCTCCAGCGTGTCCGGTGCGGCACGCGCGGTGCCATCGAAAAAGACGCAGTATCTGTCCACGAACAGCCGTTGCTGCAGGATGTCGCTGCCTTCGGGCGGGCGGGGGCTGATGGCCAGGTCGCAGGTGCCCTCGCGCAGCATCTCCAGACTGGGGATGCCCGACGGAATCACGCGCAGCGCCACGCCGGGTGCCTGCTGGCGCAGCACGCGCGCCAGTGAGGGCAGCAGCACGTCACGCTGGAAATCGTTGGCGGCAATGGTCACGGTGGCTTGCCAGCGTGCCGGATCGAACTCCCCGGCATGGGCAAAGCGCTCCAGGTCGCGCAGCAGCGTCCGGGCCTCGTCGGCCAGGTGCCGTGCACGGGCGGTGGCCACGATGCCCCGTCCGCTCTTGACGAACAACGGATCGGCCGTGATGGTCCGCAGCTTGTCGATCTGGTGGCTGACGGCCGACTGGGTGACGCCGAGCGCGTGCGACGCCTTCGTGATGCTGCCGGCCTCGACCACCGCCACCAGCAAGCGCAGGGCATGGACGTCCAGATCCAACCAATCGAAATTCTTCATGTAATTGATGATGATTGATTCGTTTATTTTTTGCAATGACTGAACGAGACTGCGTGGCATGCGAAGCCGGTTCGATCGGCGCCGCACCCGGATCCGATGCACCACGGCACAGGAGATGAAGCGATCATGAGCACCACCAAGAACATTCCCGGCACGCTGCCGTTTGATGGCAACCTCGCCAGCAAGGGGTACGCCCTGAACAAGATGTGCTTCTCGTTCAACGAGAAGGCCAACCGCGAGGCGTTCGTTGCCGACCCCGAGGCCTACATGAAGCGGTACGGCCTGAACGAGGAGCAGGCCGAGGCCATCCGCTCCAAGCAGGTGCTCAAGCTCCTGGAGGCGGGCGGCAATGCGTACTACCTGGCCAAGTTCGCGGGCATCTTCGGTCTGGACATGCAGGACATCGGTGCCCAGCAGACCGGTGTGAGTAAGGACGAATTCAAGGCGCGCCTGGTTGCCGCCAACGAGCAGCCCGCCTGGCCGCAACGCTGAACCGCATCACCACGCACGGAGAGATTTCCATGGCACAACTCATCGGTGGTCTGGCCACCTCGCACATCCCCGCCATCGGCGGCGCCATCCACAAGGGCCTGCAGAACGAACCCTACTGGAAGCCCTTCTTCGACGGTTTCCCGCCCATTCACGCCTGGCTCAAGGAGCACCAGCCGGATGTCGTGGTGGTGTTCTACAACGACCACGGGCTGAACTTTTTCCTCGACAAGATGCCCACCTTCGCGATCGGCACCGCGGCCGAATACCGCAACGCCGACGAGGGCTGGGGCATTCCCACGCTGCCGCCGATGCGCGGCTGTCCCGAACTGTCATGGTACATGGTCAACCACCTGATTGCCAGCGAGTTCGACATCGTGACCTGCCAGGAGATGCTGGTTGACCACGCCTGTACCCTGCCGTTCAAGCTGTTCTGGCCCGACCACGACGTCGCTCCGGTGCAGATCGTGCCGATCGACATCAACACCGTGCAGTTCCCGCTGCCGACCGCCAGGCGCGTCTACAAGCTGGGCAAAGCGGTGGGTGAGGCCATCCGCAGCTGGGACAGCGACAAGAAGGTGGCCGTGATGGGTACCGGCGGCCTGAGCCACCAGCTCGACGGTGAACGCGCCGGCTTCATCAACAAGCCGTTCGACCTGCAGTTCATGGAAAGCATGGAAACCAACCCCGAGTGGGTCACGCAGTACAGCGATCTCGAACTGGTCGAGAAGGCGGGCACCCAGGGGGTGGAACTGCTGATGTGGCTGGCCATGCGCGCGGCGCTCACCTCCGCCGGCGCGGGCGTGCGAAAGGTGCACAGCAACTACCACATCCCCATCTCCAACACTGCCACGGGCGTGCTGGCGCTGGAGACGATCTGAGGCCGGCTCCGGGCCGAATGGAAAAAGGGCTCCCGCGGGCGCCCTTTTTGCTGGAACGTGCGATCCAGAGAAAACGGGAGCCCGAAGGCTCCCGTTTCGCCTGATGGTCAGGCCGCTGGCCGGATCACAGCGAGTCGATGAAGCTGCGCAGCTTGTCCGAGCGGCTCGGGTGCTTGAGCTTGCGCACGGCTTTGCTCTCGATCTGGCGGATGCGCTCGCGCGTGACGTCGAACTGCTTGCCCACTTCCTCCAGCGTGTGGTCGGTGGACATTTCGATGCCGAAGCGCATGCGCAGCACCTTGGCCTCGCGCGGCGTGAGGCTGTCGAGGATCTCCTTGACCACTTCGCGCAGGCCCGCCTGCATGGCGGCGTCCACCGGCGCGGTGTTGCTGGAGTCCTCGATGAAGTCGCCCAGATGCGAATCGTCGTCATCACCGATGGGGGTTTCCATCGAGATGGGCTCCTTCGCGATCTTCATGATCTTGCGGATCTTGTCCTCGGGCATGTCCATCTTCTCGGCCAGGATGGAGGCGTCGGGCTCGAAGCCGAACTCCTGCAGGTGCTGGCGCGAGATGCGGTTCATCTTGTTGATCGTCTCGATCATGTGCACCGGGATGCGGATCGTGCGCGCCTGGTCGGCGATGGAGCGCGTGATCGCCTGACGGATCCACCAGGTGGCGTAGGTCGAGCACTTGTAGCCGCGGCGGTATTCGAACTTGTCGACCGCCTTCATCAATCCGATGTTGCCCTCCTGGATCAAGTCCAGGAACTGCAAGCCGCGGTTCGTGTACTTCTTGGCGATGGACACCACGAGGCGCAGGTTGGCTTCCACCAGCTCGGCCTTCGCCCGCTCAGCGGAGCGCTCGCCTTCGTGAAGCTCCTTGTAGGTCGCGCGGAGCTTCTCGAC
>JAEZLX010000180.1 GCA_023415035.1 Pseudomonadota bacterium | reverse complement strand
ACGGCGCATGGTGCACCATCTTACCCGCCAACACGATTAGGTGACAGAGCCTATTTCTATGCCCGCCCCGAAGCGCTGGCTGACAAGCAGAAGGCGCAGGCGATCGGGCAGTTCCTGGCAGCCTTTGTCCGGGCAGGCAAATGGAGCAATGCCAACGAAAAAGTCTGGGGCGAGCACTACTTCACCAAATTCCAGCGGCTGGATGCCGAGACCACGGCGGCCATTCTGGCGTCGCAGTCGCCGCTGGTTTTCCAGACCAGCAGCGAGGCACAGCCTCTGCACCAGCGCCTGATCGATACGCTGCATGCGGCTGGGACGCTCAAGCAGCGCTTGGACGCCAAGGACTCGTTCGTGTCGACTTTCGACCAGGTCATCACGGCGAACCGCTGATGGGCCGCGGTTACTTCTTGATTTGAGCAAAGACATCCCATGAGCCAAGCACAGATTCCCGCGCCTTCGGGCTGGCTGTCGAAAGCCTCGTTGTCCAAGTCTGCATCGGTCAGGTCACGCCCGGCCGCCGCGTCGTCGGAGGCGCCTGTTTCCCGTGCGCGGGCCCTGGTACCTGATGAACCGTGCCCGCGACTGGGGCCAGACCGACGTGATCGTCATCGGCATCCTCATCTACGCCTTGCTGGGCCTGCTGTCGGACGCCGCGGTGCGTCGTCTGGAAGCACGCGTGCTGTCTTACAGAAAGTCTCTTGGATCGTGACACATACCACTGCCTCCCCACTGGGGCAGGTCGAGCTGAACCGCTTCAGCCGCAGTTTCCAGGACAAGTGCATCCTGGACAACATCGACCTGCACATTCCGCCCGGCCAGTTCGTGGCGCTGCTCGGCGAATCCGGCTCCGGCAAGACGACGCTGTTGCGTGCCATCGCGGGTCTGGACCGTGACGCAACAAGCACCGGCCAGGCCACGGCTGCCGGCAATGTCTCCGTGCTATTCCAGGATTCTCGCCTGCTGCCCTGGCTGTCGGTGATCGACAACCTGACGCTGGGCCTGGAGTCCCGCTCGGCACGCGAATCGGCGCAGCAACTGTTGCGCGATGTCGGTCTGGGCGACAAGGCGAACGTCTGGCCATCGACCCTGTCGGGCGGGCAGAAGCAGCGTGCCGCGCTGGCCCGATCGCTGCTGCGCGAACCCCATGTCCTGCTGGCCGACGAGCCGTTTGGTGCGCTCGACGCGCTGACGCGTATCCGCATGCATGACCTGCTGCTGCGGCTGGTCGAGCGCATCCGGCCCACCGTGATCCTGGTGACCCATGACGTGGACGAGTCACTGCTGCTGGCCGACCGCATTCTGGTGATGAAGCACGGCCGGATCGTGGAAGACCACGCCCTGGGTTTGCCGCACCCCCGTCGCCAGGACCACCCCCGATTCATGCAGCTGCGCGAAGCCTTGCTGCGCAGCCTGGGCGTGGAAACCGAATTTGCCTGAAGGAGTTTGAGCGATGTCCCGACAACTGCACCTGAACCTGTTCCTCATGACGCGTGGCCACCACGAGGGTGCCTGGCGCCATCCGGGCGCCAATCCCAAATCGCTCACAGACCTGGAGCTGTACGTGGATGCCGCACGCATCGCGGAAGCGGCCAAGTTCGACGCCGTGTTTCTGGCCGACGCGCTGATCGGGCCGGAAAGTGGCCAGTTGGCCGCGGGCCTGCTGGAGCCGCTGACGCTGCTCACCGCCCTGGCGATGAAAACCGAGCGGATCGGCCTGATCGGCACGGCATCGACAACCTACAGCCACCCCTACACCCTGGCGCGCCAGTTTGCCACGCTGGACCATCTGTCCAAGGGGCGTGCGGGCTGGAACATCGTGACCTCGTGGGCGCCCCGCGCCGGCGAGAACTACGGGTTGGATGCCGATGTGGACCATGGCGACCGCTACCGCATCGCCAACGAGTTCGTGGAAGCCGTGGACGCGCTGTGGCGCAGCTTCCCGTCCAGCGCCATCGTGGACGACGCCGCCAGCGGCCAGTTCGTGGACATCGGTCAGGTGCGTCCGGTCAACTATACCGGTCGGTACATCCGGACCCGCGGTCCCTTGAACGTGCCCAGTGGCCCCCAGGGGCGGCCGGTGCTGGTGCAGGCGGGACAGTCCGATGACGGACGCGCTTTTGCGGCGAAATGGGCGGAAGCCATCTTCACGGCGCATGGTGGCAAGGAGTCCGCGCAGGCGTTCTATCAGGACGTCAAGGGCCGCGCCCGCGATCTGGGGCGTCGACCCGAAGACATCGTGATCCTGCCAGGCCTGAGTGCGGCCATTGGCTCCACCGAGCACGAAGCCCGGCAGGTCTGGGAAGAGCTCGATGAGCTGACCAGCATTGACGTGGGTCTGACCCGCCTGTCGGCACGCTTCGGGGGACACGACTTCTCGACGCTGCCCCTGGATCGCAAGCTGACGCGCGACGATTTCCCGGATCCCGACCAGGTGCAGGCGTCCAAGAGCCGCGCCATCGGCTATGTCGAGACAACCCTGCGCGACGGGCTGACCCTGCGCCAGCTGCTCAAGCGTCTTGCGGGTGCCCGCGGGCATCTGGCCATTGCCGGGACACCGGAACAGGTGGCCGACACGATAGAGGACTGGTTCCGCACGGGCGCGGCCGATGGCTTTAACGTCATGCCGCCCGTGATCACGCAGCAGCTGGAGCTGTTCGCCAACGAAGTGGTGCCGATCCTGCGCAAGCGCGGTCTCTTTCGTACCGACTACAGCGGCCATACCCTGCGCAGCCACTTCGGATTGCAGGACCTGCCGGCGGTGCAGCAGGCGTCGCGCCCGGAGCGCGCGCTGGAGGCAGCAGCCGCAGCTTGACCGCCGGCATCACGGCCATGCCGCTGTCGAGGCCGGCCACGGTGGACCGGTTCGCTGGCCAAAGCCGTTGGCCGGCTGAACATCTTCTGGCCGTGGGCGAAGGCCTCATCCGGGCAGCGGGCGCCAGCCGCGCCGCTTGCGCTTGTCGTTCCACGGGAGACAGGGCAGGGCCGGTCACCATGGCGATGGGTTCGGGGGCCTGAAGCAGGTAACATCGTCCCGTCACCGAACCGTGATGCGGGGCGTGCCCGGCGAGGCGGAGGATGCCCAGCCCCGGTCCCCGGTTGATCGGTGTTTTTCCAGGCCCGGATGCAGTCAGGTGTCCGGGCCTTTTGCAGTGCGCCTGCCCATTGACGATGTCCCATCACGACGACGACCAGTCACCTTTCGCGCCTCTGCGCCGGCCGGTGTTCCGCATGCTCTGGACCACCTGGTTCATGGCCAACATTTGCATGTGGATGAGCGAGGTGGCGGCCGCGTGGATGATGACTTCGCTGACGACGCGCCCGATCTGGGTCGCGCTGGTGCAGACGGCAGCCACGCTGCCGGTCTTCCTGCTCGGCTTGCCCAGCGGCGCGCTGGCCGACAACCTGGACCGCAAGCGCTATTTCCTCACGACGCAGCTGTGGATCGCCGTCGTGGCCATCGTGCTGAGCGCGTGCGTGTTCATGGGCCTGATGTCGCCGCTGCTCCTGCTGGTACTGGTCTTCTTCAACGGCATCGGGCTGGCCATGCGCTGGCCCGTGTTCGCGGCCATCGTGCCCGAGGTGGTGTCACGTCCCCAGCTGCCATCGGCACTGGCCCTCAACGCCGTGTCGATGAATGCCTCACGCATCATCGGGCCACTGGTGGCCGGGGCGCTGATCGCGAGTCTGGGCAGTGCCTGGGTGTTCGCGCTCAATGCCGTGATTTCGCTCGGCGCGGCCTGGATCATTCATCTGTGGAAGCGCGAGCACAAGCCCAACCCGCTCGGTCGCGAGCGGTTGCTGGCCGCCATGCGTGTGGGCTTCCAGTACGTGGCGCAGTCCGAGCCCATCAAGGGGGTACTGCTGCGCATCGCGGCGTTCTTTTTCCATTCCACGGCCCTCATGGCGTTGCTGCCTCTGCTGGCGCGCGGTGTGCAGGGTGGTGGCGCCGGCACCTTCACGCTCCTGCTGGCTTCCATGGGGTCGGGCGCGATTGCCTCGTCCGCCTTCCTGCCGGCACTGCGCAGGCGTTATACCCGCGACGGACTGGTCCTGCGCGGCACGGTGGCCCAGACTTCGGCCATGCTGGTGATCGCATTGACGGATCTGGTCTGGGTGGCGGTGCCGGCGATGTTCGTGGCAGGCGTGGCCTGGATCACTACGGCCAACACGCTCAGCGTGGCGATCCAGACGCGACTGCCCGACTGGGTGCGAGCCCGTGGCATGTCGATCTACCAGATGGCCATCATGGGCGCGAGCGCGTCGGGGGCGGCGATCTGGGGCCAGATCGCGACCTGGACCAGCGTGACGCTGTCCCTGTGCGTGGCGGCGGTCACCAGTGTGCTGGCCATGTCGCTGATCAACCGGTGGCGCCCCGACAGCGGTGACAGCGATGACCTCTCGCCGCGCCGCGTCCTGCCCAGGCCGGAAACGCAGGTACCGCCGCCCGCCCACGGGCATGTGATGGTGACTATCGAATACCGGGTCGATCCGGCGCGCGCCGACGAGTTTCGCCAGCTGATGCTGGAGGAAGGCAGGCGAGGGCGTCTGCGCCACGGCGCGCTGTCGTGGGAGCTGCTGGACGACATCAATGATCCTGGCCGCTTCGTCGAGGTGGTGGTGGACGAATCCTGGAACGACCACCTGCGCCGCTTCGACCGCATGACGGCGGCGGATGTGGCCTTGCGCGACCGCAAGCTGGCGTTTCACCAGGGTGACGGGCCGCCGCGCGTCACCCGCTATTTGATGAGCAGCACGGTCAAGACGGGCTGAGACCGTCGGCCGGGCGCACGCGCAGCAGGCGCAGCCCGTTGGCCACCACGATCAGGCTGGCGCCCATGTCGGCGAACACGGCCATCCACATGGTGGCAGAGCCGAACACCGCCAGCACGAAGAACACCAGCTTGATGCCCAGCGCCAGTGCGATGTTCTGCACCAGCACGGCGTGCGTGCGGCGCGACAGCAGGATGGCCTCCGGGATGCGGCGCAGGTCGTCGTTCATGATCACCACGTCGGCCGCCTCGATGGCGATGTCGGTGCCGGCGCCGCCCATGGCGATGCCGAGATCGGCCGTGGCCAGTGCGGGTGCGTCGTTGATGCCGTCACCCACCATCGCCACGGCATGGGCACCGCCGCCGGCCTGGCGCTGCAGATCGCGAATGGCTTCGAGCTTGTCCTGCGGCATGAGCTGGCCGCGCGCGCTGCTGATGCCGGCCTCGCGCGCAATGGCCTCGACCGTGCTCTGGTTGTCGCCCGATAACATGCAGGTCTGAACGCCCATGGCCGCGAGCTGGGCCATGGCCTCGCGCGAGTTGGACTTGATGGCGTCGGCGACCGCGAAGATGGCCAGCACCTGATCGCGGCTGGCCAGCAGGGTGACGGTGCGGCCCAGCGATTCGTGTTCGGCCAGGCGGGCCTCGATCTGCGGATTGCAGACCCCCAGCGACTCGATCAGCCGGTGGTTGCCCAGCCACAGCTCGGTGCCATGCGTCCTGGCCCGGGTACCCTGGCCTGCTAGGGCCTCGAACCCGTCGAGATCATCGGCGCAGCCGCGGCCGTCCAGTCCCGTGGCGATGGCTTGCGAGACAGGATGGTCGGAGTGAGCGGCCATGTCGGCGGCCCAGTGCAGCACCTCATCCTGGCTGTGACCCGTGGCAAGGACCTCGGTGACCACCAGGCCAGGTTGGCCTTCGGTGATGGTGCCCGTCTTATCCAGTGCGATGGTGCGCAGCAGACGGGCTTTTTCCAGATGAACGCCACCCTTGATGAGAATGCCGCGCCGCGCCGCCGCGGCCAGGCCGCTGACGATGCTCACCGGAGTGGAAATGACCAGCGCGCAGGGGCAGGCGATCACCAGCAGCACCAGCGCCTTGTAAATGCCTTGCATCCAGGTCCAGCCGAGCAGCCACGGTCCCAGGAGCGCCACGGCCAGCGCCAGCACGAAGACCGTGGGCGTGTAGATGGCGGCAAAGCGGTCGACGAAAGCCTGTGTCGGCGCGCGCGCGCTTTGCGCCTGCTCGACCGCCTCGATGATGCGCGCCAGAAGCGTGTTGTGGCTCGCCGCCGTGGCCGTGGCCTCGACCGTGCCCGTGAGGTTGACCGTGCCGGCGAAGAGGGCGTCGCCCGCTCCGCGCCCGACCGGCATGCTCTCGCCGGTCACGGCCGACTGGTCAACCGTGGTGTGGCCGTTGTTGATGGTGGCGTCCAGTGGAACGCGGGCGCCGGGCCGGATGCGGATGGTCTGGCCGGGCTGCACGTCCGGCGAGGGGCGCGTCACCCACTGTCCGTCGGCATCGCGCACCTCGGCCGTTTCCGGCGCCAGGCTCAGCAGCCCCTGGATGGCGTTGCGTGCGCGGTCCACCGAGCGGGCTTCGATCAGCTCGGCGATGGCGTACAGCGCCATGACCATCGCGGCCTCGGGCCATTGACCGATCAGAAAGGCACCGGTGACGGCGACCGTCATCAGCGCGTTGATGCCGATGCGCCCGCGGCGCAGCGCGGCCAGTCCCTTGGCGTAGGTCGAGAAACCGGCCAGCGCGATGGCGGCCGCGGCCACGACCATGCCGGATGCCGTCCACGCGGTGGTGTCGGGCGCAAGGAAGTGCAGCGCTTCGGCCAGGACAGCCAGCGCCAGCGCCAAACCAAAGCGCACCTCGTCGCGCCACCCGTTCGTCGCCGTGTGCCTGTGGTCATGGCCATGTGCGTGACCGTGCCCATGGTCGTGATCGTGATGGTCGGCGTGAACGGGTGCCGAAGGCTCGGTGGCCAACGGCGTCACCTTGAAGCCGGCGCTGGCGATGGCGTCGATGGCCAGGGGGATGGACCCGGCTGGCGCATCGATGCCCAGCGCGCGGCTGGAGAGCCGGAACCGCAGCCCGCGCAGACCCGGAAAGTCCGAAAGGGCACGCCGGATCTCGCCTTCTTCGGCCGCGCAGTCCATGGCCGGGATGCTCAGCCACGCCGTGGCCTGGCCGCCACCCGTATCCGGCGCAAGGGGGATGGCGGTGGCGCACCCCTCCTCACAGCCGGCCGAGGCAAGGCGGGCGTCCTGATGAGTGTGAGTGCCTTGGTGCGGCTGCTGGTCTCTGGTCATGGGCTTGCGGTGTGTTTTTCGTCTTCGTTTAGAGTATTGGAAACCCTGTAGCTGGTTCAGGGTCAAGCCCCGCAGGAGCACTCCATGAAAATCGGCGATCTGGCACGGCAGACCGACACCCCGGTCGAGACGATCCGTTTCTATGAAAGGGAAGGCCTGCTGCCCGAGCCCGCGCGCACCGGGTCGAACTACCGTGCCTACGAGGCCTCGCACGTGGAGCGCCTGAGCTTCATCCGGCATTGCCGCAACCTGGACATGACGCTGGACGAGATCCGTGAGCTGTTGCGTTTCAAGGATCACCCGGAGGCGGACTGTGGCGGCGTGAACGACCTGCTGGACGAGCACATCGGCCACGTGTCGCAGCGCATCCGCGAGCTTCGGCAGCTGGAGCGCCAGCTCAGGGCCTTGCGTGCCCGTTGCACCGCGGTGCACGACAGAGCCGACCACTGTGGCATCCTCAGCGAGCTCTCTCGCCCTGAAATGACGCCCGCCCGCCGGGCGGAGCCCTCCGCGGGCGCCCATCATGTACACGGCTCGCACGGACGCAAGCCGCGCGCGTCGGCCCGCTGATCCGTCCGGTTTTACCTTTTCCTGTCTGCTTTTTCCATGTCCGTTCACGCCCAGCCTCTGCACAACATCCTCTTCAGCCAGGGTTTCGGTACCCGGCGGGTCTGCTGGGGGCTGGTGCAGCAAGGGCTGGTCGAAGTTGGCGAGGAGCGCGCTCCCTGTGACGACCCGGAGGCGCTGCTGCCCACCGAGGGACTGGTCTTCTGGGTGCAGGGCCAGCGCTGGGAGTACCACGAGCGCGCCTACGTGATGCTGCACAAGCCTGCCGGCTACGAGTGTTCGCGCAAACCCGGCGCGCATCCGGGCGTTCACACGCTGCTGCCGGGGCCGCTGCGCGAACGCGGTGGCTCGGCGGCAGCCGGGGTGCAGGCCGTGGGCCGCCTGGATCAGGACACCACCGGCCTGTTGCTGCTGTCGGACGACGGAAAGTTCATCCACCGCATGACGTCTCCGCGTCACCATGTGCCCAAGGTGTACGAGGCGCGGCTCAAGCACCCGCTGGATGACCGACTGCTGCAGCGCTTGTCCGAAGGTGTGGTGCTCGACGACGACCCCAAGCCGGTGAAGGCGCACGCATGCCGCCGGCTGGACGATCATCTGCTGGAGCTGACGCTGACCGAAGGCAAATACCACCAGGTCAAACGCATGGTGGCCGCCGCAGGCAACCGCGTCGAAGGCCTGCACCGCAGGGCCATCGGCAGTCTGGAACTGCCCTCCGGTCTGGCACCCGGCCAGTGGCGCTGGCTGACGACCGGCGAGGTGGATGCCCTCACGCGCAAGGCGTAGGCGTCAGAGCAGCTCGCCCTTGCGGCTGTCCAGCGGTTGCAGGAAGGAGTTGTCGGAGTCCCAGTTGGTGTTGAAGTCGCTGGGCCGCATGTCGGTCGTGCTGGAGGGCCAGGTGGACAGCGGTGCGAAGTCGCTGCCCTGGCGGCTCTTGCGTTGCCGGTGGATGGCCGAACGCAGGTTGGCCTTCGCGGCAATGATGGCCAGCTCCTCCTGTTCGCGCTCGCGCATCGCTTGCGTCAGCGGCGATTCGCCCAGGAATTCGTTGCGGATTTCGGCTACCGTGGGCAGGTTGTCGGACCGGACGACCCAGTAGGGAAGGCCGCACTGGGTGAGCAGGGAATGCTTGATCTGGCGGACCGTGCGCGGAATGCCCGTGCGGCCGGGCACGTCCACGCAGCCGATCACCCGTCCGTCGGACTTGCAGATGGTGAAGGTGCAGTACACGCTGCCCAACAATTGATACCAGGTCTTGCCTTCTGCCGGATCGCGCGGGAGCGTGAAGCGGGTCACCGGCAGCTTGATCATGACGTGATGGTCATAGAACGTGCGTGCCAGCCAGTGCCAGACGAGGATTTCCTCGCTGTTGGCCAACGCCCTGGGCATGAGGGGCCAGCGGCGCGGAATCCGCCGTTTCTGGCGGGCGACATGCGCTGACCAGGCACGATGCCCCCAGGCACCTGCCGCGAGCAGCAACGGCGCCACCGCGGCAAGCAGCCAGAGGTCCTGCAGGGCGTTGATGGACATGGGGTGACCGAAAAAACGGTGCAATTTGTCAGATTTTGTGACATTGACGCATATTTCGCCACCCAACCGCAAGCCACGGATAGGGGAAAAGTGTGAACTCTGAGGCAAAAAGTCGCGGAATCTGCCCCCTTGCGGCGCCGTCGGCCTCGTCAGTTCACATCAGCCAGTTGCCGTACCACGACATCCAGCAGGGCGTCTGTCTGGTCGCGGTGGGGGCTGTGGCCGCATCCGGGCAGGATGGCCAGTTGCGCGTGAGGCATCCGGGCCTGGATGTCATGGAGCTGCTGCAGGGTGCCGTAGGGGTCGTCCGTTCCCTGGATGGCCAGCAGCGGGGCGCGGATGCTGGCGCAGTCCTCGCGAATGTCGTAGTGGCGGAAGGCCGGGTCGAGCCAGATGTCGTTCCACTGCCAGAAGGCATTGTCCACGTCGCGGTGGTAGCGCGCCAGCCGCTCGCGCAGCTGCCCGTTCAGGTACTGATCGCGCGCCTGCTCGATGGCGGCGATGGTGATGTCCTCGACCATGACGTGCGGTGCCATGACCACGCAGGCGGCCACCTCGTGGCGGGCGGCATGGAGCAGGGCGATGGTGGCGCCGTCCGAGTGGCCCACGAGTACGGGTCGCTGCGCGTCCAGCTTGCGCAGCAGCCTCGGCAGCACATCCCAGGCCTCGCGATGCATGTAGTCCGGTTCGTGCCGCCCCACATGCCAGAAGCCCGCCGTGCGAGGTTCGCCCCGAACGTCCGCCACGGCGTCGGACTGGCCGTAGCCCCGGCGCGAATAGACCCAGCCGCTGCGCCCCGTGCGTTCACACAGCTCGCGTGGCCAGTGGCGGCCGCGCTGGGCCCACATGGCCACGCTGCCCAGTCCCTCGTGCAGGAACACCAGGGGCGCCTTGTCCGTGGCGCCGGGAATGTGGGCCACTTCGAGCCCGATGCCTTCGATGTCGATCCGGTCCATCGCGCCATCGTAGGTGAAACCGCCAGGCGCCGTTGTCACCTGCCTGCCAGTGCGCCGCCATACAGCCACGCGGTGCCCATGGTGCGCTCAGGGAAAGGCGCTATGCTGCGCACATGAAGCAGATCCTGGACGCTTTCTGGCGCGCGCTGGCCTATTGCGTGCACCCTCGGGTGATCGGCCTGTCGCTGCTGCCGCTGGGGCTGATGCTGGTCGCCTCATTCGGCCTGTTCTATTTCTTCTGGCAGCCCGCCGTGGCCGGTGTGCAGGCCTGGCTGGAATCCTTCGGCCTGTACCAGACCATGGCTGCCTGGTTCAACGAGTCCGGGTGGACCGTGGTGGGCACGCTGTTCGCGCCGCTGCTGGTGCTGGCCCTGGCCACGCCGGTGGTGGTGGTGGCCAGCCTGCTGGTGGTGGCGACGTTCATGACCTCGGCCATGGCGGCCCTTGTCGGGCAGCGGCGCTTTCCGATGCTGGAGCGCAAGCGCGGCGCTTCCATGCTGACGGCGGTCTGGTGGTCGCTGTGGTCGACGGTGGTGGCACTGGCTGCCCTGGTGCTGTCTGTCCCGCTGTGGCTGGTGCCGCCGCTGATCCTCATACTGCCGCCCCTGATCTGGGGCTGGCTGACCTATCGCGTGTTCACCTTTGACGCGCTGGCGGTACACGCCAGCCGTGAGGAGCGCCAGCGCATCCTGCGGGAGCACCGGGGCAGCCTGCTGCTCATGGGGGTGCTCACGGGGTACCTGGGGGCTGCCCCGAGCCTGCTGTGGGCCTCGGGCGTGCTGTTCCTGGCTTTCGCGCCCCTGCTGGTGCCGCTGGCCATCTGGATCTACACGCTGGTGTTCGCGCTGGCCTCGCTCTGGTTCGCCCATTTCTGCCTTGCCTCACTGGAGCGCATTCGGGCTGAAGCGGGTGTCGAGGTCGTGCCCGAGCGCGCACCGGTGCCCCCGGCAGACATCGAGACCGTCGAATACCGCGAAACCCCCGTGGCGGAATCGTCCGCCCCCGGCGAAGACCGGCAAAACCCCTGAGATTTCGGAGCACATGGACCACACGACAAGCAGGGCCTTCGGGCTCATCATCATCGGAGACGAGATCCTGTCGGGCAAGCGGGCCGACAAGCACATGCCCAAGGTCATCGAGCTGCTGTCCGCGCGAGGCCTGGGCCTGAGCTGGTCACGCTGCATCGGTGACGACCGCGAACGCATCACCGCAGCCTTGCGCGATGCCTTTGCCTCTGGCGACATCGTGTTCTCCTGCGGGGGCATCGGTGCCACCCCCGATGACCACACCCGGCAGTGCGCTGCCGCGGCGCTGGGTGTCGATCTGGCGCTGCATCCTGAAGCCAGGTTGCTGATCGAGGAGCGCATGCGTGACGTGGCACGGGAGCAGGGGGAGACCTACGACCCCGACCGGCCCGACAACGTGCATCGCCTGAACATGGGCGTGTTCCCCGTGGGGGCGCGCATCATCCCCAATCCCTACAACAAGATCCCGGGCTTTTCCTGCGATGGCCCGGGCGGCGGCACGGTGCATTTCATGCCGGGCTTTCCGGTCATGGCCTGGCCGATGATCGAGCACCTGCTGGACACCGAGTACCGGCCGCTGCACCGCCAGGGCGCCTGGCAGGAGCGCTCGGTGGTGGTGTTCGGCGGCCTGGAGGCCGCGCTCACGCCGCTGATGGAGCGACTGGAGCAGGCCCACGCCGTCAAGGTGTTCAGCCTGCCCAGCGTCGATCACCCGGAGTGGGGAAGGCACATCGAACTGGGCGTCAAGGGCAGCCCGGAGGCCGTAGATGCCGCTTATCGGGCGCTGCTGGAGGGGCTGCGCCAGCATGGCGTGCGTCTTGGCCCTGAAATGGTGCGTTGATGGGGTTCCGGTTGTGGTGCATGTGCACGTAAATGGTGCAGAATCTGCACCATTCATCCTTGCATGCTGCGCATGCAGGGGCGTGGGCCGGATTTCGGTGCGTGCCCGTTCCTGTTTTGTGCATGGAGGCGGCGACGGGCGTCTCTTCCAGGCGCGGCGGATGTCCCATGCGATCGGAAGAGATGGCATGGAAGCTGCTAGAGGCTGACCGCCAAACATTTTTCCACCTATCCCGATTCAGGAGCATTTGATGGCCAAGACCGTCGCAGACGTGATGCAGCTGGTGAAAGACAACGACGTCAAGTTCGTTGATTTCCGCTTCACCGATACCCGTGGCAAGGAACAGCACGTGACCGTGCCGATTTCGGCCTTCGACGAAGACAAGTTCACCGCCGGTCACGCGTTCGACGGCTCCTCCGTGGCGGGCTGGAAGGGAATCGAAGCCTCGGACATGATGCTGATGCCCGATCCGAACACGGCCAACATCGATCCGTTCTTCGAAGAGACCACCATCTTCATGCAGTGCGACGTGATCGAGCCCAGCGACGGCAAGTCGTATGACCGCGATCCGCGTTCTGTCGCCAAGCGTGCCGAGGCCTACCTGAAGTCCTCCGGCCTGGGCGACACGGCCTTCTTCGGTCCGGAACCCGAATTCTTCCTGTTTGACGGCGTGCGCTGGAGCACCGATCCGGGCAACACCTTCTGCAAGATCGACGAATACGAGGCGCCCTGGAACACCGGTGCTGCCCTCGAAGGCGGCAACCGCGGCCACCGTCCGCGCGTCAAGGGCGGCTACTTCCCGGTTCCCCCGGTCGACAGCACGCACGACATGCGCGCCGAGATGGTCCTGATCCTCGAATCGCTGGGCATTCCGGTCGAGGTGTTCCACCACGAAGTGGCCGGCGCCGGCCAGTGCGAAATCGGCACCAAGTTCTCGACGCTGGTCGAGCGCGCCGACTGGACGCAGAACCTCAAGTACGTGATCTGGAACGTCGCCAACGCCTATGGCAAGACGGCGACCTTCATGCCCAAGCCCTACCACGGCGACAACGGCTCCGGCATGCACGTGCACCAGTCGGTCTGGAAGGACGGCAAGAACCTGTTCGCCGGTGACGGCTACGCCGGCCTGTCCGAGTTCGCCCTGTACTACATCGGCGGTGTGATCAAGCACGCCCGTGCCCTGAACGCCATCACCAACCCGACCACCAACAGCTACAAGCGCCTGGTGCCGCACTTCGAGGCGCCCGTGAAGCTGGCCTACTCGTCGCGCAACCGCTCGGCCTCGATCCGCATTCCGTACGTGGCCAACCCGAAGGGCCGCCGCGTGGAAGCCCGCTTCCCGGACCCCATGGCCAACCCGTACCTGTGCTTTGCCGCGCTGCTGATGGCCGGTCTGGACGGCGTGGAAAACAAGATCCATCCGGGCGAAGCCGCCACCAAGGATCTGTACCACCTGCCGCCGGAAGAGGACAAGCTGGTGCCGACCGTGTGCCACAGCCTCGACCAGGCCCTGGAAGCCCTGGACAAGGACCGCGCCTTCCTGACCAAGGGTGGCGTGTTCACGGACTCCATGATCGATGCCTATATCGAGCTGAAGATGCAGGAAGTGACCCGCGCCCGCGTCGAGGTCACCCCGACCGAGTTCGACATGTACTACAGCCTGTAAGCACGGTTTGCCTCCCCGGGGGCATTCCTGCTGACTTGCGAAGGACGGCCTCGGCCGTCCTTTTCTTTTTTGGGCAGGCGGTGGTGGGTTCGGCGCAACGCCGGGCACTTTCGGTCTCGTTTTCAGTCATACTTGAAAATTGCCCTTGTGACCGATTGCTGGAGACTCCGCCTTGCCTCAGATGATCACTTCACGCACCCTCCGCTGGATGCTGGTTCCGGTGCTGTTGGCCACCGCTGCGGCTTCGCACGCGCAAAGCAAGATCTACCGCTGCGGCAGCGAGTACACCAATGACCCCAAAATGGCCAAGGAGAAGAACTGCAAGCTGATGGAGGGGGGCAACATCACGATCATCCAGGGCACCACGCCTCAGGCCGAGCGGGCCACGCCGGCAGCGGCGTCGTCTTCCCCGCGGCCTTCCACCTCGTCGACCGTCTCGCCCGAGCAGCGCGCGCGGGACAGCGACGCACGGGCCATCCTGGAAATGGAACTGCGCAAGGCGCAGGAGCGCCTGGCCGAGGCGCGCAAGGCCTATGCCGATGGCGAACCCGAAAAACAGGGCATCGAAGGACGCAACCACCAGCGCTATCTTGACCGCGTGGCCGAGCTCAAGGCAGCGGTGGCACGCGCAGAGGCCGACGTGGCCAGCATCGAGCGCGAACTGGCCCGGCTTCCCACGGCAAGTTCTGGCGCAAAATAAAGGGCTTGAAGCCCAAAAAACCCCCCATCCCATCCGGGCCGTCCACCTCGGCGGCCGAGGCGCCATCATCGCGCTATCTGTCCTTTGACCTGCTGGCCACCCTGGTGGCCGTCGTGAACCACGAGGGTGCGGTCCTGTTCGTCAATGCCGCGCTCGAGGATGCCCTGGGCATCTCACGCCGCAGCATCGCCGGCGTGGGCCTGCAGGAGTGGTTCACCGAACCGCACCTGCTGCTCAACGCGCTGCACGGTGCCCGTGTCAACGAGTTCGCCGCGCTGCGCTATGACACAGGCTTGCGCCGGCTGGCCAGCGAGCCCCTGCCGGTCCATGTCGTGGTGGCGCAGGGCGATGTGCCCGGCGAGGTCATCGTGGAGCTGCTGCCGCTGGAGCAGCAGACCCGGCAGGAGCGCGAGGAGCGCCTGATCGACCAGGCTCAGGCCAACAAGGAGCTGATCCGCAACCTTGCCCACGAAATCAAGAACCCGCTGGGCGGCATCCGCGGAGCGGCCCAGCTGCTGCAGATGGAGCTGGATTCCAAGGAGCTGGTGGAGTACACGCAGGTGATCATCCACGAGGCGGACCGTCTGCAGTCGCTGGTGGACCGGCTGCTTGCGCCGCACCGGCGACCGCATGTCGTCGGCGACGTGAACATCCACGAGGTGTGCGAGCGTGTGCGGGCGCTGATCATGGCCGAGTTCCCGCGCGGCCTGAAGATCGTGCGCGACTACGACACCTCGATCCCCGAGTTCCGCGGTGACCGGGAACAGCTCATCCAGGCCGTGCTCAACATCGCGCACAACGCGGCGCAGGCACTCACCGACCGTATCGCGGCCGGGGACGCGGAGATCATTTTCCAGACGAGGGTGGCGCGGCAGCTTACCTTCGGCAAGCAACGATATCGGCTGGCATTGGAATTGCATGTCATTGACAACGGGCCCGGTGTGCCGGACTCGATCAAGGACCGCATCTTCTTCCCTCTGGTATCGGGGCGCGACGGTGGGTCCGGCCTGGGGCTGACACTGGCGCAAACGTTCGTGCAGCAGCATCATGGCCTGGTCGAGTGTGACAGTGTGCCGGGCAGGACGGATTTCAAGATCCTGATTCCGTTGCCTTGAACAACCACCCGAGACACTGAAGAAGGGAAGACACTGACATGAAGCCGATCTGGATCGTTGACGATGACCAATCCATCCGCTTCGTGCTCGAGAAAGCCCTGCTGCGGGAGAACCTGCCGACCCGCAGCTTCACCAATCCGCAGGAGGTGCTGCGCGCACTCACCGATGACCCGGAAGAGGGGCCGCAGATCCTGGTGAGCGACATCCGCATGCCGGGCGGCTCCGGCCTGGAGCTGCTGGAGAAGGTCAAGGAGCGGCTGCCTGGCCTGCCGGTCATCATCATGACCGCGTTCTCCGACCTGGACAGCGCGGTATCCGCCTTCCAGGGGGGTGCCTTCGAGTACCTGCCCAAGCCGTTCGACCTGCCCAAGGCGGTGGAACTGATCCACCGCGCCGTGGAGGAAAGCCAGCGCGAGGAGGTCGGTCAGGAGTCGGTGAGTGCGGCGCCCGAGATGCTGGGCCAGGCACCGGCCATGCAGGACGTGTTCCGCGTCATCGGCCGTCTCAGCCAGAGCAACGTGACGGTGCTGATCACCGGCGAATCCGGCTCGGGCAAGGAACTGGTCGCGCGTGCATTGCACAAGCACTCGCCGCGCGCCGACGGGCCTTTCATCGCGATCAACACCGCGGCCATTCCCAAGGACCTGCTCGAATCCGAGCTCTTCGGCCATGAGCGGGGCGCGTTCACGGGCGCGCAGACGATGCGGCGCGGCCGCTTCGAGCAGGCCGAGGGCGGCACCCTGTTCCTGGATGAAATCGGTGACATGCCGTTCGACCTGCAGACGCGCCTGCTGCGCGTGCTCTCGGATGGCCACTTCTACCGCGTGGGCGGTCACAGTGCCATCAAGGCCAATGTGCGTGTCATCGCCGCGACCCACCAGAACCTGGAACAGCGGGTGAAGGAAGGGGCCTTCCGCGAGGACTTGTTCCACCGTCTCAACGTGATCCGCCTGCGCCTGCCGGCGCTGCGCGAGCGCCGCGAGGACATCCCCACGCTCACGCGGCACTTTCTGCAGCAAAGCGCCAAGCAGCTGGGGGTGGAGCCCAAGCGCATTTCGGACGGCGCCCTGAAGGTGCTGTCGGCGTTCGACTTCCCCGGCAACGTTCGCCAGCTCGAGAACGTGTGCCACTGGCTCACGGTGATGGCGCCTGCGCAGCTGATCGATGTGAACGACCTGCCGCCCGAGGTGCTGGGCGACCGGCACCCCGCCGTGCCGCAGGCGCCGGCGGTCGAACAGGCGCCGGTGGCCTTGTCCACGGCAATGCCGGAGATCACCCCGGTGGTCGGTGCGCCTGCGACCGTTTTGGAAAACCACGCGGCTTCCGTGGTGCATGGCGTGCCTGCCGCAACCGCGACGACCGGTGGCTGGGAGCAGCTGCTGCAGGTGGAAGCCCGTCAGATGCTTGATCAGGGACGCACCGATGTGTGGGACGAGCTGACACGACGCTTCGAGATCAGCCTGATCCAGACCGCGCTGGCGAGCACGCGCGGGCGCCGTATCGAGGCGGCGCAGAAACTGGGTATCGGGCGCAACACCATCACGCGCAAGATCCAGGAACTGGGCATGGACGACTGATGCCGCGCCCTGCGGCGCCCTTTGCTCGGGCGTCGCAGAGGGGCTGCTTCAGTCCGCCAGCGTCAGGACCACGGGAGCGTGGTCGCTGGGTTGCTTGTTTTTGCGCGGCAGACGGTCGATCAGGCAGGCCGTGGCCTTCGCCTTCAGCGTGTCCGTGATGAGGATGTGGTCGATGCGCAGGCCGCGGTTCTTCTGGAAGGCGAGCATGCGGTAGTCCCACCAGCTGTAGCACTTGGGGGGCTGTTCGAACAGGCGGTGCGCGTCGTGCAGGCCCAGTGCGATCAGTGACTGCAGCTGCGTGCGCTCCTCGGTGGTGCAATGGATGGTTTCGCGCAGGCCTTCCGGGTCCCAGACGTCAAGGTCGTCGAAAGTGATGTTGAAGTCACCCATGAGCGCCAGCCGGGGGTGCTGGGCCATTTCGGTGCGCAGCCATTCGCGCAACGCATCGAGCCAGCGCATCTTGTAAGCAAATTTTTCGCTCCCCGGCTCCTGCCCGTTGGGGAAGTACGCCCCGATGACACGGACGCCGTCGAAAGTGGCGCAAAGCACCCGGGACTGCTCATCGGGAAATCCGGGGATGTTGCGGATCACGTCCTGCGCGGGAGAGCGGCTGATCAGCGCCACGCCGTTGTAGGTCTTCTGGCCGAACCACTGCGCCTGGTAACCGGCATCGGCAAAGGCCTCGGCCGGAAACTTGTCGTCGGTGAGCTTGAGCTCCTGCAGAGCCAGCACATCGACCGGGTTGGCCCCGAGCCAGTCCAGCACCTGGGGCAGGCGCACATTGAGGGAGTTGACGTTCCAGGTGGCGAGTTTCATCTATTCCGACATAGTGGGTACAGGCCACCATTATGGGTTGCTACCGATACCGGTGTGGCGCATGTGCGCGCGTGAGTCGCGTCATCCGCACAGATGAAGCTCGCGCAAGCAGGCTGATTCTTCAGGGGCGACGTAAGCCGGCTTGATGTATGAGGCAGAAGGCGCGATGCTACCTTTGCTTGGAAATCCTGGGGTCAAAAGAATCGGCCTCCATCGAAGACGAGGTGCAGATGAACTGATGAAGCCCCTGTCGTGCGAGAGAAGCATTGATAGCTTTCAGGTGGTTCGTCATCTGGCCGGTTCGGTCTACAACGGATGTGTTGCTCGAATGAAGATATCTGTTGTATGTGATCCTGTTGATGTGAAAAATCTCGCCCACTTCGCTCAACTTTAGAAACATGTCGTAATCCACTGCGTTTGTCAGTGTCTCATCAAATCCCTCGGTTAAGTTCCAGGCGCGAGCGGTGAACATGCGAAAATGATGGCAAATCATGGTTTGCATCAGTTTTTCTCGCGAAAATTTCGGGTAATTGTAGCCTTGTGTGCTGCTGGCGTCTTGTCCGATATTTCTGTATGAAGTGTAGACGCAAGCCAGATTTGCGTTGTTGAAAAAGGCTTCAAGACACACTTCGACTGCATTGGCCTCTAGAAAGTCATCGGCATCGAGTTGTCCAATATAGAAACCTCGGCACATTCGAATTGCTGCATTGGAAGCGGAGGCGATTCCTGCCCATTTTTGACTGAGAAAACGAACTCTCGGGTGAGCCGAGTAGTATTTTTCGAGAAGATCCTTGGTGCCATCGGTCGAGCCGTCATCGCATATGCAAACTTCCAAGTCCGTGACGGTCTGGCTTAGAGCGCTCTCAATAGCAATCCTCAGTGTGTGGTGGCAATTGTGGGTCGGAATATAGATGGATACCAATGGCCGTTCTTTGATCGTCGCGCTGGTTAGGGGTTCTTTTTGCTGCCGATAGAAATAAGGAACCTTTTTATGGAATATGGGCGCCGTTTTCTTCATTCCAGCCTCCCGGTCCGTTTCATTCTCATTGCCGGGGGGCTCCTGATGGAAAGCCAGTGCATCCATGAGAAACTCGAAGTAACAGCCGGCTCGATACAGTCTGTATCCAAACTCGAGGTCCTCCCCGCCCCAGTGATTGAATTCCTCGTCGAAGCCGCCAATGATGTCAATCCACTTTTTCGCGAACGCGATGTTTCCGCCTGCGAAGTAGCGGAACGGCGTATTGCATAGCCGAAGATTTTCGGTGGCGTTGACATCCTTCAGTCGCCAATCCACAGAGATGCTGTTATCCACCTGGTTTGCGACGTTGTTTTTTGTCAATACCCCGGGAAGACTTTCGATGAGAGTCGGATCTCTTAGGACTTCCTCGGCGGCAAGAGTCGATGTGTCAACATAGCGCCGTGGCCCTATGTATGCGCAATTGTCGTCTTCAATGAGTCGACGCATGTACGAATCGACCCATTGGGGTGCCGGCGCCATATCGCAATCCAGAATTGCAATGTAGGGATACTTGGCTGCGCGCATTCCCAGATTTCTGACCGCGCTGACACGAAATCCTTTGTCTTCCTGCCATACCCAGGTGATGTCGAGCTTTTTCCTGTACAATTCGACAATGGCGTTGATGTTTTCCTGACTGCCATCATCTGCGACGATGACTTCGTAAGGAAAGGGTGTTTTTTGATTGACCAGTGCTGCCAGTGTGATGGAAAGTATTCTGGAGCGGTTGTAAGTCGGAATGATAATGCTCAGGCCAGGGTTTTCAGGTTGGGAATTTCGGTTGCTTCGGTTTGTTCTTGCCCAGGAAAAATCGTTGGTGCTCTCGGGCAATGGAGAAAGTGTCAGTTCACTCGGGATGTTAGGGGGGGATTCCGAGTTGATCGTCGGTTCTACGTCCTCGTGTGCCAGACAGTTTTTGATCAAATCATCCAGTGACTGACGCTGCTCTTCCGATAGATTGCGCTCTGCATTGTCCATCAATAACTTGGTGATCGGATCCAGGCTGTTGAGCCCGCTGAACGGTGCGTCAGGGCGGCCGGCAAGCTTCTCCCGGCAGAGCGCGATGTTGATTGACGCAAAGCCGGGTCCGAATTTCCGCTCCGCTGAATAGTACAGGCGCAAAGCCTCGGTGTATCTCCCATTCTTGTATAGATCGTTTGCTGTTTTGCAAAGGTGTTGCATGGGTGTCGACCTGCTGGTTTATGGATATGTCATTTCTGATTCCAAGATGGAGGCGTGGTCTTGATGACTGCTACCCCCTTTTCTGCTGTTGGACTGCTTATGGTGAAATCGCGGCCTCTTGATTTGCAGTAGTTTTCCCAGCTTGTCACAATACGCTTTTCATCACTTCTGTGGTAATCATCCAATAGAATGTCGATTTGAGCATTTGGGAACACGCTTTCGACGATTTCCAAGGCTGGGAGTCGTGCGAGTGAATTGGTGCTTGCTGGAGGGCCATCGACAAAAACGAGAACCTTCAGGCCTGCTTCATGAAGTCGCTCCGCTTCACGATGCAGAACTTGACTGCAATCATAAAAGATATAACTGGATCCACTGTCTGATGTGTATGAAACCAAAGGAGAATGTTGCACGGTCGCATGGTGCGTGAGACCCTCGTATTCAAGCATGAGCCGCGTTTTTTTCCAGTATTCCTCCAGATGTTCAAAGCTCAGGACTTTGATACTCTCTTTTGATGATTTTTCCGATTTTTTTCTCAATGTTCTTGCCATCAGGACAGTGGATGTTCCGCTGCCAAACTCAATTAGCAAATCGTAGTCCTTTTCAATAATTGTATTGATGAGAATGAGACTAATGTCTGGGCTGACAGGCCAACCCCTATAGGCTGTTGGAACCCGATCACTATTGAAGTAATCAATGATTGATATCTGACTCTGAAGCTGTCGGATTTCATTTAGGATCAGTTTTCTCAGATCGTGCTCGGATTTTTTTTTCTGATCTATTTCGTGGTGAAGTTTTTTGTTCAGGCCTGAGATTTCCTGTTTTAGTGATTGCCAATCATTGCCTTCTGTCAGTAGATTCTTTAAAATGCGTTCCGATGCTGCAATGATTGCATCCGGGTAGTTTGATTCTGAATTTCGTCTGGGGGCTGTGGTGAATCCGATGCGCTTGCCTGTCCGGACATAGTGGATAATCGCAGGTTCGTATGGATCCAGGCAGGGTAGGTGATTCTTAAGATAGAACCATGTGTCGAACTTTGCTGACGGATTACGCCCTTCGAAGATGCCAAAGCGAAGGTAGTGACGGAACGGGTGATTGCCTGAAGTGCCAATGTCGGAGTATTGCTTCTGATACCAAGTGAAATCAAACAGGTGAAGCCTCTTGATTTTGATGCCATACCAGATGGCCTTCAGGATGGCGATGGGACTTTTCTTTCCCCATTCGAGGCACCGTTGAATATGCGCCTGAACCTCCTCATCCGATGCCATCCCCGCGTGCTCTGGTTGAGTTGCATACTGGAGATTCAACAAGGACTCTGATTTCAGATTCTCATTTTCCACTGCCAGTGCTTCGAAGCGCTCCTGTAACCTGTGCAGCGCTTCGACGACCGTATCGAAATCGGCATGTATATTCATGGAATTTGCAGTGTATTTGTTAATGAGTGATGGATTGCAGCATGCGTACTGCCTTGCTGTAGGCTGCTCATATAGCCCAATTGACCGAGGTGACTAGCCCAATCAACAAGGGTAACCGGTGATACATTATTTTCCGGTTAAAGGTTGATGAATGGCGGGCTGTGCTGTATTTATGGAGGGTGTTGTTTCTGTCTCAGAGGAAAGATCTTCAATTCCTCGAATACGCTTATCAAGGATAGTGCTGGTGTACTGGACACAGCTTTTCATGCGACGCTCCGTGCAAGCGTCCCCTGTGGGGTACCTAGGCAGACATGCAGGTAGTCTGTACAACGTATCGGATGTCGGCTTGGCACGGACTTGAGGGACAGCAGTCGTGTCCCCATCAGCCCTGGTTCGGTTTCGCATGGGAGGCCACATGACCATCCTTTGAGGTTGGTGGCGATGACTGTCTCGTGCTTCAGAGGCGCAACTTATTTGCGCATCGTGCAGACGGCGTCCCTGATGTGTGACAGGCATCCCAAGTTGAGTTGATACCGTAAAGTCCAGTATCGATCTCAACATTGATCAATGACAACCCGATATACGGGAAAACCCGTAATAATGTGCGCTGTTGACGGTGCTTTCCCGGGTTTCGGGAAGAGAGCTGCCGTCTGAACTTGTCTCCAAGGTTGGTCAAGAGGCCAACCTTTTCACCCGTCACCCCTATCGGGGTGGCGGGTATTTTTTTGTCCGGATGGCGCCAGCGGTGCTGACGCGCCAGTCCGGTGTCTCAAGCGCCGCGCGTGTAGGTGACGAACGCAAAGCGCAGGCCATTGCTGCCCGTGTGGCTCTCGCGGGCCACTTCGTGCCAGTCGCTGTCGAGCGTGGGGGCGAAGGTGTCGCCTTCGAAATCCTGATCAATTTCTGTGACCACCACGCGGCTGGCCAGCGGCAGGGCCTGCGCGTAGGTCTGGGCACCACCGATCACCCAGGCGTCGCCGCCGGCGGGGCACAGGTTGCGTGCTTGCTCGAGCGAATGGGCCACACTGGCACCGAGGGCCTGCCAGTCAGTGTCGCGCGTGATGACAATGTTCAGGCGGCCGGGAAGCGGACGGAATCGGGGCGGCAGCGAATCCCAGGTCTTTCGGCCCATGATGACCGGGCAGCCCAGGGTGGTCTGCTTGAAATGGGCCAGATCCTCTGGCAGGTGCCAGGGCAACTGGTTGTCTCGGCCGATGACGCCGTTGCGGGCGCGGGCGTAGATGAGGTTGAGGCGGACGGGGGCGTCGGGCGTGGTCATGATGCCCTGATTGTGCCGCGCGCCGGCAGCAGCACGCAGGCAATCGCCAGTGTGACGAAACCGACCGCCACCCAGTCCTGCCAGTGCGGCACCTCGCCGACGATGAAGGTGGCGCTGAGCGTGCCCACCAGCGGGATGGCCATCACGCTCATGGCGCTGGTGGCCGGCGGGAGGTCGCGTGCAAGGCCGAACCAGATCAACTGCGCGAATCCGTAGTTGATGAGAACGCCATAGCCCAGGCTCATCCATGTGGGGACACTGAACCGGGTGAGGTCGGGCACCGGTTCCAGTGCGATGGCCAGCACCCAGACCGCGAGGCTGCACAGCAGCAGCATCCAGACCGTGACGACCAGCGACGACAGGGACAACTTTGCGCGGCGGAACATCAGGGTGCCCAGTGCCCAGGAGACGGCGGCGCCCAGCATCCAGGCCACACCGGCGGGGCGCCCCGAGAGGCGTTCGAGTTCGTGCCACAGCAGCAGGCCCACCGCCGCCGCGGCGCAGACCACTGCCAGCAGCACACGGCGCGTGACGGCTTCACCGAAGAAGGCGGCGCCGAGCAGCACCGTGAAGATGGGCATGGTGAAGCCGAGAATGGCCGCGCGCCCGGACGCCAACTGCTGCACGCCGAAGATCGACAGCGTGTGCCATCCCAGGACGTTGGGCAGTGCCAGCCAGATGATGGCCGCCCATTCGCCGCCTTTGGGCCGCATGCGCTGCCCGTTGCGACTCACGTACAGGAACAGCCAGGTGGCCCCGAGCAGCATGGTGCTGGCGCGGAAGTACAGCGGTGTTACCTGCTGCAGGGACAGCTTCATCATGGGCCAGTTGACACCCCACATGAGCGTGAGGGCCAACAGGCCCCAGAGTTGCCGGCGCGAAAGCATGGGCGGGTCCCGGGGTCAGACGGCCACGGGCGCCTTGATGGCCGGGTGCGGATCGTAGCCCTCGACGGCGAAATCCTCGTACTGGTAATCGAAGATCGAATCCGGACGGCGCAGGATGCGCAGCGTCGGATACGGGCGCGGGTCGCGCGAGAGCTGCAGCTGAACCTGTTCGAAATGGTTGCTGTAGATGTGGCAGTCCCCGCCCGTCCAGATGAAGTCGCCCACCTGCAGGTCACACTGCTGGGCCACCATGTGCGTGAGCAGGGCGTAGCTGGCGATGTTGAACGGCACGCCCAGGAAGATGTCGGCGCTGCGCTGGTAGAGCTGGCAGGACAGGCGCCCCTCGGCCACGTAGAACTGGAAGAAGGCGTGGCATGGCATCAGCGCCATCTTGTCCAGGTCAGCCACGTTCCACGCGCTCACGATGATGCGGCGCGAGTCGGGGTTGGTGCGCAGCGTGTCGATCACCTGCCGGATCTGGTCGATGTGGCCGCCTTCGGGTTTGGGCCAGCTGCGCCATTGAACACCGTAGACAGGGCCGAGTTCACCCGTTTGCGGATCCGCCCATTCGTCCCAGATGGTCACGCCGCGTTCACGCAGCCAGTTGTTGTTGCTCGAACCCGTGAGGAACCACAGCAGTTCGTAGATGATGGACTTCAGGTGCACCTTCTTGGTGGTCACGAGCGGAAAACCTTCATTCAGGTCGAACCGCATCTGATAGCCGAACACGCTGCGGGTGCCTGTGCCGGTACGGTCGCTCTTGGCCACGCCGTTTGTATAGACGTGGCGCATGAAGTCTTCGTACTGCGATCGGATGGGCGGGCGGGTGTCGGCTGTGGGTGTCATGGCGTGTGGTCGGTCGGCTGGCACCGTCGGCGCAGCGCGGTGCAACGGCCTCCATTGTGCCTTCAGGCGGGTGTGTCCGCTGTCACCCGGGGATTGGATGAACGCAGGCATGGGCCTATCATGTCCGGCGCAGCCATCCACCTCTTCGTTCTTTCTTTCGATACGGGAGTGACCATGAGCGAGTTGATCCTGTACACCAATCCCCAGTCGCGCGGACGCATCGCGCACTGGATGATGGAGGAAATCGGCGAACCGTACGAGACGGTGTGGGTGGACTTCGGGCCACCGATGAAGGCGCAGGCCTATCGCGCCGTGAATCCGATGGGCAAGGTGCCGGCACTGCGACATGGCGATGCGGTGGTGACCGAGGCGGCGGCGATCTGTGCCTATCTGGCCGAGGTCTTTCCGGAACAGGGCCTGCTGCCGCGCTCGGCGCGCGAGCGGGCGGACTATCTGCGCTGGCTGTTCTTCGCGGCCGGCCCGCTGGAGCAGGCAGTGACGGCACGCTCACTCGGCTGGCAGGTGCCCGAAGGACGCGGTGGCATGGTCGGCTTCGGCAGCTACGACGACACACTGGCCGCCCTGGAGCAGTTGCTGGGTGGCCGGGACTATGTCTGCGGCGACCACTTCACGGCGGCCGACGTGTATCTCGGCGCGCAGGTGGGGTGGGGGCTGGTGTTCGGTACCCTGGAAAAGCGCCCGGCGTTCGAGGCCTATGCCGCCCGGGTGGAGGCGCGCCCGGCGTATCAGCGGTCGGTG
This sequence comes from Pseudomonadota bacterium, assembly GCA_023415035.1. Taxonomy (GTDB): domain Bacteria; phylum Pseudomonadota; class Gammaproteobacteria; order Burkholderiales; family Burkholderiaceae_C; genus Hydrogenophaga. The sequence goes on along the minus strand of JAEZLX010000180.1, from coordinate 8,709 downwards.
CAGCTCAATGAGGCGCGGCTCAAGGCCATCGGCGGATAGAGGCCTGTCAGGCGGCGAGCACCCGTCCCGGGTTCATGAGGTTCTGCGGGTCCAGTGCCTGCTTGACTGCACGCATCAGTGACAGCGCCACCGGGTCCTTGTATTGGGGCAAGGTGTTGACCTTGAGGCTGCCGATGCCATGCTCGGCGCTGATGGAGCCGCCGAACTTCAGCACCTGGTCGAACACGAGGTGGTTGACCTTTTCCTCATGGTCGCGCAGGAAGGCCTTGGGATCGCCTTCCGCGGGTACCTGCACGTTGTAATGCAGGTTGCCATCGCCCAGGTGGCCGAAGTTGACCAGCCGCACGCCCGGAATTTCGCGCGCCAGGCGCTCGTCGGTCTCGGCACAGAACGCCGGGATGTTGGACACAGGCAGGCTGATGTCGTGCTTGATGTTCAGGCCTTCCTCGGCCTGCGCCATCGAGATGCTTTCGCGGATGTGCCAGAGCTGGCGCGCCTGCGTGAGGTTTTCGGCGACCACGGCGTCACTGACCAGATCTTGTCCGAGGGCAGTTTCCAGCAGGGCTTCGAAGCGTGTGCGCGCATGGTCTTCGGATTCGGAGTCGCTGTTTTCCAGCAGCACGCAGTAGGGGTGATCTTTCCACAGGGGCACGCGCAGCTGGGGGAGGTGCTTGTCCACGAGGCTGAGCGCGAACTGTCCCATGAGCTCGAAGCCGGTCAGACCCGCCCCCAGGTGCTGATGCGCCAGACCCAGCAGCCGCACGGCGCTGTCCACGTCGGGCACGGCGGCCCAGGCCGTCAGTTGCGCGGCCGGGGCAGGGTAGAGCTTCATCGTCGCCGCGGTGATGATCCCCAGCGTGCCTTCGCTGCCAATGAACAGGTCGCGCAGGTCGTAGCCGGTGTTGTCCTTGCGCAGGCCGCTGAGGCCATGCCAGATCTCGCCCTGTGCGGTGACAACCTCCAGGCCCAGACAAAGCTCCCGGGTGTTGCCATAGCGGACCACCTGTGTTCCGCCGGCATTGGTGGACAGGTTGCCGCCGATGGTGCAGCTGCCCTCGGCGGCCAGGGACAGCGGGAAGAGCAGGCCGGCACCAGCGGCCGCTTCCTGCACGCTCTGTAGCACGCAGCCCGCCTCGACGGTGATGGCGAGGTTTGCTGCGTCGATGGCTCGCACCTGGTTCAGGCGCGAGAGCGAGAGAACGATCTGCGTGCCGGTATCGTCGGGCACTGAGCCCACCACCAGCCCCGTGTTGCCGCCCTGGGGCACGATGCTCACGCCAGCGGCGGCGCAGGCCTTGACGACCGCGGCCACTTCGGCCGTGTTGCCAGGCCGGACCACGGCCAGCGCCTTGCCGCGCCAGCGCTTGCGCCAGTCCTGCTCCCAGGCCGAGAGGTCGGTGGCCGGATCGTCGCGGGTGAGCACATGGTTGGCGCCGAGGGCATGGCGCAGGGTGTCGATCAGCAGATTCATGGTCAGGCTCGGGGTTGACCGGAGGCAACAGGGTCGGCCGGCGCGCCGGATTCGCGCGCGTGGCGCTCGGCATCGGCCGCCACCGCCGCCTTGCCGGCGGACTTCAGACGGTGGCGGACATGCATCGAGCAGGCGACAAACAGCAGCACGCACAGCAGCACCTCGACGGCGGCCAGCACGGCCGACAGGCCGCGTTCGCTGGTGGCGCGCACCACGCCTTCCGTGAAATACAGCCACACCATCAGGCTCAGCCAGCGGTAGGTGTACATGCGGTTCTTGAGCAGGCCGGCCAGCGGCAGGGTCAGGGGAAGCACCTTGATGGCCCACCACGAACCACCGGGCCGCAGCGGCGCGAGCCACAGTTCCCAGGCCAGTCCGAGGGCAATCAGCGCGATCAGGCAGGACACCGCCAGACGCCGCGACCAGCGGACGGCAGGAGGCGGAACGGCGGGCAGAACGGAGGCTTCGGGCGTGGGTTGCATGTCAGATGGCATGATACCGGGATGAGTTCTTCCGAGCGTCCACAGGCCATTTCCGAGCTCGCACGCGCGTTCTGGCGCGACCTGCTGCGCTTTCCCTGGCGCAACACCGCCTGGACGCTGCGAGAGCGCTTTCGTGAAGACCGTCTGGGCGAGACGGCCAGCAGCCTGACCTTCACCACCACCATTTCGCTGGTGCCGCTGTTCACCGTGGCGCTGGCCATCTTCAGCGCATTTCCCGTGTTTGATCGCCTGCAGGACACGCTGCAGAACTGGCTGGTGGCGCGCCTGGTGCCGCAGGACATTGCCGAGCAGGTGATGGAATACCTGCACCAGTTTGCCGCCAAGGCGGGCCAGATGGGCTGGACGGGCGCCATCTTCCTCATGATCACGGCGCTGGCGCTGATCCTGACCATCGACCGCAAGCTAACGACATCTGGCGCGTGCGCCAGGGTCGGCCGCTGACCCAGAAGATCCTCGTCTACTGGGCCGTGCTGACGCTGGGGCCGCTGTTGCTGGCGGCCAGCCTCACGGTCACCTCCTATGCCGTCAGTGCCTCACGCGGGCTGGTGTCGGCGCTGCCCGGGGGCGTGCGTTTCCTGCTCGACACCCTGCAGTTCCTGCTGGTCACGGTGGGCATCGCGGCGCTGTACCGTTACGTGCCCAACACGCGGGTGCACTGGCGACATGCGCTGATCGGCGGGCTGTTCGTGGGCCTGGGGCTGGAGGTGGCCAAGAGCGGGCTGGCCTGGTACCTGAAGACGGTGCCGACCTATTCGGTGGTCTATGGCACCTTCGCCACCGTTCCCATCCTGCTGGTCTGGATCTACGTGGCCTGGGTCGTGCTGCTGCTGGGGGCGGTGGTGACCGCCTACCTGCCCAGCCTGCTGGCGGGCATCGCGCGGCGCGCCGACCAGCCCGGCTGGCACTTCCAGCTGGCGCTGGAAGTGCTGTCCCAGCTGGCCGCGGTGCGCGAGACACCCCGGCGCGGACTCAGCCTCGAATCATTGGCTCAGACGCTGCGTGTCGACCCTCTGCATCTGGAAGAACCGGTGGGCGCCATGGTATCGCTGGACTGGTTGGGCCGGTTGGACGAGGACGACCAGCGCTACGTGCTGCTGCAGGACCCGGCGGCGATGCCGCTGGCGCCGCTCGCCCAACGCCTTCTGGTGCCGGAGTCTGTCGGCACCGCGGCGTTCTGGACGGCCAGCGGCCTGCACGGGCTGACTGTGGCGCAGTCGCTGGGTGCGCAGCGGCAGCAGGGTGCCCCCCACGTCTGACAGGAAAGCTGTCGCAAGCCTGCCAGGTCAGCCGGTCGTGGCGATGAAGTCGCGGATTGCGAACAGCGTTGCGTCTGGCGTCTCCGTCATCTGGTGGTGGCCGACAGGCAGCGACACCACGCTCACACGCTTGCCGGTTGCCCTGGCCGCCTTGATCAGACCTTGGGCTGCCTTCGGATGTGTCATCTGGTCCAGGCCGCCGAGCACGAACAGCACCGGGCAGGTGATGGCCGAGATGGCGTTCTCGCCGTTGGCGTAGCTGTCGCAGGCAACGAAGCCACGGTGGAACACATTGACCCCGGGGATGCTGGCCAGCACGCGCCGGCCCAGCGCCATGCCGGCACCGTAGACCCAGGTCCCCGGGCCGAGCGCGGAGGGCGGGGCGGCCAGGGTCGAGCGCGAAAACACGTTGACCATGGTCAGCGCCTTCATCGGCTCGTTGAGCGACGCCTCGATCAGTGCCGGTGATACCTTCATCGGGAAGGCGGTGCCCACCAGCACCAGGTGGCTGACACGCTCGCCCAGACGGGCCGCTGCCTCCATCGCGATGAGCGAACCCCAGCTGTGCCCCACCAGCGCGGCCCGCTGCACGCCCGCGGCGTCGAGCAGGGCGCCGATGAAATCGGCGGCGGCCTCCACGGTCGCAGGTGGCTCGCCCCCGCTCCTGCAATGGCCGGGCAGATCCACCGCCAGCACATTCCAGCCATGGTGGGCCAGGTAGCGGCTTTGCAGGATCCAGACGCTGTGGTCGTTGAGCACGCCGTGGATGAAGACCGCCGTAGGTTTGGCCGGATCGAATGGCTTGCCGCCGGTGTAGCAGTAGGTGCGGGCGCCGTTGACTTGCAAGAACATCATGCACCTGCCTTTTCTGCGGCCTTGAGCGCGCGCTTGAGGTCGTCGATCAGGTCGTCGGGGTCTTCCAGGCCGATGGACAGGCGGATGGTGCCGGGGCCGATGCCGGCGCCGGCCAGCGCCTCGTCGCTCATGCGGAAGTGCGTGGTGCTGGCCGGGTGGATGACCAGCGAGCGGCAGTCGCCCACGTTGGCCAGGTGGCTGAAGATCTTGAGCGCCTCGATGAAGGCCTTGCCCTGTTCGCGCGAGCCCTTGATGTCGAAACTGAACACTGAGCCCGCGCCACGGGCACCATGGCGCAGCAACCGGTTGGCCAGCGCGTGGCTGGGGTGCGACTCCAGCAGCGGGTGGCCCACACGCCCCACCAGCGGGTGGTCGGCCAGGAACTGCACCACCTTTTCAGTGTTGGATATGTGGCGTTCCATGCGCAGCGGCAAGGTCTCCAGCCCCTGCAGGATCAGCCAGGCGCTGTGCGGGCTCATGCAGGCACCGAAGTCGCGCAAACCTTCGCGACGCGCCCGCAGCAGGAAAGCGCCCACCGTGCTTTCCTCGCTGAAGGTCATGCCATGGAAGCCCTCGTAGGGCTCGGTCAGTTCGGGGAATTTGCCAGCGGCCTCCCAGTCGAAGCTGCCGGCATCGACCACCACACCGCCGATCACGGTGCCGTGACCGCTGAGGAACTTCGTGGCCGAGTGGTAGACGATGTCGGCCCCCAGATCGAAGGGCTTGACGAGGTAGGGCGTGGTCAGCGTGCTGTCCACCAGCAGCGGCACCCTGGCCTCGTGCGCGATCTGTGCGACCGTGGGGATGTCCAGCACGTCCAGTCCGGGGTTGCCCACGGTCTCGCCGAAGAACAGCTTGGTGTTGGGCCGCACGGCGGCTTTCCAGCCGTCGATGTCGCCGGGCTTGACGAATGTGGTCTCGATGCCGAAGCGGCGCATCGTGTAGTGCAGCAGGTTCTGGCTGCCGCCGTACAGCGCGGTGCTGGCCACGATGTGCGAGCCAGCGCCCATGAGCGTGGCGATCGACAGGTGCAGCGCTGCCTGGCCGCTGGCCACCGCGATGGCGCCGATGCCCCCTTCCAGGGCCGCCATGCGCTGCTCGAACACGGCGTTGGTCGGGTTGCTGATGCGGCTGTAGACATGCCCGGATCGCTCCAGGTTGAACAGCGCCGCCGCGTGGTCGCTCGACTCGAAGACGAAGGACGTCGTCAGGTGGATGGGCACCGCACGGGCGCCGGTGGCAGGGTCCGGCGCAGCGCCGGCGTGCAGCGCCAGCGTGTCGAAGCCGGGGTCGGAATATCCGGGCATGCATGTCTCCTCGAAAAGGCCGTGGCTCTTGTGGCGCACGGCCCGTGTGTACGGCTGGATTGTGGGCTATATTCGAAGCCATACCCGTCCAGCAGGGGACAGAAAAAACCCCCAAGGAGAAGAGCCATGAAGGTCAGCGACATCCTGCGCGTCAAAGGCAACGCGCTTTACACCATCACCCCTGAGGACAGCCTCGCCGATGCCGTCCAGATCATGGCCGACAAGGACATCGGCTCGCTGGTTGTCATGTCCAACGGTCTTGTCGTGGGCATGCTCACGTTCCGCGAAGTGATCCAGGCCCTGGTCCGAAATGGCGGCAACCTCGGCACGACCACCGTCTACCGCGCCATGGATCCGGGTCCGCTGACCTGCACCATGAACACCGAGATGGACGAGGTGCGCCGCATGATGCTGGACCGCCACGCCCGTTACATGCCCGTGATCGAGAACCGCATGCTCATGGGCGTGATCAGTTTCTACGATGTGGCCAAGGCCGTCGTGGACGTGCAGAACTTCGAGAACAAGATGCTCAAGGCCTACATCCGTGACTGGCCGGCGGACGACGGCGAGACCGACAAGGACGCGCCGACCTTGGGCTGACGCCGCCAACCTCATCACCGTATTGGCCCCGCCTGCCGGGGCTTTTTGCTGTCTGATCCCGAGCGCAGTTTCCTCCCGTTTGGGGATGGAAGCCGCAGCCGCCCCCTGAATAATGACGGTTTCGGCGCGCGCCGGCGCCGTCATAAGAGACGACAGGGGGATAAGGATGGGGATGACGGCGGGTGCCTGGCTGCGAGCCGGGCTGATGTCGGCTGCCGTGCTGTCAGGTGGCTGCACGCTTGATCCGTACGAAGTCGCTCGCCAGCAGCGCGAGCACGAAAGATGGCTGAGCACGCCGGTCGAACTGCCGGTCGAGACGCCCGCCTTTGACGAGCGGCAGGCAAGACAAAGGCTGGTGGCGGGCAAGACCCGGGTACAGGGAAGTTTCTTTCACAAGATCGTCCGCCATGGCCGCTTCGCTGGGAGCGAGGGCGGGGTGATTCTGGATGCCACACCCGAAGAGCCAGCGGCCAATATCCGGGTGTGGCTCATGCCGCTCACCGATCACGTCCAGCAGTGGCTTGAGCTCGAGGAAAAAACGCGCGGGATCGTGCGAGCTGGCTGACCAAGAACAGGACCCGCATCGAGGACTTTCGCCCCGATCCCAGGGTGTTCAGGAACGCTTGGATGGCGCGCACCGACAGCAGCGGTAGCTTCATCATCACCGGCGTCGGGCCGGGGCGGTACGCGCTGGTGTGTGAGGACGTGGCCATCTTCACGATGCGCCGCGAGGACCACCACCTGGGAACCAGCTACCAGTCGACCGGTTGCCTGTACGGAGGCAATACCGTCACCCCCATGGGTGGCACGGTGGCGCACGTGGAGTCGCAATACCAGCGGATGAGGACGGTGGTCAGGTACCGCAAGATTCTGGACGTGACGGCAGACCAGCAAGCGATCGACATCGGTCGGGTGCGCATGCGCACGCGTTGAGCCGGGGGTGGTTTCCATGGCCAGCGATTGACTGAAGGAGCAAGAAGGAGGGACAGGTGCGTGGATTGGTTGCGTTCGATGCAGGATCTCGGCTGGGCCGTGCGGGTGTGGTCGCGCTGTGCATCGCGTGTCAGCCCGTGGCAGAGGCGGCGGCAACGGGCAAGGAGGCTCCCGGCATGACAGTGACCCGTGAGCAGCGCGATCAAGGCGCACAGGAACACCGTTTCCGGCTGAACCCGTCACCGAAGCAAGGCTACGAGATCACCCTGGAAGTCAGGGACGCGCCGGGTGATTTCGCGGATGTCCGTTGGTCTGGGCATTACCAGACCAGCGGCTGCTCGTATGTCACCAGCGCGTGGGCCGGGACCAGGGCACAACCCACCACGCGCCTGGACCTGGCATTCAAGCCTGTTGGCCCGATGACATGGAAAGCCACGGTGTTCCTCGATGCCTTGCTGGATGAGGATTACTACGGCAACGGCGTCTGCCAGTGGCAACTGCTGTCAGTAACGGCCAACCTTGTCCCCAGTGGCCAAGCCGGACAGATCGGGTTTTCCATGCGGATGGATGCTGAGGCGCTGACACAGGGCAAGACGGTTACACGGTATTTCCGTCGAGCGCTTTATGGTCAACAGGAAAGGGAACTGTCGCGGTACTCGTCAACTGGTGTGGCAGACCCCGCCGAACTGAGGCGTGAGTTTCGGCACGACCTGTTTACAGCGGTTTTGGCTGCGAGGAGAGTGCCGTGAGTAGTTCCATGGGCAGCCAGTCGCGTGCGAATCTTGCCGCTGATGCCTATAAAGGCTATCCCGAAGGGGAGTTTTTCGACTCTGGTGCCCCGGAAGTTCATATTGGCGGGGCCCGCCATTTTGTTCGTGCGCATGTCAACAACCCGAAAACAGGGTATCAGGGGACTGTCTATCAGCATGTCGATTCTGGCGAAGTTGTTGTTGCCCATCGCGGGACAGAATTCGACAGGGAGGCGTTCAAGGACGGTGTTCTGACGGATGGGGGGATGGTGCTGGCGAGAACCAACCAGCAAGCCGGTGATGCCATTACCTTGACCCGCAGGGCATTGTGGCGCGCTGCGCGCGGGAGAACGGGATGGACGGCATCAGCCATCTGCGCGTTGCCGACGGCCAGATCACGCTGGCCCAGTGGGATGGTGTGCGGCTGGACGAGGCGAGCATCGATGCGCTGCAGGCGGCCAACACGCCGGCGGAGCAATCGTTGCGGGGGCTGCAGATTTGTGATGCGCGCTCGCAGGAGCAGGCGCCTGTTCCACAACAGGAGCCGCAGACGGTCATCGGTGCGCTTTCCCGCTGAGCGCGGCCGGGTGATCGAAGCCGTCTGGGATAATCGCGCCCATGAGCGGCAATACCTTCGGCACCCTGTTTTGCGTCACCAATTTTGGCGAGTCCCATGGCCCGGCCATCGGCTGTGTCATCGACGGCTGCCCGCCGGGGATGGCGCTGTCCGAGGCCGACATCCAGGTGGAGCTGGACCGGCGCCGCCCGGGGACGAGCAAGTTCGTCACCCAGCGCAACGAGCCCGATGCCGTGGAGATTCTCAGCGGTGTGTACGAGGGCCGCACGACGGGCACGCCCATCGCGCTGCTGATCCGCAACACCGACCAGCGCAGCAAGGATTACGGCAACATCCTGCAGACCTTCCGTCCTGGCCATGCCGACTATACCTACTGGCAGAAGTATGGCGTACGCGACCATCGTGGTGGTGGACGTTCCTCGGCTCGTGAGACCGCCGTGCGCTGCGTGGCTGGAGCC
>JAEZLX010000036.1 GCA_023415035.1 Pseudomonadota bacterium | reverse complement strand
GCTGTACTGGTACTTCCAGGACAAGGACTCGATATTGATCGCGGTCCTGGATGCGGTCCTGGCCGACTCAATGACCTCCTACAGCAAAATACTGGGCTCGGGGCTGAGTGATCGGCTGTTGTGGCTGGTCGGGGAATTGGAGCAGCTGGGTCAGTTGGTGAGCACGGTGCACACGCGTGCCGAGAAGTCCGCATCCATTCAGGAATGGCATGAGCAGTTCCACGCGCTGGCCGAAGGATTGTTCCGGGCAGAGCTGATCGAGCTCGGCGTGCCCGCTGACGAAGTCGATCCGCTGGTCGCGATCGGCGTTTTCGTTGTCGAGGGCTTACTGACGCATCCGACGGATCAGGCTCGGCGGCGCGCGGTGATCGAGACGTTGCTGAACAGCGCTCACAATCTTGCCGCAGCCGCCGGCTGAGTGCCCGGTCTGCGCACGTCTACGAGCTCGGAGCGGCCTACTCTGTGGTGCGTGCGGTGGCGTCGAATTGTTTTGCCAGAAAAGAGAGTTGGTCACACACGGCGCGGTCGAAGTGTTTACCCACGTAGATGTCGAAGTGGTCGCACGGGTAGGTCTGCACCTGCACGTGCGCTAAGCCCTGTGCGCGACGCTTCGTGGCCTTCGCGGGCGCGGCCGCGTCGTTGTCGCAGACACACAGCAGGGTCGGAGTGCTGAAGCAAGCCAGCGCGCGACCGGGCCGATCTAGCGGCAGGCGCAGCACCAGCCGCGCGGCCAAGGCGTTGGCGGCCTCGAATTCACCGTCCGCGCCACGCAGTACACCCCAGATGCTGTCGCGGCCGACACCGGTCACGGGTTCTTCCCCACGGTCGATCTCGGTCAGCTCGATGTTCTTCGATAACTGAGCCCGCACCGACGGCAACCGTTTCAACAACGCGCTGGTGCGCCGCGAGAGCCGGGTACCCGCAGGCAGGAGTGCGGAAGCGCCGGCGAGGGCGTCGGGTGAGGCCACGAACGCGGGCATCCAAGACGTCCCCGCCATCGGCAACAGGATCGGCTTCGCACCGAACCAGGAACCGACCGTGTCGAGGATGCCAGCCACTGTCAGCGCCACCGCGCTCAGCGGGCCGCTCCGTATACGCGAGCGCAACGATGCCGGACCGTCAGTGAAGGGGCACTGGGCCACGACCGCCGCGATACGACTGTCTTCGGAGGCGACCTGAAGGACATGCCCGCCGCCGAACGAGCTGCCCCACAAAGCGATCCGGTTGACATCCACCTCCGGTAGTGTGCGTACGAACGCCAGTGCGGCATGCCAATCGGCGCGTTGCCGGTCGATATCGAGGAGCTGGCGCGGCGCTCCGCCGCTGGCCCCGAGGTGACGGTAGTCGAACACCAGCACCGACCACCCCGCATCAGCGAACCGATCCGCGTAGGCATCCAGGCGCATCTCCCGCACCGCCCCGAGCCCATGCCCCATGATCACTATCGGACGCGGACCATCCAGGTCGGGTGCGGTGTACAGCCATGCCGCGCACTCGTCCTGGCCAGAGGGGAACAAGACCTCACGCCGCACCGCTACCGCCTCGCGCCGATCGACAGGCCCACTGATTTCCATGACTCGCGTCCTCCCCCGCTTCACCACCCGCTCTTCTTGGACGCCGCCCAAGAAGCAATCGCGGTTACGGTAAAGGCTTCTTGGACATCAGTCAAGAAAGCGGCGGAGACACGTCGAGAGGTCCGGACCAGGCACCAATCGCGCCAGCCGACTCGCACCACACCGATATCCACCCGCGCCGAGAGCTGCTGCACGATCAAGTGACGAGCTGAGCTATCCGGGCATAGTGGTGCCCATGGAGTCGTGTCACTCGGTGAACGAGATCGTCCCCGACATCGGCGTCGTTGACGGTTACAGAGCGGCCATCGGGGGCGCAGAACCTTCATCCAGCCACTTCGGTAGCGGTTGCAGGCGTCGGTGTCGCCTCGGGCGCAACCACACCCGTGAACCACTCAGCGAAGGCTTCCGGTGCACCCCAGAAGCCTTGCTTCCCGCCGTAGACGAGCAACACCAGGAAGGTGAGCGGCACCACAAGCGAAAATAGAAACCCCCGAACCGTCTTCATGACGTGGTTTGTAGCAGGACACGGTTGCATCAGTACCTGGTTTGGTGCGATTGTCGTGGACACTCGGACACTTCCTCGTTGCTTACGCGAAATCGCGTGTGGCGCCAGGCCACGTCGGAGGCAGTCCTGACGCCACGGAAGTGAACCTAGCGGGCGGCCAGCGGCCCCGGAGCGACCGTGAATGAGATCCCACAGCTCCAGCGTCGCCAGCGGCGGGGGAAGGCGCACCTGCAACATCGTCACGAAGGCGTGCCAACTCTCGTCGCCTCACCGGCGGCTACCGCGAATCGCCCGAATCCTGGTCGGACCTGCTGCGTGACTGCCGCCGCCACGAGATACGGCGCCACCGGCCCCAATCTCCAGGTTTTTCACGGTGTCAGACCGGCGGGGCAACGACCTCGAGCTGCTGGAATCCCTGGAGAGCGCGCGCGATGCCGCGGCGCTCGAACAGGCGATCGCAGAAGACAACGGTGAGCGCGCTACCGCTGCGGGCCTTCGCAAGGAGCTGTTCGGCTGGTCTTTGTGTTCGCGATCCCTGGACTCGGGGCCGGGGACCGGCAGTGGCTGCGATGCCGTCCGGAATCGAACCGTTCAGGCCACTGCAGAGCTGACGGCCTGAACCCATTTCCGCCGGCGGACAATTCCGGTCCGCATGGTTCTACGGCTGCACGTACTCGCGACCTTTGCCGCGGGCGTGGGCGGATGCCCAGGGTGGGGAACCTGGTGGCGATCTGCAGGTTAGTCAGGGGCGGTCCGACGGCCATCTCGGCGTGGTTGTGGTCGTGGTGCCAGTTGATCGCTATCACCCAGATCAAAGTTCGGGGCGAGTACTCGACTCCCCGAGGAGCATGCGGTGTCGGGGCAGCGCAGAGGGCAACTC
>JAEZLX010000023.1 GCA_023415035.1 Pseudomonadota bacterium | reverse complement strand
AAGCCGGTCTGGTGCAGGCTCATTTTCTTGGCACCCATGAAGCGCGGTACGTCGTCGTCGCGCACTTCCTTGAGGGTTCCGGGTTCAAGCCCGTAGTCGATGGCATCGAAGATCAGCAGGGCATCGGACTCCTGCACATGCTGGATGAGGTACAGCCCCTGCGTGCCGCCGTCGATGAGACGCACATGCGGGTCGAACTCCCAGCCGCGTTGCATGGCTTCGACGCAGCGCACGCCGAAACCCTCGTCTGCCCAGAGCAGGTTGCCGATGCCCAGCACGACGATGCGTGCCGGCTGCCATTCATCGGCGCAGCCCGATGCTGGCGAGCGCGTTTCGCCGTCCAGGGTCCGGGACAGGGCCGTCGTTTGCGGCGTTTCGGTCACGGCTCAGTCCTTGAAGGTCCGGTGGCCGGAGATCATGGTCGAGACGATGCTCTGGCGGCCCATGATGTCTTCCCGGATGGCAGCGTACACATGCAGGATGATGAACACGATCATGGCCCACATGCCCAGGCGATGCCAGGTGTGCACGTCCTGGCTCTGGCCGAACAGGGGGATAACCCAGCCGAACAGCTGTTCCTGCCACGAGCCTGCCTGCGCGCCCTCGCCATACAGCGCCAGCCCCGTGATGATCATGAACAGCGACAACAGGAGGTAGCCAAGGAACATGGCCAGGCGTGCCAGCGGGTTGTGGCCCACGTACTGGTTGGGTCGCGGGACCATGAACAGGTACCAGCGCACCATGCGCAGCACTTCGCGCCAGTAGGCGCCACGCAGCAGAGGCACCCAGAACAGCTCGCGCGCGTGGTGGTTGCCCACGAGGGCCCAGTAGGCGCGGCCCAGCAAACCGACCGCCATGATGTAGCCGGCCGCGAAGTGCGCAAACCGGATGTAGCCCATCAGGTAGTTGGCGCTGGCCTCGCCCGGCTGGGTGGGCAGGGGCTTGCCGATGAAGTAGCCGGTGATGCACAGCACCACGATCGCCAGCACATTGATCCAGTGCCAGATGCGCACCGGCGCCTCGTACACGTAGACCGACTTGATCGATGTCCCATGCTGGACCGCATCGACGTCCACGCCGGTGACGTCGGCCAGCCGCGCCTGTGGCCGTTCATGCGAAGACAAGGTGGACATGCCGTTCTCCTCTTTGTCGCTGTTGTGTTTGGGCCGATGGCCTTGCCTCAGCCGGCCAGCTGACCGAACAGCCACAGGCCGGACATGCCCAGGACCGAGCCCAGGCCACCCAGTGCCAGCGCGCTGCGTTCGGCCAGCCAGTGCCGGATCGCCAGCCCGATGCCAACACCACCGAGATGCAGAGCGGCGGTGGTGATGAGGAACCCGGCCGCGTAGCCGGCGAAGCCCGATTCGGGCGTTTCGGCACCGTGGGCCAGACCGTGCAGCGAGGCAGCCGCAGCAATCAGGCCCAGACCCATGGCGCGCGGCATCGGGCGACGCGCCAGCACCAGCATGGCGCCGAACAGCACGACCGACAGCGACACGCCGTGTTCGAGGTAGGGCATGCTCGCGCCCACCATGCCCACAGCCGCGCTGATGACCAGCGCGATCAGGAACATGGCCGGCCCCTGCCAGGCCTGGCGGGCTGGCAGTGCCGAGACGGACCACACGCCCACGGCCACCATCGCCAGCAGGTGGTCGAGACCGAATGGATGCACCAGCCCTTCCATCAGGCTGCTGGTGTCATGACCGGTGTGGGCCTGGGCGGTGGTGGCAAGCCCTCCCAGCAAGGCCAGGGCGGCGATTCGGTGCAGGATAGGTTTTGTTTTCATCGGTGATTTCCTGTTGGGAGCAGATGGTCAACGCACGGTGACACGGGCCATTTCCTGACCGTCGGGGCTCATCACGTGGGTGGAGCAGGCCAGGCACGGATCGAAGCTGTGCAGGGTGCGCAGGATTTCCAGCGGCTGCTCGGGGTTGACCATGGGCGTATTCATCAGCGAGGCCTCGAAGGCGCCGATCTGGCCCTTGGCGTCGCGCGGCGAGCCGTTCCAGGTCGTGGGCACCACGCACTGGTAGTTCTCGATCTTGCCGTCCTTGATCCTGATCCAGTGGCCCAGCATGCCGCGCGGCGCGGCCACGGTACCGACACCTTTGGCTTCCTTGGGCCAGGTGGCAGGGTCCCACTTTTCCACGTTCGCCGTGGCGGTGTCGCCGTTCTTGATGTTGGACACCAGCTGGCGGAAGTCGTCCATCATCATTTCGCCGCAGTACTGACTTTCCAGCGCGCGCGCCAGGGTGCGGCCGATGGTGGTGGGCAGCAACTGCTTGACGGTGTAGCTGGTTTCGGGCAGACCCAGTGCCTTGGGAATCGCGGAGTTGATCGCCTCGGCCGAGGACTCGATCTGTTCCTTGACGCGCTGGCACCACTTGTTGCCCTGTTGCGCATGGGCATAGCCCAGGATGTAGCGCGACAGGGGGCCGACCTCCACCGCGTGGCCTCGCCAGCGCGGCGCCTTGATCCACGAGTACTTGGCTGACTCGTCGACGTTCTCGATCTTCGTGCGCGTACCCTTGAAGTTCGGGCCTTCGGGCTGGAAGTTTGCCTCCGTCACACCATCCCAGGGGTGCAGGCCCTTGCTCTCGTCGGCGTACTTGTACCAGGAGTGCGTCACGAACTCCTGCACCTGATCGGGGTCGCGCGGATCGATCTCGTGGATCTCGTTCCAGTTGCCGTTGAGGATCACGCCCCCCGGAAGCTGGTGGGTGCTGAAGTCGTACGGGACCTTTTCATACGTGCCGTAGTCGGCCACGTTCAGGGCCGACAGACCGCCGCCGTAGAGCCAGCCGGCGTTCTTGTAGATGGTGCCGATGGCCAGCACGTCGGGGATGTAGACGTTGTTGTTGAACTCGATCATCTCCCGGATGCGGGCCTCGACGAAGTTCAGGCGCTCCATGTTGATGGGCGCACCGGCCGCACCGTCACCGTCGATATTGATCGCGCAGGGCACACCGCCCACCATGTAGTTGGGGTGCGGGTTCTTGCCGCCGAAGATCGTGTGCACCTTGACCCATTCTTTCTGCAGGTCCAGTGCCTCCAGATAGTGGGTTACCGCCATCAGGTTGGCTTCGGGCGGCAGCACGTAGGCCTTGGAGCCCCAGTAGCCGTTGGCGAACGGCCCCAACTGCCCGCTGTCGACGAACTTCTTCAGACGGTTCTGCACATCCCGGAAATAACCCGGCGATGACAGCGGGTGCGAGGGCGAGACCAGGTGCTGCAGCTCGCTGGTCTTCTTCGGGTCGGCATTGAGCGCCGAGACCACGTCCACCCAGTCCAGCGCATGCAGGTGGTAGAAGTGCACCGCGTGGTCGTGCACCTGCAGCGTCTTGGCCATCATTTCGCGGATCAGGTGCGCGTTGTGCGGAATGCGGATGCCCAGCGCGTCCTCCACCGCGCGCACCGAGGTCAGCGCGTGGCAGCCGGTGCACACGCCGCAGATGCGTTCGACGAACGCCCAGGCGTCGCGCGGATCACGACCCTTGAGGATCACCTCTAGGCCACGCCACATGGTGCCGGTGGAGACGGCGTTGCGGATGACGTTGTTGCTGTCGAGGTTGACCTCGCAACGCAGGTGTCCCTCGATGCGGGTCACGGGATCGACAACCACCCGGCGGCCGCTGTTGTCGAGTTTGAAGCCTTGTGTTTCGTAAGCGCCCATGTCTTGTCGTCCTCTGATGCGTCAGGCGTTGGTGGTGGTTGCGGCCTGTCTGGCCTTGGCACTGTCGCGTGAGCGCTTGGCGACCGAGATGGCCGCGTGGGCCGCAACGGCCGCACCGACGACAGCTGCCGCGGTGCCACCGACCTTGTCGGCGTTGGACTCGATGCCGAACTGGTGGATGTCGGTCAGGCGGTCGTAGAACGAGCCCTTGTCCCAGAACCCGTCTTCCGAGCAGCCGATGCAGCCGTGCCCGGCCTTGATCGGGAAGCTCGTACCCTCGTTCCACTGCACGGTGGAGCAGGCGTTGTAGGTGGTCGGGCCCTTGCAGCCGACCTTGTAGAGGCAGTAGCCCTTGCGCGCGGACTCGTCGTCCCAGGCCTCGACGAACTGCCCGGCATCGAAGTGCGGGCGGCGGTAGCACTTGTCGTGAATGCGCTGGCTGTAGAACATCTTCGGGCGGCCCTGACGGTCCAGCTCGGGGATGCGGTCGAACGTCAGCATGTAGGTGATCACGCCGGTCATCACCTCGGGGATGGGCGGGCAACCCGGCACCTTGATGATGGGCTTGTCGGTGATGACCTTGTGGATCGGCTTGGCCTGCGTCGGGTTGGGCTTGGCGGCCTGCACGCAACCCCAGGAGGCGCAGGAGCCCCAGGCGATGATGGCCTTGGCGTCCTTGGCTACGTGTTTGAGCTTGTCGATGAAGGGTTTGCCCGACTGGATGCAGAACATGCCGTCTTCGTTCAGCGGCGGGTTGCCCTCGACCGCCAGGATGTAGTTGCCCTTGTACTTGGTCATGATCTCTTCG
The DNA here is from genome assembly GCA_023415035.1 of Pseudomonadota bacterium. Taxonomy (GTDB): domain Bacteria; phylum Pseudomonadota; class Gammaproteobacteria; order Burkholderiales; family Burkholderiaceae_C; genus Hydrogenophaga. Next base: position 16,039 of record JAEZLX010000023.1, on the reverse strand, counting down.
AGGATGGCCTCGGCCTGGTGGCCGGCGGCGGCCATCAGTGTGTCGTCGTAGTCGAGCGAGATCATTGACAGCACCACGTCCTTGGCCAGCGGGTGGGCCGAGCGGATGAAGGCTTCGGTGCAGCAGGTGCATTCCAGACCATGCAGCCACAGCACGGGGGTGCGTGGCTTGGTCTCCATAGCGTGGGCGATCTGTGGCACGAAGGACGGTGCCAGGCCCAGTGAGGTTGCCGTGAGGGAGCAGTATTTCAGGTAGCTGCGACGCGAAATGCCTTTGCGGCGCATGACCTCGTAGAAGGTTTCCATCGTGGGGTCTCCGGATGTTGTGAAGCTCGCCGCGGCCCCCAAGGTCTCGTGCAGGCGCGGCTTACCCTTTTTGTGGGTCGCACCTTCTTCGCAATTGATATGCCAGAAGAAACAGGGGCTAGGGAATACCCTGCGATCGCTTCTATGCGATTGATTTTTCAGGAATTGTCCGGACGTCAGATCGGGTGATGACGTTGGTGTTTCAGTCCGCTGGACATTGCTCTTCCAGTTGATGTGTCAAAGTGGAATATCGCCATCCACTCCGGGCCGGACGTCCAGTGGCATTGATGGCCACATTGCCCGCTTCGGGGTGGCCCGATTGCGGACCGGGCAGAGCACATGCGTGTATTGCTGGATGGCCTGGTCCTTCTGGCGACGAGGTCGGATTGTCTTTTTCATTGGCCGCGCAGCTGGAGCGACTGATGCTGGGGCATGCGAACCAAGGACTTGGCGCCTGTGCCGGATCGGCGCTGGATCCCGTGTGACCCGTCCGAGGGCATGACGCTGTTCCGGTGGGCTCCGTTCATCATGCGCCAGGCTCGTTCAACGCAGCTGATCACGATGCTGCGGGCTGCGAATGTTCGGCATCACCATCATCCTGCGGCCTCAGCAGCAGATATTGCCGCGTTCCTGTCCGGCCGGAACGGCGAATTGCTTTGTTGAGGCGACTCTTAGCCTCTCTGCCGTGTCAGTTTCCCGCGCGCCGTGGCGGTAGTTGTGACAACTTCGCAATGCCAGCGGTCGTGACGCAGGATGTGGCCAGAGCTTTGCAGCTGCTGCAACGATCGGGCGACCGACTCGCGCGTGGTGGACAGCAGCGTGGCCAGCTCGGATTGGCCAGGCAGCCGCATCACGCGTACACGCTGCTCGCTCGTGAACAGCTGCAGCGCCGCCAGCACCCTCTCCTGGATGTTCTTGATGTGCATCACACGGGCCCAGTCGGCCAGATATCCATGCCAGCGCACGATCTGCTGCTGCATGCTGATGTGAAACTGTCTGTCCAGAATGTCCAGGCGGTACAGATCTCCGACGTCGACGTGGCAGATGCGCCCGGACGACAGCGCCACGGCGCCAACCGGTTCGGCGTGGCCATAGACGGCGTATCCGCCCATCAATTGTCCCCGCCCGAGCATGGACACAGTTTGGGGCTGACTGGACTGGCCCTGGCGATAGACCGCGACCGTTCCCAGCTTGATCACCGACACATGCTGTGATACCCGCCCTTCCCGAACCAGCACTTCACCCTTGCGGAAGGCGCGTTCCGAGACAAGAGGCGAAAGGCGGTTCCTGACGGTTTCGCTGAGACCGCTCATGACGCACATGGGCAGCGTTGCGCACTGTGGGCAACGTCTGGCCAAGGGGGGAGAGACGGTATCCGTGACCAGTTCCGATGCCGGTGCGTTTGAGCTGGTTTCTTCGCCTGTCAGAGGCTGGCGGTTCATAACGTTGATGAGGGCGGTGCGGGTTTGTCGGTTGCGGGAGTTGGGGTGTACCCCAAACGGATTATTTGTTATGAAATGTAATAAAATATGCGCAGAAATTGAAGTGGGTTTTGGGCGCTAGTGCGTGCGGCGTCACATTGAGGATGGATTCCGGGAAAACCTTGAATGAGCTTGCGTCACATCAAGGCGTAAATGTGGCGAAATGTAACCAATTCATTCATCTTTCCTGCCCGTCGCCCATGCGAGAAAGCCAGCCTGTGATGCAGCGCAATAACCGTGCCGATGTCCATCGGCCGTGGACACAGGGCGTGGATAAGATCAGGCCGGTTCATCGCAGCATGTGTTTGCTGGACAGGAGGAACTTCCACATGGCCGGGTGCCAGCGGCCGGCCATGAACAACGCCATGTCTGTCATCGCCTGAATACGGGGATTGGTCCATGTCGCCTTCGTTCATGCCTGCTGCGGAAGACGTGCTTCGTCGGCTGCAGATGCTTGAAATGATCGTGGAGAACACCTCCAACATGGTGGTGGTCACCGACGAGTCGCGCCGCATCACTTGGGTCAATCCGGCCTATACACGCATCACCGGCTGGTCGCTCTCAGAATGCATCGGACGCCGCCCCAGCGAACTCCTGCACGGCCCCCTCACGGATTCGGAAACGGTATCCCGCCTGGCTCAACTGCTGCGCACACCACAGCCGGTGCGCGACTTCGAGTTGCTCAATCACAAGCGTTCGGGCGAGCCCTACTGGGTCCAGCTCAACATCGAACCGATCAGGGACGCACAGGGGCGTGTCACCAGCTACGTCTCCATCCAGACCGACATCACCGAGCGCAAGAAGCGCGAGCTGCAGACGGCTGACCTGCAAAAGCGGCTAGAACTGGCCCAGCGGCTTGCGCGTCTCGGCCGGATCGAGGTCGATGCCGAAACAGGCCGCTCGCGCTGGACGTCCGAAATTTTTCGCATCCTCGGGCGCGAAAGCGACAATCAGCCGCGAGGCATGGAGGAATTTCTTGCCTGTGTGCATCCGCAGGACAGCGAAATGGCGCGAAAGGTCCTGGCCCAGGCCTTGGCTGATGGTGCCGAGATCGACGCCGAATTCCGCGTCCTCACTGCCAGCGGCGCGCGCCGGTGGGTGCGCTGCCGGGGCGTTCCCCATCAGGGGCACAACGGATTCGAATGGCCTCTGACGCTGACGGTCCAGGACATCACGCTCTACAAGAATCTGATCGAGCAGCGGCATCGCCGCAACGAGGACCTGAACAGGCAGGTCCAGATCCGCACCCGCCAGCTGGAGGAGGCATACGGATCGCTGGAAGAGTTTTCCTATGCCTTGTCCCACGACCTTCGCACACCGCTGCGCCACATTGCCGGGTTCGCCGAGTTGCTCAAGGAAGACATCACCACGGGGGGAGGGCAGAACGCTCGGGCGTACTGCGAGAAGATCATTGGCGCCGCCGCGCAGATGCGCAACCTCATTGACGGCATGCTGTCGTTCGCGCGCATGGGCCGCAAGGGCATGAACGTGTCACAGGTTGACATGGCAGGCCTGGTCCATGAGGTGACCTCCGCACTGGCGATCGACTGGGGGGTCAAGGCACCGCGCTGGCGCATCCAGCCGGGAATGCCTGTCGTGCAGGGTGATCCGGTGCTGCTGCGCGAGGTCTGGGTCAATCTGCTGGAGAACGCCCTGAAGTACTCGTCGTGCCGCGACGTGATCGAGGTCGAGGTGGGCTGGGAGCCGCAGGAAGAGGGCCTCGTGTTCCACGTGCGCGACAACGGCATCGGTTTCGCGCCCGAGCAGGCCGGACGCCTGTTCGGCATGTTCCAGCGGTTGCACAACGATGGGCGCTTCCCGGGCGCCGGTATCGGACTGGCGCTGGTGCGCCGTATCGTCGAGCATCATGGCGGCCGCATCTGGGCGGAATCCCAGCCCGATCAGGGGGCCACGTTTCATGTATTCCTGCCCGCGCGCCTTCCCATGGCACAACTGGACGAACAGACGGCCGAAGACCAGGTCGAGTAACGACGGATGTGGCTGCCCCCGCGGAGGCAGCTTCAGGCCAGGTCTTCGACGGCGATGCCGTGTTCCTGCATCAGCGAGACGATCTCGCGGATGGTGGTTTCGCGGCGGGCAAGCCAGCGTTCGTGTTCGAGCTCACGCTCTCTCGCTTGGCGGCGTTTCTCCTCGCCGTCATCGACCTGGGCGAACGCCGCCCCCAGCATGCTCAACAATTCCTGGTAGCGCTGATCGCCCATCGGGGCGTGGGGCTGTGGCCGCTGAGACGGAGTGCGCCCCTGACCACGAAATTTCCTGTCTGCGTTTGGCATCGAATTGCTTGTGTGGAGACCGCAATTTATACCCTGATCCGGCCTGCTGGGGTCCGAAGCCGGAGTAACCGTGGCCTGTCCGAGGGCAACTGCTCATGTGTGTGGCGCGTGATCTGCAAAAAATGAAGCGATGCCCCGGAAAGTGGGATTTTTTGCGCTACAATTTCGTCATCGCGAGAGCACATCGCTTAAGCGGGAATAGCTCAGTTGGTAGAGCGCAACCTTGCCAAGGTTGAGGTCGCGAGTTCGAACCTCGTTTCCCGCTCCAGACATCAAAACAGGGCCCATACGGGCCCTGTTTTTTTTCGTCCGTCGCAGCCGGATCACGCCGAAGGCGTGGCGCGGGCGATGATGCCCGGGCAGTCGATGCCGCGCGGCAGCGTGCCATATTGCCGGTCGACGCCTCCGGCCAGACGTGAGGCGCAGAAGGCATCGGCCACCATGGCCGGCGCGTGCTGCACCAGCAGCGCTGCCTGGATCGTCAATGCCATGCGGTCGACCACATGCCGTGCGCGGTACTCCAGGTCCGACAGGTCGTTGAATTCGCCCTTGAGCTCGGCGATGGCTTTGTCCAGCAGTGCATGGCCACCGCGAGCCCTGGCCAGTTCGGCAAAGAAGGTCTCGACCACCGCGGGGGTCTTCTGCATGGCCCGCAGCACGTCCAGGCACTGGACGTTGCCGCTACCTTCCCAGATCGCGTTGACGGGCGCTTCACGATACAGGCGCGGGAAGGGACTGTCCTCCATCACGCCACTGCCGCCGATGCATTCCATCGCTTCATAGGCATGCTGGGGTGTGCGCTTGCAGATCCAGTACTTGCCGACGGCGGTGACGAGCCGCATCAGTGCATCCTCGTGCGGGTCGCTGCGGTGGTCCAGCGCGCGTGCCAGGCGCATGGTGAGGGCAAGGGCGCCTTCGTTTTCCAGTACCAGGTCGGCCAGCACGTTCTGCATCAGCGGCTGCTCATTGAGCACGCGGCCGAAAGCCGAGCGCTGCTTGCAGTGGTGCAGCGCCAGCGAGACGGCCATGCGCTGGCCGGCACTGGAGCCGATCATGCAGTCAAAGCGCGTCATCGCCACCATCTCGATGATGGTGCGCACGCCCCGGCCTTCCTCGCCGACCATCCAGGCCAGCGCGCCGCGCAGTTCGGTCTCGCTGCTGGCATTGGAAACGTTGCCCATCTTGCGCTTGAGACGCAGCACCTGCAGCGGGTTCTTGCTGCTGTCAGGCCGCCAGCGCGGGAGCAGGAAACACGACAGTCCGCCGGGTGCGTGCGCCAGGACGAGGAAGGCGTCGCACATGGGTGCGGACACGAAGAATTTGTGGCCGACGAGTTCGTACGCCGCACCCGGTCCTGTTGCCGTGCCGACCGGATACGCCCGCGTGGTGTTGGCGCGCACGTCGGAGCCGCCCTGTTTTTCGGTCATCGCCATGCCGATGGTCAGGCCCTGTTTCTGCGCGTCAGGCACATTGCGCGGGTCATAGTGGCGCGCGGTGATCCTGGGTACCCAGGCCTCGGCCAAGGCCGGTGTGGTCTGCAATGCCGGCACCGAGGCAAAGGTCATGGTGATCGGGCAGCCATGGCCGGCCTCCACCTGGCTTTGCAGGTAGAAATGGGCGGCGCGCGCCACGTGGGCACCCGGTTTGGGGTCGGTCCAGGGCGCGGAATGCAGCCCGTGTTCGATGGCCGAGCGCATGAGCTGGTGGTAGGCCGGATGAAAGCGCACGAGGTCGACGCGGCGACCGAACCGGTCGTGCGTATCGAGTTCGGGCGGATGGCGGTTCGCCAGCGCACCCAACTCAAGGTACTCGGCCGAACCGGTGAGGCGTCCGAATTCGTCCAGTGCGGTATCGGCCCAGGCCGCGCCTTCGCGGTTCACTGCCTCGACCAGTGCGGTGTCCTGCCGATACATGTTGTAGTCGGCCAGCTCGCTGCCGGTGTTGATCACCTCGTGCGTGTCGGCGAGCCAGGCCTGGTGTGGCCGGACCATGTCGGGTGCGTTCATGGCATTGTCTCCTGTGGTTGGCATTGGGGGAAAGGGGGCACCGGAACGCCGAGCTTGTCCTGCCCGCGCGCGGCGGCGAGGAAGCGCTGCCAGATGGCCTGGCCGACATCGTCGAAGCGCGCCACGGCCTTCATGAAACGCGTCCGTGCCTCGGCGTCGATCAGCGGCTTGGGCAGCAGAGGGTCGAACATGAGCTGGCGAATGGCCTGATGGCCAATCTCGAACGACTCGCGCGCGGCCTGGTCCAGCGAGAGAGCGTGTGTGTTGTCGAGCCAGGCGCTCAGCCGGGCCGTCGTGCAGCGGTACATGGCATCCAGTGCAGCGGTGTCCCACAACCGGCGGGCACGTTGCTCGTCCTCGGGGGCCAGATCTCGCAGCACGAAGAGGGTGCCGCTGCCGATGCCGGGCGGCAGCAGCGCTTGCAGGCGCTGGCGCAGCGCATCGCTGCCGCCGGTGAGGTTGTCGGGCCGAAGGTGCAGGCCACGCTCGAATTCGGCAAATCCCAGCAGACCGAAGGCGCGCTCGCGCGCCCGCAGCGCCGGCCGGTCGCTGCGGCCGCTAGCACCCACATGGATGGCGACCCAGTCCCCCGTCCAGGTGGTCATCAGGCTCTCGGCGTGGCGCCAGCGGCTGACTTCATGGGCCAGCGGGCGCGCGGCGGGGCCCAGTGCGTAGCTGCCCCGGCGTGGCGTCACCAGCAGGTCGGCAGCGACGGCCCGTGCCAGCGCGACGCGCACGGTGTTGCCTGGCAGACTGAACAGGGCGCAGGCGGCCAGCAGCTCCCGCACGCCGAGCTCCGTGTGGCCACGCGCCTCCGCGCCCAGCATCAGGCTGAGGATGAGGGATCGTGGCGTGGTGCTCATGTGTTGAAAATTACATCAATCATCAAAAAAAGTCCATCAATGTAATATTTGAGCAGCGCTTGAGGGTCGGGACCGGATGTCGCAGGCCGCGCGAATCCGGGGGAAGCGGGGGCAGGAGGACCCGTCGGCACGCGCGACCTGCGACAATTACGGTTTGGCCTCGATGGTGGAATTGGTAGACGCAGCGGACTTAAAATCCGCCGCCGCTCACACGGCTTACGGGTTCGAGTCCCGTTCGAGGCACCAGCGTTAGCTTTTTTCCGGTGAGACCGGTACAGTGAGTTCCCATGACCCGATACAACGCCCCTTTTGAGATCCATGTGCATGGGGATGTGCCCTTGCGCGAGGATGTCGGGTACGAGCAGATTCAGGAGGCGCTGCGGCCGCTGTGGCAGTATGCAGGCGGCCGTTCGCTGGCGGCGGCGGCCGAGAGCAGCTACGAGGACGAGCCGGGCATCCGCTTCGAGAAGAAGGATCACCTGCTGCAGATCTGCTGGACGGTGCCGGGCGACGAGGATTTCCGGCAGGTGATCGAAGAGGCCTGCATGGGCCTGAACGACATTGCATCGACCGGCGCGCCGCTCGAAATCTCCTTCTATGACACCGAGTTCGACGAGGACGAAGTCACCGAAGGCGCCGAAGCGCGTGACGACTTCATGATGTGCTTCGTCGGTCCGACCCCGGCCGCCATCATGCAGGTGCAACGCGACCTGCTGGTCGAGGACGTGATCCATCTCATGGAGCGCCATTTCGACGCATCGGAGCTGGGCGATGTCGTGGCGTCGATCGACCGCCTGTTCACGCAGCGTTTTGACGATCTGGTCAACTCGATGCAGATCGGGCGCCCGCGCGGCGGTCATGGGCCCTCCGGTCACGGCGGCCCGCGCAAGCCGCGCCACCTGCACTGAACACCCCGCGCCGCGGCCGCTAGACTGCGGTCCCAGGGGGCATCGGGTGCCTCCGTCCAGATGGAGGCAACATGGGCCTGTTTTCTTCCGATGCCCTGCAGCCTGGCGTGGCCAAACGCGAGGTCTTCGGGTGGGCGATGTACGACTTCGCCAACTCCGGCTACACCACGGTGGTGCTGACGGCTGTCTTTGCCGCGTACTTCGTGTCGGTGGCCGCGCAGGGCGCGCCCTGGGCCACGTTTGCGTGGACGGTGGCGCTGGCCATCTCCAACGCGCTGGTCATGCTGACGGTGCCCGTGCTCGGTGCCTGGGCCGATGCCCGCGGGGGGAAAAAGATCCTGCTGTGGATCAGCACCATCGGTTGCGTGGCATGCACGGCGGCCCTGGGCTGGGTCGGTCCCGGCATGGTGGCGCTGGGCATGGGGCTGATCATCCTCTCCAACCTCTGTTATGCGTGGGGCGAGTCGCTCATCGCCGCCTTCCTGCCGGAGCTGGCGCGCCCCGAGGCGCTGGGCAGGGTCAGCGGCTGGGGCTGGAGCTTCGGCTATGTGGGGGGGATGCTCACGCTTGGCCTGGGACTGGCCTATGTGCTCGGAGCGCAGGCACGTGGCGAGGCGGCCAAGGATTTCGTGCCGGTCACGATGTGGATCACCGCGGTCGTGTTCGGCTTGGCGGCCCTCGTGACCCTGGCGTTGCTCAGGGACAGGTCCGCCGGCGTGGGCCGCGGTGGACAGCAAAGCTGGCGATCGGTCTGGCGCCAGCAGGCGGCGAGCTGGCGCTTGGCCAGAGGCTATCCGGATTTCCTGTGGCTGCTGGCCTGCACCGTGGCCTATCAGGCGGGCGTGGCGGTGACCATCGCGCTCGCCGCCATCTATGCGGAACAGGTCATCGGTTTTCGCCAGCAGGAGACCATGGCCATGATCTTCGTGCTCAACATTGCCGCCGCGCTGGGCGCGTTCGGTTTCGGCTACTGGCAGGACAGGCTCGGACACAAGCGGGCACTGGCTCTGACGCTCCTGGGGTGGACGGTGACCTGCGTCATTGCTGCGCTGGCCACCACCAAGGGCGCGTTCTGGGCGGCCGCCGTGATTGCGGGTCTGTGCATGGGTTCGAGCCAGTCGGCGGGGCGGGCCATTGCGGGCCTGCTCGCGCCGCGCGAGCGGCTGGCCGAGTTCTACGGGCTGTGGACCTTTGCCAACCGGCTGGCCAGCATCCTGGGGCCGCTCACCTATGGGTTCGTCACGCTCGTGACCGGCGGCAACCAGCGCATGGCCATCGTCTTTACGGCGCTGATGTTCGTGGCCGGGCTGATGCTGCTGGTGCCGTTGCGGCTGGACCGTGGGCGTGACCGGGCGCTGGCAGCGGCCTCCCCGGCGCCCTGATATTCAGGCTGTCCAGGCGCGGGCTGCGGTGTCCAGTGCGAGCCATCGCGCCACCAGGCTTTCGAGCACGGAGGGGTCTCCGGTACTGAAGAACTTGGGCAGCGGCGCGCGCTCATGGCGGGTTCCGTCCAGACCCAGAATGTCCCGCGTGCGGCGTGCCACGGGCTCACCGGTATCGACCAGCCGGACGCCGGGGCCAGCCGCCTCGGCAATGATGTCGGCAACGAAAGGGTAGTGGGTGCATCCGAGCACCAGTGTGTCGATCGGCTGATCGTCGGGTGCCATGGAGCGCAGTGCTTTGACGTAGCGATGCACCAATTGCCGGATGGTGTCCGGATCATCCCGCTCGATGGCATCGGCCAGGCCGCGGCAGGCCACGGCGTGGAAGTGGCAGTCCCGGGTGCTTTCCAGACGCTGGCGCAGCGCGGCAAAGCGGACGCTGCCCACCGTTCCGGTGGTGGCCATGACTCCGATCTGGCCGCTCAGGCTCAGGATTGTCGCCGGTTTGAGCGCCGGCTCCACCCCCACGAAGGGCAGAACCGGCCAGCGCTGCCGCAGGCTGTCGATGGCCAGTGCCGTGGCGGTGTTGCACGCCACGACGACAGCGTCCGGCCGGAAGGCATCGCACAGGCTGGCGGTGACCTGGTGGACACGCTCTTGCACCCATTCGGGCGAGCGGTCACCGTAGGGGGCGTGGCCGCTGTCGGCGAGGTAGACAAAGCGGACGTCCGGCAGGTACGCCAGCAGGGCACGCAGGACGCTCAGTCCGCCCACCCCGCTGTCGAACACGCAGACGGTTTTCAAGCGGCGGTGACTTCGATGCCCTTGAACTCGCCGGTGGCAATGCGCTTCTGCCATTCGGCGGGGCCGGTGATGTGGGCGCTGGTGCCGCCTGCATCCACAGCCACGGTCACGGGCATGTCCACCACGTCAAATTCGTAGATGGCTTCCATGCCCAAGTCGGCAAAGCCAACGACCTTCGCGCCCTTGATGGCTTTGGACACCAGATAGGCAGCGCCGCCGACGGCCATCAGGTAGGCCGACTTGTGCTTCTTGATGCTTTCGATGGCGACCGGGCCGCGCTCGGCCTTGCCGATCATGGCGATGAGGCCGGTCTTTTCCAGCATCATGTCGGTGAACTTGTCCATGCGGGTGGCGGTGGTGGGGCCTGCAGGGCCGACCACTTCGTCGCGCACCGGGTCCACGGGGCCGACGTAGTAGATCACGCGGTTGGTGAAGTCCACCGGCAGCTGCTCGCCCTTGGCCAGCATGTCCTGGATGCGCTTGTGGGCGGCGTCGCGGCCGGTGAGCATCTTGCCGTTGAGCAGCAGGGTGTCACCAGGCTTCCAGGAGGCGACCTCTTCCTTGGTCAGGGTGTTCAGGTCCACGCGCTTGGACTTGTTGTAGTCGGGCGCCCAGTCGATCTTGGGCCACAGATCCAGCGAGGGGGCTTCCAGGTACACGGGGCCGGAGCCGTCCATCACGAAGTGGGCGTGGCGCGTGGCTGCACAGTTGGGGATCATCGCCACGGGCTTGGAGGCCGCGTGCGTGGGGTACATCTTGATCTTGACGTCCAGCACGGTGGTCAGGCCGCCCAGACCCTGGGCGCCAATGCCCAGGGCATTGACCTTCTCGTACAGTTCCAGACGCAGCTCCTCGACCTGATCGAGCTTCTCGCCACGGGCCGCCTTGGCCTGCAGCTCGTACATGTTCAGGTCTTCCATCAGGCTTTCCTTGGCCAGCAGCACGGCCTTTTCCGCCGTGCCGCCGATGCCGATGCCCAGCATGCCGGGCGGGCACCAGCCTGCGCCCATGGTCGGCACGGTCTTGAGCACCCAGTCGACCAGGTTGTCGCTGGGGTTCATCATGATCATCTTGGACTTGTTCTCGGAGCCGCCGCCCTTGGCTGCGACGGTCACGTCCACCTTGTCACCGGGCACGATCTGCACGTTGATGACGGCAGGCGTGTTGTCCTTGGTGTTCTTGCGGGCGAACTGCGGATCGGCCACGACCGAGGCGCGCAGCTGGTTGTCCGGGTTGTTGTAGCCGCGGCGCACGCCTTCGTTGATGGCGTCTTCCAGGCCCAGGCCGGCGGGGAAGCCTTCCCAGCGCACGTCCATGCCGACTTTCAGGAACACGTTGACGATGCCGGTATCCTGGCAGATCGGGCGCTGACCGGTGGCACTCATCTTGGAGTTGGTCAGGATCTGTGCCATGGCGTCCTTGGCCGCCGGGCTTTGCTCGCGTTCGTAGGCGCGGGCCAGGTGCTCGATGTAGTCCGCCGGGTGGTAGTAGCTGATGTACTGCAGGGCAGCGGCGATGGACTCCACCAGGTCGTTGTAACGGATCGTCGTGGTCATGGGGCGATGGGTGATGAGATGACAGGGAACCCCCGGATTATCGCCGCTGGCCGTTGGTCACGCCGGCAGGCCGTTCAATGAAAATCGTTCGCAGTGGGTAGACTGGACATCCCCGACACGCCGCCAGGCGTGCCCAATCCTTGGATCTCATCGACGGGAGCGCAGCCATGACCACACGCACCGAAAGGGATACCTTCGGGACCATCGAAGTCCCGGCCGACCGGCTCTGGGGCGCGCAGACCCAGCGTTCGCTGCAGAACTTCGCCATCTCGGGCGAGCGCCAGCCCAGGGAGCTGATCCGGGCGCTGGCGCAGGTCAAGCGCGCTTCGGCCACGGTCAACCAGCGGCTGGGCCTGCTGGAGGCAAAGAAGGCACAGGCCATCGTCACGGCCGCGCAGGAAGTCATCGACGGGCTGCACGACGACGAGTTTCCGCTGGTGGTCTGGCAGACCGGCTCCGGCACCCAGACCAACATGAACCTCAACGAGGTCATCGCCAACCGCGCCAGCGAACTGCTGGGTGGCGGGCGGGGCCAGGCACGTCTGGTGCACCCCAACGACGATGTCAACATGAGCCAGTCGAGCAACGACGTGTTCCCGACCGCCATGCATGTGGCGGCGGTGGATGCGCTGACGCATCGCCTGCTGCCGGCTGTCGACGCGCTGCAGGCCACGTTGCAGGCCAAGTCGCAGGCGTTCAGTGACATCGTCAAGATCGGACGAACCCACCTGCAGGATGCCACGCCGCTGACGCTGGGGCAGGAGATCTCGGGCTGGGTGGCGCAGCTGGCGCACGGGCGTCGCCATGTCGGGCAGACGCTGCCGCATCTGTGCGAGCTGGCCCTGGGTGGCACTGCGGTGGGCACGGGCCTCAACGCTCCCCGTGGCTATGCCGAGGGCGTGGCGCAGGAACTGGCGGCGATCACGGACCTGCCGTTCGTGAGCTCGCCCAACAAGTTCGAGTCGCTGGCTTCGGTCGATGCCCTGGTGTTCGCGCACGGCGCGCTCAAGACGCTGGCAGCGAGCCTGATGAAAATCGCCAACGATGTGCGCTGGCTGGCCAGCGGGCCGCGCAGCGGCATTGGCGAGATACGCATTCCCGAGAACGAACCGGGCTCGTCCATCATGCCGGGCAAGGTCAACCCGACGCAGAGCGAAGCCCTGACCATGCTGTGCTGCCAAGTGTTCGGCAACGACGTGGCGATCAATATCGGTGGCGCCAGCGGCAACTTCGAGCTCAACGTTTTCCGGCCCATGGTGGCGCACAACTTCCTGCAGAGCGTGCGCCTGCTGGCCGATGGCACGCGCAGCTTCAACGATCACTGCGCGGTGGGCATCGAGCCCAACCGAGAGCGCATCGACGAACTGGTGCAGCGCTCGCTGATGCTGGTGACGGCGCTCAATCCCCACATCGGTTACGACAAGGCGGCCTTCATCGCCAAGAAGGCACACCGAGAGGGCACGAGCCTGCGCGAGGCTGCCATTGCCTCCGGCTACCTGACGGCCGAGCAGTTCGACCAGTGGGTGGTGCCCCGGCAGATGGTGGGCTGCTGATCCGGCCATCACCGAACCGGGTGAGGGCAGGGCCCGCGCGTTTCGTGCGGGCCGATGGCATCAATGCTCGTCGGGGCGTTCCGCCGGATGCATGATGCGGTCCGTGGCGGCGATGGCCATGGCGCTGAGCAGGAAGGTGATGTGGATGACGGTTTGCCACAGCAGGACCTTCTCGTCGTAGTTGCCGGCGTTGATGAAGGTCTTGAGCAGGTGGATCGAGCTGATGCCGATGATGGCCGTGGCCAGCTTGACCTTGAGCACCGAGGCATTGACGTGATCCAGCCACTCGGGCTGATCCGGGTGGCCCTCCAGGTTCATGCGGCTGACGAAGGTTTCGTAGCCGCCGATGATCACCATGATGAGCAGGTTGCTGATCATGACCACGTCGATCAGGGCCAGCACCACCAGCATGATGATGGTTTCGTTCAGGCCGCTGAGCTCGGTGTCCGTCTTGTAGCCGATGCCCTCGACGAGCTTGACCAGGGCTTCGTGGTTGCCGAAGGCGGCCTCGATCAGGTGCACCAGTTCCACCCAGAAATGGAACACGTAGATGGCCTGGGCCGCGATCAGGCCCAGGTACAGCGGCAATTGCAGCCAGCGGCTGGCGAAAATCAGGTTGGGCAACGCGCGCGAGGCGCCGCGCCCTTTGTGGGGTGTCAGATCGGTCATGGGGTCTCAAACGGAAGGTCGGTGCCGACAACGCCAACAGGCGCGCGGGAGCGAGATTTTAGGGTTCCGGAGACCCGTCAGCGTTCCGTTATCCTATGGCGCCTTGCGGCAGGTGTAAGTGGCTCGTAAGAGCCCTTGCGCACAGTTGCTGCGCTCACCGATTTCCACAACATAGCAGGAGACTTGCCATGTCGACCACGTCGTCCACGATCGAATCCGTTCTTGTCGAGAACCGGGTTTTCGAGCCTGGTGCCCATTCGCGTGAGGGCGCGCGCATTGCCAGCATGGACCAGTACCGTGCGCTGTGCGAGGAGGCAGAGAAGGATTTCGAGGGCTTCTGGGCCAAACGCGCCCGAGAGCACCTGATCTGGACCAAGCCCTTTACCAAGACGCTGGACGAATCCGACGCGCCGTTCTACAAGTGGTTCTCCGATGGCGAGCTCAATGCCAGTGCCAACTGCCTGGACAAGCACATGGGCACGGCGGTCGAGAACAAGACCGCCATCATCTTCGAGGCCGACAACGGCGATGTGACCCGCATTACCTACAAGGAGTTGCTTGCCCGCGTATCCCAGTTTGCCAATGCGCTCAAGGCACAGGGTATCCGCAAGGGCGATCGCGTCCTCATTTACATGCCCATGACGATCGAGGGCGTCGTGGCCATGCAGGCTTGCGCGCGCATCGGTGCGACCCACAGTGTGGTGTTCGGCGGCTTCTCGGCCAAGGCGGTTCAGGAGCGCATCCAGGATGCGGGCGCCGTGGCAGTGATCACGGCCAACTACCAGTTGCGCGGCGGCAAGGAGCTGCCCCTGAAGTCCATCGTGGACGAAGGCATTGCCATGGGCGGCTGCGACACGGTCAAGACCGTGCTGGTGTTCGAGCGCACCCCGACGGCCTGGAACCGCGTCCAAGGCCGGGACATCAGCTTCACGGAGGCGCTGGCCGGCCAAAGTACCGAATGCGAGCCGGTGCCGGTGAACGCAGAGCACCCCCTGTTTGTGCTTTACACCTCCGGCTCGACCGGCAAGCCCAAGGGCGTGCAGCACGCCACCGGCGGCTATCTGCTCTGGGCCAAGCAGACCATGGAGTGGACCTTCGACATCCGCCCCGAAGACGTGTTCTGGTGCACGGCCGATATCGGCTGGATCACAGGCCATACCTATGTCGCCTACGGCCCGCTGGCCGCCGGCGCCACCCAGGTGGTGTTCGAGGGAGTGCCCACGTATCCGAACGCGGGCCGTTTCTGGCAGATGATCGAGCGCCACAAGGTCACCATCTTCTACACGGCGCCCACGGCCATCCGCTCGCTCATCAAGGCAGCCGAATCCGACGAAGCCGTGCACCCGAAGAGGTCCGACCTGTCGAGCCTGCGCATCCTGGGCTCGGTGGGCGAGCCCATCAACCCCGAAGCCTGGATGTGGTACTACCGCAATGTCGGTGGCGAGCGCTGCCCCATCGTGGATACGTTCTGGCAGACCGAGACCGGCGGCCACGTGATCACGCCCGTGCCGGGCGCCACCCCGCTGGTGCCGGGCTCGTGCACGCTGCCTCTGCCGGGCATTATGGCCGCCATCGTTGACGAAACTGGCAAGGAGTTGCCCAACGGCTCGGGCGGTATGCTGGTGATCCAGCGGCCCTGGCCCTCGATGATTCGCACCATCTGGGGCGACCCGGAACGCTTCAAGAAGAGTTACTTCCCCGAGGAGCTCGGCGGTCGTACCTACCTGGCGGGCGATGGTGCCGTGCGCGACGCGCAAACCGGCTATTTCCGCATCACCGGTCGTATCGATGACGTGCTGAACGTGTCCGGTCACCGCCTCGGCACGATGGAGATCGAATCTGCCCTGGTTGCCAAGACCGATCTGGTGGCCGAGGCGGCCGTGGTTGGTCGCCCCGACGACGTCACGGGCGAGGCCATCTGCGCTTTCGTCGTGCTCAAGCGTGGTCGCCCCGAGGGAGAAGAGGCCAAGGCTATCG
Source organism: Pseudomonadota bacterium (assembly GCA_023415035.1). GTDB lineage: Bacteria > Pseudomonadota > Gammaproteobacteria > Burkholderiales > Burkholderiaceae_C > Hydrogenophaga. Next base: position 241 of record JAEZLX010000023.1, on the reverse strand, counting down.
CCGCGCAGCTGCGCGATTGGGTGGCCAAGGAAATTGGTCCCATTGCCAAACCCAAGGACATCCGCTTCGGCGACAACCTGCCCAAGACCCGCAGCGGCAAAATCATGCGGCGCCTGCTGCGCTCCATCGCCAAGGGTGAGGCGATCACGCAGGACACGACCACGCTGGAAAACCCGGCCATCCTTGAGCAACTGTCCCAGACCAACTGAGTTTGTCCGGCACCTTCGGTGCCGTATCACCT
>JAEZLX010000194.1 GCA_023415035.1 Pseudomonadota bacterium | reverse complement strand
CACCCTGCATAAAGTTGCGTGAAATATTCAGGAAAACCTGCGGGCAATGACGGCGCAGGCCTGCGTAGAATGACATTCACTTTTTCTCACAAGGAGTTTTCATGAAGAAATCCCTGCTCGTCCTGGCCGCCACGCTGGCGGTTGGTGTGGCTCAGGCCGATACCCTCCAAAAGATCAAGGACAGCGGCACCATCTCACTGGGGGTGCGTGACTCTTCTGCGTTGTCCTATACCCTGGGTGGCGGCAAGTACGTGGGCTTCCACACCGAGATGGCAGAGCGCATCGTCGACGACCTGTCCAAGCTTGTGGGCAAGCCCGTCAAGATCAACTACACGCTGGTGACCTCGCAGAACCGCATCCCGTTGGTGCAAAACGGCACCGTGGATCTGGAGTGCGGCTCCACCACCAACAACCGCGCCCGTGCCAAGGACGTGGACTTCGCCCACAACACCTACATGGAAGTGGTGCGCGTGGCGGTGAAGGCCAACTCGGGCATCAAGGACCTGAAGGACCTCAACGGCAAGACCGTGGCGGTGACCACCGGCACCACCTCGGTGCAGATCCTGCGCCGCAACGAGCGTGCACAGGGCATCGACTTCAAGGAAGTCATGGGCAAGGATCACGCCGACAGCTTCCTGCTGCTTGAGTCCGGCCGCGCCGATGCCTTCGTGATGGACGCCTCCATCCTGGCGGCCAACATCTCCAAGTCCAAGAACCCGAAGGACTTCGCCATTGTCGGTCCCGAGCTGTCGGTCGAGCCCATCGCCTGCATGGTGCGCAAGGGCGACACGGCCTTCCTGAACGCGGTCAACGCCAGCATCGAGCGCCAGATCAAGGACGGCTCGCTCGAGAAGCTGTTCGACAAGTGGATGGTGCAGCCCGTGCCGCCCACCAACACGCCGCTGGGTCTGCCCCTGTCCGAAGCCACCAAGGCTGCCTGGGCCAACCCCAACAACAAGCCGGCGGAAGACTTCGTCAAGAACTGAGGCTCATGATGGCCTGAACAGCGCCTGCCGCAGACCGTGGCGGGCGTTTGTTTTTTGGCAGCCGGGAGGACACAGGTCCGGCTGACAGGCCATCACACACAGGAGTTCCGATGAACTGGGATTGGCAGGTTTACTGCAAGGACACCATCGAAGGCGAGGTGGTGTCCGGCTGCTTCGGCAGCGGCGGTGACATCACATATCTGGACTGGATGCTCTCGGCATGGGGCTGGACGGTGTCGGTGGCACTGTGCGCCCTGCTGGTGGCACTGGTCGTCGGTTCGGTCATTGGCGTGTTGCGCACGCTGCCGGACAGCCCCTGGCTGGTGCGGCTGGGCAATGCCTGGGTCGAACTGTTCCGCAACATTCCGCTGCTGGTGCAGATCTTTCTCTGGTACTACGTCGTGCCGGCACTGATCCCCGCGATGCAGGGATTCTCGCCGTTCATCCTCGTGGTGATCGCGCTGGGGCTGTTCACGTCGGCCCGCATTGCCGAGCAGGTGCGCGCCGGCATCCAGGCGCTGCCCAAGGGCCAGCGCTACGCCGGCATGGCGATGGGTTTCACCACCGCGCAGACGTATCGCTACGTGATCCTGCCGATGGCGTACCGGATCATCATTCCGCCGCTGACCAGCGAGTCGATGAACATCTTCAAGAACTCGTCGGTGGCCTTCGCGGTGTCGATCGCGGAGCTGACGCAGTTCTACCTGCAGGCCAGCGAGGAAACCTCGCGACCGATGGAAATCTACATCGGCGTGGTGATCCTGTACGTGATCTCCGCCATGGCGATCAACCGCATCATGGCCTTCGTCGAGAAGAAGGTGCGCGTGCCGGGCTTCGTCGCCGCCGGCGGCACGGGAGGGGGGCACTGATGATGCAGCGCAACCCCGTCCATCGCGCGCCCGCGGGCGCCTTCGCCGGCCGGAGGGAGGCCTGACATGAACCTGGACTTCGGTTTCTACAACTGGGATGTCATCTCCAACTTCGTCGTCAAGGGCTTTTACTTCAGCGTCTTCCTGACGGCTGTGGCGACCCTGGGTGGCATCTTCTTCGGCACGCTGCTGGCGCTGATGCGCCTGTCCGGCCGCAAGTGGCTCGATGCGCCTGCGGCCTTCTACGTCAACGGGATGCGCTCCATCCCGCTGGTGATGGTGATCCTGGGCTTTTTCCTGCTGGTGCCCTTCATCGTCGGGCGGCCCATCGGGGCCGAGACCTCGGCGATCATCACCTTCATCGCCTTCGAGGCGGCCTACTTCAGCGAGATCATGCGCGCGGGCATCCAGTCGATTCCGCGCGGCCAGGTTTTCGCCGGTCAGGCGCTGGGCATGACCTATGCCCAGAACATGAAGCTGGTGATCCTCCCGCAGGCGTTCCGCAACATGCTGCCGGTGCTGCTGACGCAGACCATCATCCTGTTCCAGGACACCTCTCTGGTGTACGCCATCGGGGCCTACGACCTGCTCAAGGGCTTCGAGACCGCCGGCAAGAACTTCGGCCGGCCGACCGAAAGCTACCTGCTGGCGGCCGTTGTCTATTTCGTGATCTGCTTCTCCCTGTCGTATTTCGTGAAGCGGCTGCACAAGAAAATTGCCATCATCCGCTGAACAGGGACGCGTCACAGGAGTCATTCATGTCTGAAAAAATGATCGAAATCAAGGGCGTGTCCAAGTGGTACGGGCCCGTGCAGGTGCTCAACGAGTGCAACGTGAGCATCAACAAGGGCGACGTGGTGGTGGTCTGCGGCCCGTCGGGCTCGGGCAAGTCCACGCTCATCAAGACCGTCAACGGTCTGGAGCCCATCCAGAAAGGCGAGATCATCGTCAACGGCATCAAGGTCAACGATCCGAAAACCGACCTGCCCAAGCTGCGCTCGAAGGTGGGGATGGTGTTCCAGCACTTCGAACTCTTCCCGCACCTGTCGGTGACGGAGAACCTGACCATTGCGCAGGTGAAGGTGCTGGGCCGCAGCATCGACGAGGCCAGGCAGCGTGGCCTGAAGATGCTGGACCGCGTGGGCCTGATGGCGCACAAGGACAAGTTCCCGGGCCAGCTCTCCGGTGGCCAGCAGCAGCGCGTGGCGATTGCGCGCGCACTGTCGATGGACCCGATCGTGATGCTGTTCGACGAGCCCACGTCGGCGCTCGACCCCGAGATGGTGGGGGAGGTGCTCGACGTCATGGTCAGCCTGGCCAAGGAAGGCATGACCATGATGTGCGTGACCCACGAGATGGGCTTCGCGCGAAAGGTTGCCAGCCGCGTGATCTTCATCGACGTCGGCGGCCGCATCCTGGAAGACTGCTCCAAGGAGGAGTTCTTCGGCCATCCGGAGAACCGCCAGCCGCGCACCAAGGACTTCCTCGACAAGATCCTGCAGCATTGATGCAGGGTGCCTGCGGCACCGGGCCGCATCGTCCCGTTCGTGACAGGAAGCGGGGTTGATGCGGATTCGGTGCCCGCGGCGGCTCATGTAATCTGGCTCCGGCTCGGCATCGCGTGCCGTACGCGATGGCGGTCCCGACGGAGGAGACAGGCATGAGCGACATGACGACGGGCGAGCCGGAGCTGCGCCCGCACCACCGTTTCTGGCCCCGGCGCCTGCCGCACCGCATCACGGTGCCCGCGACGTCGCTGTGGCACAACCTTGAGGTCAGCGCGCGCCGCTACCCGGACAAGCCGGCGCTGGTGTTCTTCGACCGGCACACCACCTACCGCGAGCTTCATGACCAGGCCGAGCATCTAGCGGCGCACCTGCACGCCCATGGCGTGCAGGCGGGCGACCGGGTGATCCTGTTCATGCAGAACAGTCCGCAGTGGATCCTGGCCTATTACGCCATCCTGCGCGCCAATGCCGTCGTCGTGCCGGTCAATCCGATGAACCGTGCCGAGGAGCTCAAGCACTACATCACCGATCCGGACGCGAAGGTGGCCATCTGCGCGGCCGACCTGGCGGGCGAACTGCTGCAGGCCAACGAGGCGCTGCCTGATTCGCAGCGGCTCACGCACCTGGTGGTCTCGCATTACCACGACGCCATGGGGCCCGAGGCCGAGGTGCCCGAGGCCTGGCAGCCCTGGCTGCTGACGCGCCATCCGCTGCCCGTCATGCCCGGCGGCACGGTGGCCGACTGGGCCGACGCGCTGGCCTGCACCGGTGCGGTCCCGCCGCACGACCGCGGGCCGGACGACCTGTGCGTGCTGCCCTACACCAGCGGCACCACGGGCCTGCCCAAGGGATGCATGCACACCCATTCGACCATCATGCACAACGCCGTTGCCTGCTGCCTGTGGGGCAACAGCTCGTCCGAGACGGTGTCGCTGGTGGTGGTGCCCATGTTCCACATCACCGGCATGGTGGTGGGCATGCACGCGGGCCTGTACATCGGTGCCACGCTGGTCCTCATGCCGCGGTGGGACCGCGATCTGGCCGGCCGGCTGATCTCCGCCTGGCGTGTCACCAACTGGAGCAACATTCCGACGATGGTGATCGACCTGCTGGCCAGCCCGCGCTTCGACCAGTACGACCTGAGCAGCCTGCAGTTCATCGGCGGTGGTGGCGCAGCCATGCCGCAGGCGATCGCGCAAAAGCTCCTGGACCTGTACGGCCTGCGTTATGCCGAGGGCTATGGCCTGACCGAGACTGCCGCGCCCTCGCACAACAACCCGCCCGACGCGCCCAAGCAGCAATGCCTGGGCATTCCGTTCATGAGCACCGAGGCGCGCGTGGTGGATCCCGAAACCCTGACGGAGATGCCGGTGGGCGAGGCCGGCGAAATCATCATCCGTGGCCCGTCGGTGTTCAAGGGCTACTGGAAGCGCCCGGAGGCGACCGAAGCCGCCTTTATCGAGTTCGACGGACGGCGCTGGTTCCGTTCGGGTGATCTGGGGCGGGTTGACGAGGACGGGTACTTCTTCATCACCGACCGGCTCAAGCGCATGATCAATGCCAGCGGCTACAAAGTCTGGCCGGCGGAGGTGGAAGCACTGATGTTCCGCCACCCGGCTATCGCCGAGGCCTGTGTCATCGCCACACGCGATGCCTACCGCGGCGAGAGCGTCAAGGCCGTGGTGGTGCTGCGCCAGGAGGCGCGGGGCAAGGTCACCGAGCAGGAGATCATCGACTGGTGTCGCGAACACATGGCGGTGTACAAGGCGCCGCGTGTGGTGCAGTTCGCCGATGCCCTGCCCAAGAGCGGCAGCGGCAAGGTGATGTGGCGGCTCCTGCAGGAGCAGGAAGGCGGCGAGGCCTGACCGTCCAGATCAGTCAGCCGGCCCCACGGCGTGCCGGTAGGCATGCCAGGTGGCGTGGCCGATGACCGGTCCGGCAACGAGCAGGCCCAGGAAGGCCGGCAGCATCGACAGCACGATGATGCCGGTGATCAGCGCCCCCCACAGCAGCATCACGCCCGGGTTCTGCAGGCAGGCGCGGATGCTGGTCAGGCCAGCCGACACGGCATCGACACGCCGGTCCAGAATCATTGGGATCGAGATCACGCTGGTCACGAAGATCAGACCCGCGAAGATGGCGCCGACGGCCACGTAGGTGACGAGGAAACCCAGGTTCTCGGGCGCAAGCAGCAGGTCCATTAGCCTGGCCTTGCCGGGCATGGTGTTGAAGCTGACCGCGAACACCACCAGCGCGGCTCGGCCCCAGAGCATTTCCAGGATCAGCAGCACGCCCGCGAAGATGGCCATGGTGCCCTTGGTGGGCTGCCAGGCCTTGAGCGAGGCACGCAGCGAAGGCCGTTGTCCGGGTGTCTGCAGGGCACGGCTGGCGTCGTACAGGCCGAGGCACAGAAACGGTCCCATGAGCAGGAAGCCCGCGCTGAGCGCCAGCACATATTCGGGGGCCCGCTGGAACACCGCCAGCAGCGCGTGCCCCATGGCGAAGAAGCACAGGCCGTAGAACAGGCCGACGCGGGGACAGCGGCGAAAGTCTTCCCAGCCCAGCCGCAGCCAGTGGAGCGGGGCGGCCGGGCCCAGCGTGGCCAGCGGGATCAAGAACACCGAAGTGTCCGCTGGCGGATTCTCGTCGGCAGGGGTTTGTTGCCCGGATGTGGACGGATCGTCCGGCGACGGGGTGGTGTGGATCGCCTCGGCCATGGTCGGTGACTCCTGTCTGTGGACCAATATAGCGAGCAGGTGCCCAAGCGGGCACCATGGTTTCCCTCACTCGGGAACGTGCGATCAGGGAGTCTGGCGTATCGGCCCGGGTAGAGGCGACGTCTCCTGCGTGCTGTGGCGGCGCAGGTGCAAAGCCAGTGCCGCATCGTGCGTCTGGGTGTGTTTGCTGAACCATGATGCGAGTTCGTCGGCCATTTCGCGCACCGCATTCAGACGCCCTTGGCGCGCGTGGGCGATGCCTTCGCGCAGCACGTTGAGCACCACGCGGTGTTGGGTGATGTGTGCGTTGGCTGCGGCAAAGCCGGTGTCCCGCATGCGGGCGTCCTCGACGTCGAACTGCGCGCAGGCCTGGGCCACCACACGGTTCCAGGCCTCGGGCAGGGTGGCGTCGTCGGCGGTCTGGGCACGGGCCAGCACGCCGATGAAATCACGGTGCATCTGGTCCAGCGGCTCGAAGCCCAGGGCCAGGTCGTCGGTCCAGCGGATGGGTATCACGGGTGTCTCCTGCGCAACAGGGCGCAAGCTTGGCACCCCGGGCGCACCGGCATCTTGATCCAGCGCAGAAACAGGCCTTCCGGCAAGAGGGTGTCGCGCCGGGCTGATCCAGGTCAGCCAAGGCCCGGGCGTACACTGACGGTCATGAGCCACATTGCCTTTGATCCGCCCTATGTCCTGTTGAACCGTTGTGAGGAGGCGCTGGCGGCGCATGGCTATGCGGTTCTTCACCCGGACGAAGTGATGCGCTGGCTGCCGGCCAGCCCCGACGATCTGGCGCAGCTGCACTGCGCCTGGGACGACCTGCCGGCGGATGCCTACCTGAAGGATGGCGGTCGCTACCGCCGGCGGCGGCACAGCTGCTTCGTGGTGGACGGTCAGGCGATCGAACAGGTACCGCACCGGGCGCACTGGCAACCGGTGGAGTACAACGCGCTGCACGGTGGCATGGATCGCTGGTTCGAGCCGATGACGGCGGCCACGCTGGCGCTGCCGGTGTGGTCACGCGTGCTGGCGCGGCTTGGCGAGGCCGCCTCGGCCCTGCACGGGTCACGGCCATGGTACGTGGAGGCGCACCCATTCCGCATCGACACCACCGACGGCATTGGAAGGCCGACGCCTGAAGGGGCCCACCGCGACGGGGTGGACATGGTCGCGGTGTTCATGGTCGGCCGCCATCGGATCAAGGGCGGTGAAAGCCGTGTGTTCGCGTCGGACGGCCCGTCGGGCCAGCGATTCACCCTGCAGCACCCTTGGACGCTGCTGCTGCTTGACGATGCGCGCGTGATCCACGAGACAACGCCCATCCAGCCCCTGGGGCCGGGTGAAATGGGCTGGCGCGACACCCTGGTGCTGACCTACCGCCGGGACGGCTTCCAAGGCAGCTGAAGGGCCGGACGCAGGCGCTTAGGGCTTGTGTTGGCGCGCAGCCGCGGGCAGGCGCGAGATCAGCCAGCGCAGCGCCAGCGGCACGATGACTAGATCGTCCATGGCGCCGACGATGGGTAGCACGTCGGGCACTAGGTCCACCGGCGAGAGTAGGTACAGCACCAGCAGCGCGACGCCGCCCTTGAACCAGGCGGGTGTGGCCGGATGGTGCAGCGCCTGCCACGCCACGCGGCCGTCACCACGAATGGCCGTCCATATCACCGACAGTCGCTTCCACATGATGGCCTCCTGGTCCGGAAATGGTGGGTCGTCAACCGACGATGGGACCCTCCCCGGGGCCGGAGGTTCCCCGGTCGATGCTTTCGCCTGGCAGTCCGCGCGAAATCGCGGTCCTGCAGGCGTCGGCGTGGCTCAGAGGCGTTCGAAGATCGCGGCGATGCCCTGGCCGCCGCCGATGCACATGGTCACCAGCGCGTAGCGGCCGCCGATGCGCTTGAGCTCGTGCAGCGCCTTGACGGTGATGAGGGCGCCGGTGGCACCGATGGGGTGGCCCAGCGAGATGCCCGAACCGTTGGGGTTGACCTTCGCCGGATCCAGCCCCAGGTCACGGATGACGGCGCAGGCCTGCGCGGCGAACGCCTCGTTGGCCTCGACGACGTCGATGTCGGCCACCGCGAGGCCGGCCTTCTTCAGCGCCAGCTGGGTGGCCGGCACGGGGCCGATACCCATGTACTTGGGGTCCACGCCGGCGTGCGCGTAGCTGACCAGGCGCGCCATCGGCTGCAGTCCGCGGGCCTTGGCGGTACCGGCTTCCATCAGCACCACGGCGGCGGCGGCGTCGTTGATGCCCGAGGCATTGCCGGCCGTCACGGTGCCGTTTTCCTTCACGAACACCGGCTTGAGCTTGGCCAGGTCTTCCATCGTGGCGTTGGCGCGGAAGTGCTCGTCGGTGTCATAGGCCATCTCGCCCTTGCGGGTCTTGAGCATGACCGGGACGATCTGTTCCTTGAAGTAGCCCGCTTCGGTGGCCTTTTGGGCGCGGTTGTGGCTTTCCAGGGCCAGCTTGTCCTGGTCCTCGCGCGTGATGCCCCACTTGGCCGCGATGTTCTCGGCCGTCACACCCATGTGGATGGTGTGGAACGGGTCGTGCAGGGCGCCGATCATCATGTCCACCATCTTGGTGTCGCCCATGCGCGAGCCCCAGCGCATGTTCAGGCTGGCGAACGGGGCACGGCTCATGTTCTCGGCGCCACCACCGATGGCGATGTCGGCATCGCCCAGCAGGATGGACTGGCTTGCCGAGACAATGGCCTGCAGGCCCGAGCCGCACAGGCGGTTGACGTTGAAGGCGGGTGTGCCTTCGGCGCAGCCGCCGTTGATGGCCGCCACGCGCGAGAGGTACATGTCCTTGGGCTCGGTGTTGACCACATGACCGAAGACCACATGGCCCACGTCCTTGCCATCGGTCTGTGCGCGCGCCAGCGACTCGCGCACGACCAGCGCGCCCAGCTCGGTGGGGGAAACGTCCTTGAGGCTGCCGCCAAAGGTACCGATGGCGGTACGGACGGCACTGACGACGACGACTTCACGGCTCATTGGGTGGTCTCCTTGTCCGGGTTGTTGCAATGCAAAAAGACGATGGTACAGCGCCTTGGCCCGGCGATCAGTCGCGTACGTCCGCGATCGGCTGCTCGCCGAAGTCCGGCCGGTCGAGCCAGGCCAGCACGAGCCGTGCCGCCTCGTCGGGGCTGCTGAGCATGCCGTTGCGCTGCAGGCTGACAAAGCGCTGCAGATCGGGGAAGGCAGTCGGGTCACCCGCGCGCAGCTGCACCTGCATGCCGGTGTCGATGACGCCGGGGGCCAGCGACACGAGGCGGGCGCCGTGGGGACGTCGGGCCTCGTCGAGCGCGCTGCAGCGGGTGAAGTGATCGAGCCCGGCCTTGGCCGCGCAATAGGGCGCCTGCGCAGCCATGGCCCGGCGGCCCAGGCCGGACGAGACGTTGAGCACCTTGCGCGTACCTGTCCAGCCGGCATTCACCCAGCCCGTGCTCACACGAAGGAAAGCGGCGGTCAGCTGCATGGGCGTTTCCAGGCCGACGCGCAGCGTCGCCGACAGCTCGTCGGGCGGACATTCGTCCAGCGGTCCGATGCGCGGGATCATGCCGGCGTTGTTGATGAGTGTGGCGCTGGCCAGTGCGGTGGCGTCCAGGCCCGCCAGCCAGCCGGCCAGGCGCCCGGCGGCCACCAGCGGATCGGCCAGATCCTGTTGCCACTGCACGAGCCCTGCGCCCAAGGCCTGGGCGCGGCAGGCCAGGTCCTCGTCGATGCCGCGCGAGATGCACAGCAGCAGCCGGTCTGGCGAGAGCAGCTGGCGCGCCATGGCTTGGCCCATGCCGCGGGACGCACCCGTGAGGATGCACAGGTGGGGATGCTGGTTCATGTGTTCGCTCCTGCCGGTCAGAACGGGACGGGACTTTCGAAGAGTACACGTTCCCCGCTGCGTGGGTGGGGCAATTCCAGGACACAGGCGTGCAGCAGCAGTCGCGGCGCCAGTGCCTGCTGGGCTTCGTCGGCGTAGAGCGGGTCACCGGCGATGGGGTGGCCGATGGCCTGCAGGTGCACGCGCAGCTGGTGCGATCGCCCGGTGATCGGCTCCAGCAGCACCCGGGTCATGCCACCGGCATGCGGCTGCCTGCCGTCCAGACGCCAGCGCGTGACGCTGGGTTTGCCCATCTCGTGGTGCACGATGCTGCGCGGGCGGTTGAGCCAGTCCACCATCAGTGGTAGGTCGATGGTGTTCCAGCCGTTGTCCGGCTGTGGGTTGGACAGTGTGCCCGCGACCACGGCTACATAGCGCTTGTGAACCAGTCGCTTCTCGAAGCTGGCGTTCAGCCGACGCTGCGCATCGATGCCGCGCGCCATCACGATCAGGCCCGAGGTGGCCATGTCGAGCCGGTGCACGATCAGCGCGTCGGGAAAGCGCGCCTGCACGCGGGCGCTCAGGCAGTCCTGGTTCTCGGGGCCGCGGCCGGGGACGGCGAGCAGCCCGGAAGGCTTGTCGAGCACGAGCATGTCGCCATCGACATGCAGCAGCGAGATGCCCGGCGCGACGCCCACGGCAATGGCTTCCGAAGGCACGTCGGTTCAGCGCACGAACACTTCGGCGCGGCGGTTGAAAGGCTCTTCGACCTCGTCTTCCGTCGGGACCACGGGTTCGCGCTCGCCGCGGCCGACCGCCTCCACCAGCTCGGGCCGGAAGCCCTTGGCGAGGAACAGGTCTCGGATGGCGTTCGCGCGTACGAGCGACAGGCGGTCGTTCGCCTCCAGCGATCCCACACGGTCCGTGTGGCCGACGATGAGGATTTCACCGCCCGGACGGCGCTGCGCGCTGCTGATGACCGCATCGAGCTGGGCTTGCGATTCGGCGGTCAGGTTTGACGTGCCGGTCTCGAACTGCAGCACGAACTGCTCGGGCGGCGGCGGCCGCAGCGCCAGCAGCTTGGGGAACTCGGCCGCCACTTCCTCGGCGGAGGAGGTGTTGGCCGAGAGCCCGCCAGACCAGCCCACCTCGGCCACGCCGTAGGGCTTGTCGATGACGGTCTCGGCCTTGGGTGTGGTGACCACGACCTTACTGTCCGGGCGATCCTCCTGGGGCAGGAGGATGACACGCGAGACGGGGGCGCAGGCCGTGAGCAGGGTGGCAAGTCCCGCCGCGAAGCCGGTGACGCGCAGTGTCGTCAGGAGGCGGTGGCGGATCCGTTCCGGGGGACGGCTCATGGCTTGGCCTCGGCCTCCACGATGAAGTCGGTGCCGCGCACGCCGACCACGGAAGTTGGCGTGCGGACCTTGAAGACTTCGGGATTGACCTTGGCCAAAATGCCGGTGATGACACGGACCGAACCCTGGAACAGGTCCAGCAGGAAATTGCCTTGCTGTGTGGTGGCGTCAAATGCGAACTCGTTGATCGCGATCGCGCTGTTGGGGCCGACCGTCAGCACGGTGCCGTCGCGCAGCACCACGCTGGCCGCACCGTCGCCGCCTGTCTGCAGTCGCTGAGCCGTCGTCAGACCTTCGCCCGGGGTGACGGCCTGACGCAGGTTGCCACGTTCCACCCACACGGTGCCCTCGACCTGCTTGAGGGTGCCGGCACGGGCCGCCTGGGCGGTCGCGGGCGGCTCCGCCGGCGCCTGCTGGGCGGCGGCGGGCAAAGCCGCGAATACCAAGCCGCACGCCAGGGTCAGGGCAGGCAGATAAGGGCGTTGGTGAAGGGTGGGCATGAGAAGTAGTAAAAATGAAGTACTAGGTATCTTCGACAATGAATGTTACCGGATGGGGCAATACCGTAGCAACCCGTAAGGGCTCGCCGGTAGAATCTGGTGACCATGTGGCGGCCGCGCCCGCCCGCTCCCGCCACGCAACTTCGCGGGCCGGCCACCACCAGACGCCTCCCCCGATGAACATCCTGCTCGCGCCCATGGAAGGGCTGCTGGATGCCACCCTGCGTGACATCCTGACCCGCTTCGGCGGTGTCGACCGTTGCGTGAGTGAGTTCATCCGCGTGACCGACACCCTGCTGCCCGAGCGGGCTTTCTACCGGGTGGTGCCCGAGCTGCACAACGGCGGCCGCACGCGGGCGGGCGTGCCTGTGCGCACCCAGCTGCTAGGGTCGGACCCGGCCTGCATGGCCGACAATGCCGCCCGTCTGGCCAGCCTGGGCGGCTTCGGGGTGGATCTGAACTTCGGCTGCCCGGCCAAGACGGTCAACCGCAGCCGCGGTGGCGCTGTGCTGCTGGATGAACCCGAGCTGGTCGGCCGTATCGTGGCCGAGGTGCGCCGCACGGTGCCGGCCAGCGTGCCGGTGTCGGCCAAGATGCGGCTGGGCTACAACGACGATCGCGTGGCCGAGGACTGCGCCGCCGCCATCGCCGAGGCGGGGGCGGACGAACTGGTGATCCATGCGCGCACCAAGGCCGACGGCTACCGCCCGCCAGCCTATTGGGATCGCATCGCGGAAGTTCGCGCGGCGGTGCCGGCGCTGGCTCGCATACCGGTCATCGCCAACGGCGAGATCTGGAGCGTGGACGACGCACGCCGCTGCGCCGAGGTGACGGGCTGCGACATGCTGATGATCGGCCGCGGCATGGTCAGTGATCCGGGGCTGGCGCTGGCCATCAAGGGGCAGGGCGGTGTGCTTTGGTCGCAGATCGAGCCGCTGCTGGGCCAGTTCTGGCTGCAGGTGAGCGCGCGCGTCGAACGCCGGCACCGCGCGGGCCGGCTGAAGCAGTGGCTCAATTACCTGAGACGCGCCCATCCCGAGGCGCAGGCCGCTTTTGACGACATCCGCGTGTCCAACGATGCGGCCGTGATCGAGGCCTGGCTGAGGTCGCGATCGGCACTTTGAACGATGGGCCCGGGCGGGGCATGTCCGGGGCACGCCAGCGAAAATGACCCATCCGTGTTAACTTCCTGCCCCCGGAAACGATACTCGACGCCTGTATGACCTCTTTGATCCAGAAACTCCACGCTCTCGGCCAGGAGAGGCTCCGGGGCATGCGGCGCGGCATCGAGAAGGAAAGCCTGCGCGCCCAGCCCGATGGCGCGCTCGCGCTCACGCCGCACCCGGCCGGGCTGGGGTCGGCGCTGACCCATCCGCACATCACCACCGACTACAGCGAATCCCAGCTCGAACTGATCACCGGTGTTCATGGCAGCGTGGAGGCCTGTCTGGCCGAGCTGACCGAGGTGCACCAGTTCACACTGCGCACCATGCAGGCGCAGGGCGGCGCGGCGGGCGAGGAGATGCTGTGGGTGTCGAGCATGCCCTGCGGACTGCCGACCGACGAGACCATTCCCATCGGCCGCTACGGATCGAGCAACGTGGGCCGCGCCAAGAGTGTCTACCGCATGGGGCTGGGCCACCGTTACGGCCGGCGCATGCAGACCATCTCGGGCATTCACTACAACTGGTCGCTGCCCGGCGTCGACAACGAGGGCTATTTCTCGCTCATCCGCAACTTCCGTCGCCAGGCCTTCCTGCTGCTGACCCTGTTCGGCGCGTCGCCGGCAGTGTGCAAGTCCTTTGTCGAGGGCCGGCCGCACGCCCTGCTGCCGCTGGGCGCCGGCGGCACGCTGCACATGCCCTACGGCACCAGCCTGCGCATGGGGCGCCTGGGCTACCAGAGCGAGGCGCAGGCCACGCTGGCCGTGAGCTACAACAGCCTGGAAGGCTACGCGGCCTCGCTGCACGACGCGCTCACGCGCCCCTGGCCGGCCTACGAGGCGGTGGGCATCCGCAATCCGGGCGGCGACTACAACCAGCTGTCCACGACGCTGCTGCAGATCGAGAACGAGTTCTACGGCACCATCCGCCCCAAGCGCACCATCTACCAAGGCGAGCGTCCGCTGCACGCGCTGCGCGAGCGGGGTGTCGAATACATCGAGGTGCGCCTGATGGACCTCAATCCCTTCGAGGCCATCGGCATCGACGCGCCGACGCTGCGTTTCCTGGACGTGTTCCTGCTGCACTGCCTGCTGTCCGACAGCCCGCCCGATTCGCCCGAGGAAATCCGCGAACTGGCCCACAACCAGCACCTGACGGCCGCGCGGGGGCGCGAGCCGGGGCTGATGCTGCAGCGTGGCGGGCAGGAGATCGCGCTGGTGGACTGGGGTCTGGAGATCATCGACCAGCTGGCGCCGCTGGCACAGGCGCTGGACGAGTTGGACGGGCGCAGCCTGCACCGCGATGCCGTGGCGCGTGCCCGCGCGAGCCTGCTGGCTCCCGACACGCTTCCTTCGGCGTTGGTTCTGGCAGAAATCCGCGCCGCGCATGCCGATTCGTTCGTGGCCTTCACGCGCAGCCGCTCGCAAGCCATCCGCGAGGAGATCCTCGGCTTGCCCTGGACCGATGCGCAGCAGGCGCGTTTCGAGGCCATGAGTGCGGAGTCCGTGGCCCAGCAGAAAAGCATCGAGGCGGCGGACACCATGCCCTTCGAGATCTATCGCCAGGAATACGTGTCTCCCGCGCGGCTGGGTCGGCCGCAGGCGGCGGCAGCCTGACTGCCTGTTTTTTGGGCAGTCTGATGCTTCTCCTTGCGTGACAAGGACTTGCAGCCGCCGTACAGAAATGACCCACAGTTATTCACACAGTTGTCCAACGAAACACGGGAAAACCCGATGAGCGTCCAGTGGTTCCCCGGTCACATGCACCTGACGCGCAAGGCGATCGCCGAGCGTGTGAAGAGCATCGACGTGGTCGTCGAGATGCTCGATGCCCGGCTGCCCGGCTCCAGCGCCAATCCGCTGATGGCCGAGCTCACCAGCGGCAGGCCGACGCTGAAAGTGCTCAACAAGCAGGACCTGGCCGACCCGGTGCGCACCGAGCTGTGGCTGGCCCATTACAACGCGCAGCCCGGCACGCGGGCCATCGCGCTGGACGCGAGCCACTCCGCGCCCGCGCGTGCCATCATCGAAGCTTGCCGTGAGCTGGCGCCGCAGCGCGGCGGCATGTTCAAGCCGATGCGCGTGCTCATCTGCGGGATCCCCAATGTGGGCAAGTCCACGCTCATCAACACCCTCAAGGGCCGCAAGGCGGCCAAGACGGGCGACGAGGCCGGCGTCACGCGCACCGAGGCCCGCATCGTGCTGGCCGACGACTTCTACCTCTACGACACCCCCGGCATGCTGTGGCCACGCATCATCGTGCCCGAAAGCGGGTACAACCTCGCGGCCAGCGGCGCGGTCGGCAAGAACGCCTACGACGAGGAAGAAGTGGCCTACGAGCTGATCGCCAAGCTCAAGACCGATTACCCGGGCCTGATGGAGGCGCGCTACCAGCTGGGCATGACGCCCGGGCAGTGGGCGGCCACGCACGACGACGAGCTGCTGCAGGCCATCGGCCGCCAGCGTGGCGCGCTGGCCGCCGGCGGCCGGGTCAACGTGCAGAAGGCCGCCGAGATCGTGATCGGCGACTTCCGTGCGCTGCACATCGGCCGCATCACGCTGGAAACGCCCGAGCAGTTCGCGCGCTGGCTCAAGGCCGGCCGGCAGGCCGACAAGGAGCGCGCGGAACGCAAAAAGGCCCTGCGCGAGCAGGGCTTCATCGAGCGGCGCAAGAAGCCGGCCGGTGGCAAGGCGCGGCCTGCGCCGCGCCGTTGAGACGCAGAACCGGCGCATCACGCTTTCCTTTTCCTGTCGTTGGGCGCAGGGGCATGCCCTCCGGATAGGGGATGGAGCGAGCCTGTGAGGCTGCCCATAATCGCGGCGGGCTCACGCGGCCGCGCATGCCGCGCTCCGGGGGCCTTCAGGGAGGAGTCCATGACAAGAACACCATTGTGGTCGCCGGCCACTCGCGGTTGCATCCTGCGCCGCTCGGAGCAAATCGGGCCGCTGCGGGGATGATGTCCTGGCTGCTTGGCTGGATGGCGGGAATGGCTGCCCAGTTGCATCAGGCGGAGCTTTGGCAGGCTGGGGCCTACCATGGCCTGCTGGTCACGGCACTGTTGGTGTGGCTGATGGCGGGCGGGCTGGGTCGCCGGTGTCCGGACCGGCGGTGGGTGCGCCGGGCGGGTGCGTGGCTGCTGTGCGGCGCGCTGGCC
>JAEZLX010000176.1 GCA_023415035.1 Pseudomonadota bacterium | reverse complement strand
CCCGCTGTCGGTGCTGGCGCAGGGCGCCGAGGAAATCGTCATCGGCGGCTCCATCCCGATGACGGGCGTGTTCGCGTTCGCCGGCGTGGGCATCAACGCGGGCATCGCCGACTATGTGAAGATCGTCAACGACGCCGGCGGCATCGCGGGCCGCAAGGTGCGCTACGTGCCCGAGGACACTGGCTACAAGGTCGACGTGTCGGTGGCGGCGTTCAAGAAGATCACCAGCCAGAACAAGGTGAACCTCTATTACGGCGACTCGACGGGCTTTTCCAAGACCATCAACCCCGAGCTGGAGCGCAACGGCAACATCCTGATGGCCGGTGCCTCGTTCGCCACCGAGCTCAACGACCCGAAGAAGTACCCGAACCAGTTCCTGGTCGGCCCCGACTACACCGAGCAGATCGGCATCCTGCTCAACCACATCGCCAAGGAAAAGCCGGGCGCCAAGGTGGCCTTCGTCTATTCCGACTCGGAGTTCGGCCGCGACCCGATCGACGAGAGCGAGGCCCTGGCCAAGAAGCTGGGACTGTCGGTGCCGATCAAGATCATGACGCCCGCCGGCAGCGTGGACGTGTCCACCGAGGTCATCAAGCTGCGCCGCGCCGCGCCCGACTACACCATCTTCCACGGCTACATCCTGGCGCCCATCCCCGAGTTCATCACGCAGGGCAAGCAGCAGGGCATGACCAGCAAGTGGATGGGCACCTTCTGGACCATGGACAGCTCCACGGTGATGAAGATGGGCCCGGACGGCGACGGCTTCATGGGCGTGATGCCCTTCCGCTACTACTACGACACCGAGAAGGCGCCGATGCTGGAGAAGATCCGCGCCATGCGCCCCGAATACCAGAGCACGGCCTACCTGCAGGGCTTCCTGACCGCCATGCTGTTCCTGGAGTCGGCCAGGCGCACGCTGGCCGCCGGCCAGCCGCTCAACGGCAAGAACCTCAAGGCCGCGCTCAACTCGCTCAAGGACTTCGACACCGGAGGGATCATCGGCACGCCCATCACCATCAGTGGCAACTCCATCCCGGTGGGCCGCGTCTACCGGGCCGACATGAAGGCCCAGAAGATGGTGGCCGTCTCCGACTGGATCAAACTCTGATGCACTCCCTGCGCCGCTTCGTCTTCTCCCGATACGGGGGCCCGCGAAGCGGCCCGAGGTAACCCGGCATGCCCTCCCCATTCAGCAGCAACGTCCTCGAGGTCAACAACATCGAGGTCATCTACAACAAGGCGGTGCAGGCCCTGCGCGGGCTGTCGCTGGCGGTGCCGCGCGGCCAGATCGTGGCGCTGCTGGGCAGCAATGGCGCTGGCAAGAGCACCACGCTCAAGGCGATCTCGGGCCTGCTCTCGCTGGAAAACGGCGAGCTCGAATCGGGCACGGTGCTGTTCGATGGCCAGGACACGGCCGGCGTGCCGCCGCAGCAGCTGGTGCGCCAGGGACTGTCGCACGTGATGGAGGGCCGCCGCGTGTTCGAGGACCTGACGGTGGAGGAGAACCTCGTGGCTTCCACCTATGCCCTCACCGGCCGCAGCGGCGCCGCCGCGCCCGACTTCGATCTGGTTTACAGCTACTTTCCGCGCCTGCATGAACGCCGCAAGGGCCTGGCCGGCTACCTCTCCGGTGGCGAGCAGCAGATGCTGGCCATCGGCCGGGCACTGATCGCCCGCCCCCAGCTCATGCTGCTGGACGAACCCTCGCTGGGTCTCTCGCCCAAGCTCACCGAAGACATCTTCGGCATCATCGCGCGCATCAACGCCGAGCACGGCACCTCAATGCTGCTGGTGGAACAGAACGCCACCGTGGCGCTGGCCGTGGCCCATCGCGGCTACATCATGGAGAACGGCAAGATCGTCATCGACGGCACGGCCGAGCGCCTAGCCAACGACCCCGACGTGCGCGAGTTCTACCTGGGCATGGGCGGCAGCGGCGAGGCCAAGAGTTTCAGGCACATCAAGCACTACAAGCGCCGCAAGCGCTGGTTGTCGTAACCGCCATGACGCAAGCCCTACCCGAACTGACCCTGCCCCAGATGCTGCGCCAGCGCGCGGTGCAGGACGCGGCCCGCATGGCGATCCGCCAGAAAGACTACGGCATCTGGAAGCCCTTCACCTGGGCCCAATACCACCAGCGGGCCAGCCACTTCGCACAGGGCCTTGCCGCCCTGGGCCTGACGCCGGGCGGGCACGTCGGCATCATCTCTGAGAACCGCATCGAGTGGGTGCTGGCGCAGATGGGCGCCGGCCTGCTCGGCGCCATCACCGTGGGCGTTTACCCCACCAGCCCATCGCCCGAGGTGGCCTACGTGGTGGGACATGCCGACATCGAGTTCGTGGTCTGCGAAGATCAGGAGCAGACCGACAAGGTGCTGGAAGCCCTGCCGCAGCTGCCACACCTGAAGAAGATCATCGTCATCGAGACCAAGGGCCTGCGCGGCTTCCCGCCCGAGGTGCGCGCGCTCATCGCCACCTTCGACGAAGTCGAGCACCTGGGCGCCCGGTCGGGCAATGCCGCGCTCATCGACGAGGCGCTCGCGCGCCAGACGCTGGACGACATCGGCCTGATGATCTACACCTCGGGCTCCACCGGCAAACCCAAGGGCGCGATGATCTCGTGGCGCAACATGCGCGCGGTGGTGCCCGGCATCGTCGACCGCCTGTGCCTCTCGCGCGAGACCACGCACCTGTCCTACCTGCCGCTGTGCCACGTGGCCGAGCAGATGCTCACCACCTTCTGCCCCATCTACCTGGGCTCGCAGGTCAACTTCGGCGAATCGATCCGCACCGTGCAGGAGGATCTGCGCGAGGTCGCGCCCACCATGTTCCTGGGTGTGCCGCGCATCTGGGAAAAGCTGCACGCGGCCATCAGCATCAAGATGCAGGAAACCGGGCCCGTACGCCGCTGGCTGTTCGCGCGCGCGATGGCCGCCTGCGCGCCGCTGGCGGAAAAGCCCCGCCGCGACTGGTCACTGGGCGAGCGGCTGCGCTTCGCGCTTGCGTACTGGACGATCTTGCGCGCGCTGCAGAACTTCATCGGCCTGCGCGAGGTGAAAGTGGCCCTGACCGGCGCCGCACCCATCCCGCCCGACGTGGTGCGCTTCTTCCGCACCCTGGGCGTTCCGCTGGTCGAGGTCTATGGCCTGACCGAATCCACCGGCATGATCACCGGCCACCTGCGCGACCACGTGGTGATCGGCACCGTCGGCCCCGTGACGCTGGGTGTGCAGTACCGCATCGCCGACCAGGGCGACGGCGCGCCCGGTGGCGAGCTGCTCATCAAGGGCGACATGGTGTTCGCGGGCTACTACAAGAACCCCGAGGCCACCGCGCAGACCATCCGCGACGGCTGGCTGCACACCGGCGACGTGGTGCGTGAGGTGGACGGCCAGATCAAGATCGTGGACCGGCTCAAGGACATCATGATCACCGCCGGCGGCAAGAACCTCACGCCCTCCGAGATCGAGAACACGATGAAAGGCAGCCCCTACATCAAGGAGTGCATCGTCGTGGCCGAAGGGCGCAAGTTCGTCAGCGCACTGGTGCAGATCGACTACGAGACCGTGGGCAAATGGGCGGAGGCCCAGCGCATTCCCTTCACGCATTTCCGCTCGCTGGTCGAACACCCGCAGGTGCGCGAGCTCATCGACGCCGAGATCGGCCGGGGCAACGCGCAGCTGGCCCAGGTGGCCCAGATCCGGCGTTTCCACCTGCTGACCAAGGAGCTCGACCACGACGACGGCGAGGTCACCGCCACGATGAAGGTGCGCCGCGCCGCCATCTACCAGACCTACGCCGCCGAGATCGAGTACCTGTACGCCTGACCCTTCGACCACCCGAGGCCTGCCCCATGTCCGATCCGACCGACGCATCCTCCCTGCTACTCACTCGCGAGGGGGGCATCGCCACGCTGACCTTCAACCGGCCCGCCGCGCTCAACGCGATCGACGTACCGATGGCCCAGTCCTTCCGCGCCGCCATGCGCACGCTCGCGGGCGACGCTTCGGTGCGCGCGGTGGTCATGCGCGGCGCCGGCAAGGCCTTCGTCGCCGGCGGCGATCTGCCCACGCTGCGCGCCGATCCGGCACAGGGTGCGGCCGACCTGCTCACGCCGCTGAACGAGGCCATGCTGCTCATGCACGGGCTGAACGCCCCCGTGATCGCGCAGGTGCACGGTGCGGCTGCGGGCGGGGGCCTGAGCCTCATGCTGCACGCGGACTTCGTGATCGCTGCCGAGGGTTCGCGCTTCAACCTGGCCTACATCAACCTGGGCACCTCCTGCGACGTCGGCGCCTCGTGGTTCCTGCCGCGGCTGGTCGGCCTGCGCAAGGCGCTCGAGATCGCCCTGCTGGGCGAGACCTTCGACGCGCAGGAAGCGCTGCGCATCGGTCTTGTCAACCGCATACTGCCGGCCAGCGAACTCGAAGCCGCCGTGCAGGCACTGGCGCGGCGCCTGGCCGACGGCCCCCCCGTGGCCTATGGCCACATGCGGCGCCTGATGCGCGAGGGCTTCGAACGTGATCTGGCGGCGCAGCTGGCCGCAGAAGCCAGCGCCTTCGACGCCTGCGCACACACAGCCGACCTGCCGGCCGGCATTGCCGCTTTCCTGGACAAGCAGCCCGCCCGCTTCCAGGGGCGCTGATCCCTTCTTCTCGTCACGCCAAAAAAAGGCCGGCGCCCTTTCAAGGACACCGGCCTTCTGGCCGTTCGGGACCTGCGCCAATCAGCCGCAGGAACCCAGGTGGCCGCAGGAAGTGCAGTAGTCGCAGCCGTCCTTGCGGATCATGGCGTGCGCACCGCATTCCGGGCACTTCTTGCCGGCCATCACGCCGGTCGGCATGCCGGGCAGCTCGGGCGCCGCGGGCGCCATCGACGACGCCTTGTGGTTGGCCACGTGCTCGGCGCGGCGCGCCAGGATGTTCTGGATCGCGAAGGCAATGGCCGCCACTTCGGAGTCATGCCACATCGGCACATGCGTGCCGTCGGCCTTCTCGTAGGTGCCCAGACGCACCGGGCCGCGGTCCCAGGCCACCTTGCGCATGTCGCGCAGCGCACGGTCCAGGAAACCGCCTCGCGCGGCCAGCGACAGCATGCGCATGGTGGAGGTGATCCACTGCTGCGACTCGCCGCTCTGTCCCACGGGCATGAAGAACTCGATCGCGCGCTCCACCGTGCCCACACCATCGGCGGCCGGCACCGGCAGGAACGAGACGATGATGTACAGCGTCTTGTGGCCTTCCTGCGTCCAGTACTCGATCTTGTCGGCCACGGCAGACAGCGCGCCCTTCGGGCGGCTTTCGATCACCGCGCGCTTCGGATCGAACGGCGCGGCCGGTGCCGCAGGGGCGGCCTCCGGCTTGGCGGCCGGGGTGGCTGCACCGGTGTCCAGGACCGCGCCCAGGATGTTGTTGGGCCTGTAGGTCGCCAGGCCCTTGAGGCGCGCGCGCCAGGCCTTGCGATACAGGTCCTTGAAGTCCTCGTACGGGTACTCGGCCGGCACGTTGACGGTCTTGGAGATCGCCGTGTCGACGAAGGGCTGCACGCACTCCATCATCGCGATGTGCTCGCCGGCCGACATGGCCAGCGCGTTCACGAAGTACTCGGGCAGCTCGTCGGTGTTGCCACCCAGCTCGCGGTACAGGCGCCAGGCGTGGTCCTCGACGATGTACTCGCTCGTGGATCCATCGGCCTCGCGCTTCTTGCGGCGGTAGGTCCAGGAGAACGGCGGCTCGATGCCGTTGGAGGCGTTGTCGGCAAAAGCCAGGCTCACCGTGCCCGTGGGCGCGATCGACAGCAGGTGGCTGTTGCGGATGCCATGCTTGCGGATGGCCTGCTGGATGTCCTTGGGCAGGCGGCTCGCGAAGGTGCCGGCCTGCAGGTAGCCGTTGGCCTCGAACTTGGGGAAGGGTCCCTTTTCCTTGGCCAGTTCCACCGACGCGCGATAGGCGGCATTGCGCATGCGCTCGGCAATCTGCGCGGCCATCGCGCGGCCTTCCTCGCGGTCGTAGCGCAGGCACAGCATGGCCAGCGTGTTGCCCATGCCGGTGAAGCCCACGCCGATGCGGCGTTTGGCGTGCGCCTCGGCACGCTGCTGCTCCAGCGGCCAGAAGGTCAGGTCCAGCACGTTGTCCAGCGCGCGCACCTGGGTGGCCACCACCTGCTCGAAGGCGTCGAAGTCGAACACCGGCATGCCGCCGAAGCCGAACGGATGGCGCACGAAGCGCGTCAGGATGATCGGGCCCAGGTCGCAGCAGCCATAGGACGGCAGCGGCTGCTCGCCACAGGGGTTGGTCGCGGCGATGCCCTCGCAGTAGCGCAGGTTGTTGTCCTGGTTGATGTGGTCCAGGAACAGGATGCCGGGCTCGGCGAAGTCGTAGGCCGACTTCATAATCGTGTCCCACAGCTCGCGTGCAGAGACGGAGCGGTACACCCACAGCCCGTCGGCGCGCTGGTAGGCACCCTGCTCGATCAGCTTCACGCCCGGCTTGGCGCGGTGCACCAGCTCCCAGGGCTGGTCACCCGCCAGGGCGTCCATGAAGCCGTCGGGCACGCCCACCGACACGTTGAAGTTGTTCCAGCGGCCGGGGGTGCGCTTGGCGGTGATGAACTCCAGCACGTCCGGATGGTCGATGCGCAGCACCCCCATCTGGGCGCCACGGCGGGCACCCGCGCTCTCCACCGTGGAGCAGCTCTGGTCGAACACGTTGATGTAGCTGCACGGACCCGAGGCCATGGAATGCGTGCCGCGAACCTCGGCGCCCTTGGGCCGGATGCGAGAGAAGTCGTAGCCCACGCCACCGCCGCGCCGCATGGTCTCGGCGGCCTCGCGCAGCGCTTCGTAGATGCCCGGGTAGCCCTCGTCATCAAAACCCTGGATGCAGTCGCCCACCGGCTGCACGAAGCAGTTGATCAGCGTGGCCTGGATGTCCGTGCCCGCCGCGCTCATGATGCGTCCGGCGCCGATGGCGCCCGCGTGCAGGTTGTCCAGGAATTTCTGCTCCCACTCGGCGCGCAGTTCCTCCTTCTCGACGGAGGCCAGTGCCCGCGCCACGCGCCGGAACAGGTCCTCGATGCCGGTTTCGTCCCCTTTCAGGTACTTCTCGGCCAGGACGTCCTGGCTGATGGGTTGGGTACGGGTCAGGTCCTGAGCCCGCAGTTCGGTATCTCGTTTCATGGTGTACGTTCAGCTGTCGCCGGCTCCCGTGGCCGGCCTCTCGTGGATCAGGCCACGGCAGGATGGTGTCCCGCCAGCAGCCATTGCAGGAGATCGCGCACCGGACGGATGTCATTCCCGAAAGGCAGGCGCCCTGCACCTCGGAAAAACAAGCCCTTGCGCTGATCCCCGGCCAGTGCATGCCCCAATTGCTGGTCAATGCAGAACTGGCCCATCTCGGCCTTGCCGTCGCGCAATCCGCAACGGGCCAGGCAATCGAAGGCCATATTACAACGGCTTTTGACGTGCGCCACCGACTTGAGCTTGGATTCCACCCTTAAATACTTGTCCAACCAGGGGGTCCGCACCGCCCTGGCCGGCAAACCTGCTACGCTGACGAACTCCACGATGTCCTCGGGCCTGGCCTCGGCCAGCACCTGCTTGAATGCGGGGTCGGCGTCGCATTCCTGCGTCACCGCGAACGCGGTACCCATCTGTACCGCACTCGCTCCTAGGCCCTGCAGGCGGCGGATGTCTTCGTGCGAACTCACCCCGCCTGCGGCGACGAGCGGTATCTCGCGCTCGATGCCGGCCTCGCGCAGGAACGCCATCACCTGCGGAATGACTGTTTCGAACTCGAAACGCGCATCTTTCAGATCGTCCACCCGCGCCGCGCCCAGGTGCCCGCCCGCCAGGCGGGGGTGCTCGATCACGATGGCATCGGGCAGGCGCCCCTTTTTCTCCCACTTGCGCACGATCAGCTGCACGCCGCGCGCGTCCGAGAGGATGGGGATGAGCGCCACGTCCGGGTGCTCGCCGGCGATGTCCGGCAGGTCCAGCGGGAGGCCGGCCCCGACCACGACCGCATCCACGCCACTGGACATGGCCTGGCGCACGTAGTCCTCGTAAGCAGAGAGCGCCTTCATCACGTTCACCGCGATGAGCCCGCGACCTTGCGCTATGTCGCGGGCACGGCGGATCTCGCGGTCCAGCGCCACCAGGTTGGCCGCGTCGATGCGCGCGCGCGCATCCTTCGTCTTTTCCAGCGGACCGGTTTCGGCCATCAGGTCCGGGTGCAGGCGCCGCAGGTCGACCGACGAGATCGTGCCCAGGCCGCCGTGCAGGGCCACGGTGCCGGCCAGGCCGCCGGCCGACACGCCCACCCCCATACCGCCCTGCACCACCGGGATCAGCGTCCGGCCACGCAGCGTCCAGGGCTTGAGACCCGTCTCACGCGCGAGTTGCACCAGCCGCACGGCGGGGTCGGCATCGAGCGGTTCGGAAGGATGGGAAAGGCAGGGCGCGCCATCGGCGCGCTGGTCGTGAGCGTTCATAAGGCAGGGTCCAGATCACCCGGCCAGAATCGGAAAAAAAGAGGGGCACCGGGTACAGGCAGCAAGACTAGCGGCCCGGCCGGGGCCGGGCCTTGTCCTGCATCAAGCCCCGAAACGATGCCCCTGCCGCGCTCAGGGGGATGGCGCCGCGCCGTCGCTCATGGGCAGCAACGGGTTGAGGGTGGCACGGGCAAAGTCCGTCTCCCCCATCAGCAGGTCCAGCAGCAGCGAGCCCAGGTCGTCCGCCAGCGGCTCGGCCAGCGGGTCCTTTTCCTGGTTCACCAGCTTGCGGTAGGTATGGCAGACGCCACAGGTTTCGGCCACCACGACATCGCCACTGTCCTGCACGCTCTGGTAGCGCACCTGCTTGGTCGACTCGCAATGACTGCACTTGACGCGCACCATGTGCCATTCGGTGCAGCAGGTGCCGCAGTGCAGGTAGCGCAGGCCGGCCTCGCGACCGCCGATGCGCAGCACGCTCACCGTGGGAGGCGTGCCGCACACCGGGCAGATGGTGGCCGGGTCGGCGTACGGAACTTCGTCTTCCTTGAGGTGGCTGGCCTGGTCGGCAAAGACCACCTGCACGGCAGCCACCACGATGGGGGCTGCCGCCAGGTCCTCGGCCTCGGTCACCAGACCGGCGAGCACGCGTCGCGCCAGATGTTCCCGTTCGTCCGGCGACAGCGCGCGCAGGCGCTGGAGCACCGGAGCCAGCGGCTGCGGCAGCCCTTCGTCGGCTTCCAGCGCATCCAGCAGGCCATCGAGCACGCCCAGCCAGGCCGGGTCGATCTGGCTGGCCGCCTGCACCAGCGGCATGCCATGCTCGTTGGCGCGCCGGATGGCGGCCTCGTCGATGGACGACGTCCGGACGGTGCCGGCCGCCACCTGCTGCGCCTTGACCAGCCGCGAGAGGAAGCGCAGGTAGTCGCCGATGGGGTTGCCATCGGCGAGCTGCGCCAGCCGCGCGGCCCGGTCGGAGAACAGGCTCTGTGGCTGTGGCAGCCGGACCCGGGGCAGACTGGTGCGATCGAGGGACTCGATCTCACCGGGTTCAAGAATGCGTTGCACGGTCAGCTGTTGTCCCCGGTCATCTTGCGGTACCAGCCGCGGTGGTGCTGCTTGGCCCAGGCACGGGTCACGGTGCCGTACAGCATGGCGCGGATGGTGCCGCGGGTCCAGATGGCGGCATACACGTGCAGGATGATCAGGCCGATCATCCAGACCGCGGCGATGGCGTGCACCACCGAGGCGATGCGCACGACCTCGACCGGCAGGTTCAGCCAGGCACGCCACATCAGCACGCCGGAGACGACGATCGCCAGCATGCCGATCACCAGGCCCCAGAACAGCAGCTTCTGGCCGCCGTTGTACTTGCCCTGCTCCGGCATGTCGTGGTCGTTGCCGTCCACCATCTTGTTCACGTTCTTGAGCCACTCGATGTCGCGCGACTCAATCACGTTGAGCGAGGCAAAGCGGATCGCCATCACCAGGAAGAACACGAACATCACCACCCCGATGTACGGGTGCAGGATGCGCGTCCACGGGCCGCCGCCGAACAGCATGGTCAGCGGGAAGAACGCCGGGTGGAAGAACGCCAGACCCGAGAGCGCCAGCAGGATGAAGCAGATGCCCACGATCCAGTGGTTGGCGCGCTCACCGGCCGTGTAGCGCTGCAGGTCGCGTGGATTGCGTCTCATGGCTGACCCTCCTTCTCGGCCTCGCGGTCCTTGCGTTCCATTTCGTCCTCAAGCTCCTTCGACACCTCGTTGGGGCCCTTGGTGATGAAGTGGAACAGGCTGCCCAGCGCCGCGGCGCCCAGCGCGGCCAGTGCCAGCGGCTTGGCCATGCCCTTCCAGAGACTGACCATCGGGCTGATCTTGGGCTCGTCGGGCAGACCGGCGTACAGCGAGGGCTTGTCCGCGTGGTGCAGCACGTACATCACGTGGGTGCCACCCACGCCCTGCGGGTCATAAAGGCCCGCGTTCTCGAAGCCGCGCTCCTTCAGGTCCGCGATGCGCGTCTCCGCGTGGTCCTTCATCGCCTTCTTGGTGCCGAACACGATGGCGCCGGTCGGGCAGGTGGTCACGCAGGCTGGCTCGCGCCCGACCGCGACGCGGTCGGAGCACAGCGTGCACTTGTAGGCCTTGTTGTCCTTCTTGGAGATGCGCGGCACGTTGAACGGGCAGCCGGTCACGCAGTAGCCGCAACCGATGCAGTTCTCCTCGTGGAAGTCCACGATGCCGTTGCTGTACTGGACGATCGCGCCGGGAGACGGACAAGCCTTGAGGCAGCCCGGGTCCTCGCAGTGCATGCAGCCGTCCTTGCGGATCAGCCACTCCAGGTTGCCGCTGGCCTCGTTCTCGTATTCGGTGAACTTCATCACCGTCCACGCGTTCTCGGTCAGGTCCGCGGGGTTGTCATAGACACCCACGTTGTGGCCCGGCTCCTGGCGCAGGTCGTTCCATTCCATGCAGGCGGTCTGGCAGGCCTTGCACCCGATGCACTTGGAGACATCGATGAGCTTGGCCACCTCGCCCGACTGCGGGGTGCGCGCCTGCGGCGACGGGGTCGTCGTGGCCGAACGGCGCTTGATATCGAGAGATTGCAATGACATCCTGCGCCTCCTAGATCTTCTCGACCTTCACGAGGAAGGTCTTGAATTCCGGTGTGTTGGTGTTGCCGTCGCCGACGAAGGGTGTCAGCGTGTTCGCCAGGAATCCGGGCTTGCCCACGCCCTTGAACCCCCAGTGGATCGGAATGCCAACATGGTGGATGTTGCGGCCCTCGATCTTCATGGCCTTCATGCGCTTGGTCACCACGGCCACAGCCTTGATGTAACCGCGCTTGGAGCTGACCTTGACCTGGTCACCCGCCTTGATGCCCAGCTCCTGCGCCAGCGCCTCGCCGATTTCGACGAACTGCTCCGGCTGCGTGATGGCATTGATCAGCGAGTGCTTGGTCCAGTAGTGGAAGTGCTCCGTCAGGCGGTAGGTCGTGCCCACGTACGGGAACTCGTCCGGCTTGCCGAAGGTTTCCCAGACGTTCGCGAACACCCGCGCAGCCGGCGACGAGGTCGCCTTCGGGTTGTCCGGGTAGATCGGGTTGTAGCCCAGCGGCGTGTCGAACGGCTCGTAGTGCGTCGGGAACGGACCCTCGTTCATGCCCTTGCGCGCGAAGAAGCGCGCCACCCCTTCGGGGTTCATGATGAACGGACCGGCACCGGTCTCGGGCGCCAGCGCGGCCCCGAAGTCGGGCACGTCGGCACCACCCCAGGCCTTGCCGTTCCACTCGACCAGCTTGCGGCGCGGGTTGAAGGGCTTGCCCTGCAGGTCAGCCGAGGCACGGTTGTAGAGCACGCGGCGGTTCGCCGGCCAGGCCCAGGCCCAGTTCAGCGTGTTGCCGATGCCCGTCGGGTCGCTGTTGTCGCGCCGCGCCATCTGGTTGCCCGCCTGCGTCCATGCGCCGGCGTAGATCCAGCAGCCGCAGGCCGTCGAGCCGTCGTCGCGCAGTTCGCCGAAGCCCGAGACCTGCTGGCCCGCGGGACGCAGCACCTTGGTCGGATCCTTTGCGTCGACCAGGTCCACCAGCGCCTTGCCGTTGTACTCCTTGGCCAGCTCCTCGGAACTGGGGTGCGCCGGGTCGGCGTAACGCCAGTCGAGGTTGAGGATCGGGTCGGGGAAGACCCCGCCTTCCTTGGCGTAAAGCGCCTTCAGCCGCAGGTGCAGGCCGGCCATGATGGCCACGTCGGTCTTGGCCTCGCCCGGAGGCTCGGCCGCCTTCCAGTGCCACTGCAGCACGCGCGAGGAACTGACCACCGCGCCCTCTTCCTCGGCGAAGCAGGTCGTGGGCAGGCGGAACACCTCGGTCTGGATCGAGGCCGTGTCCACGTCGTTGTACTCGCCGTGGTTCTTCCAGAACTCCGACGTCTCCGTGGCCAGCGGGTCCATCACGACCAGGAACTTGAGCTTGGCCAGCGCCTGGCGCAGACGGTTGCTGTCCGACAGCGCCGCGATCGGGTTGAAGCCCTGCGCGATGTAGCCGTTGACCTTGCCCTCGTGCATAAGCTGGAAGATCTGCAGCATGTCGTACTGCTTGTCCAGCTTGGGCAGGTAGTCGTAAGCCCAGTTGTTCTCAGGCGTGGCGGCTGCGCCGAACCAGGCCTTCATGAGGCTGACGTGGAACTTCGGGTAGTTCTGCCAGTAGCTCATCTGGTTGGCGCGCAGGGGTTTCTGCGTGCGCGTCGTGATGAACTGCTGGTAGTCCTGCTCCTTCTCGTTCGGCAGCGTCAGATAGCCCGGCAGGCTTGCCGACAGCAGGCCCAGGTCGGTCAGACCCTGGATGTTGGAGTGTCCGCGCAGCGCGTTCATGCCGCCACCGGCTACGCCGATGTTGCCGCACAGCAGCTGCACCATGGCGGCGCAGCGCAGGATCTGGGCACCGATGGAGTGCTGGGTCCAGCCCAGGGCGTACATGATGGTCGCGGCACGACCCGGCACCGCCGTGGACGCGAACATCTCGGCCACGTGCAGGAATTTCTCCTTCGGCGTGCCGCAAACGCTCTCGACCTTTTCCGGCGTGTACGAAGCGTAGTGCTTCTTCATCAGCTGGTAGACGCAGCGCGGGTGCTGCAGCGTCGGGTCGGTCAGGACGTAGCCGTCCTCGCCGAGCTCGTAATCCCAGCTCTTCTTGTCGTAGGTACGCGTCTGCTCGTTGTAGCCCGAGAAGATGCCGTCCACGAACTCGTAGTCATCGCGGACGATGAACGTGAAGTCGGTGTAGTTCTTCACATAGTCGTGGTGGATCTTGTCGTTCGTCAGCAGGTAATTGATGATCCCGCCAAGGAAAACAATGTCCGAGCCCGACCGGATGGGGGCGTAGAAGTCGGCCACCGAGGCCGAACGGTTGAAACGCGGGTCGACCACCATGAAGTGCGCCTTGTTGTGCGCCTTCGCTTCGGTCACCCACTTGAATCCGCAGGGGTGCGCTTCGGCGGCATTGCCGCCCATGATCAGGATGACATCGGCATTCTTGATGTCAACCCAATGGTTCGTCATCGCTCCACGGCCAAACGTCGGGGCAAGACCTGCCACCGTCGGGCCGTGTCAGACACGTGCCTGGTTGTCGAATGCCAGCAGGCCCCAAGAACGGGCCACCTTGTGCGTGATGTATCCGGCTTCGTTGCTGGAGGCCGAGGCGGCCAGCATGCCGACCGTCGTCCAGCGGTTGACCGTCAGGCCGTCGTCCGTCTTGGCGGTGAAGTTCGCGTCACGCTCTTCCTTGAGCAGCTTGGCGATGCGGTCCAGCGCCTCGCCCCACGAGATGCGCTTCCACTCGTTGGAGCCGGGAGCGCGGTACTCGGGGTACAGCAGGCGGTTAGGGCTGTTGATGTAGTCGAGCAGGCCGGCGCCCTTGGGACACAGCGTGCCACGGTTGACCGGATGGTCCGGATCACCCTCGACGTGGATCACCGAGGACTTGGCGTTCTTGCCGCCCGTACCCAGCGAGTGCATCAGGATGCCGCAGCCGACCGAGCAGTACGTGCAGGTCTGGCGCGTGACGGTGGTGGAGGCCAGCTTGAACTGGCGCACTTCGGCCAGTGCGGTGGCGGGCGAGAAGCCCATGGCCGCGAGACTGGATCCGACCAGTCCGGCACCGCTGACGCGGAAGAAATGGCGACGGTTCATGTCCATGATGGACCCTCCCGCCACAGTTGGTCTGTGAGCTTCTTCATCGTGGTACAGCTCCTTTCAAGAGCCTTCTCGTGGAAAGTTCGTGAACGTCGGTGTGCGGCATCTGTCGGGCCGGCACACGGCAGCCACCCAAGCTTTCAAGGGTGTCGGGTCGGACAGGCGCGCAGGCCTTGCTGGCGTGCGCTCTCCGTGCAACCCTTGCCCGGTAACTGCATGTTATAGCCGTGTGTGCCGGAAAGCGCAATTCACGTCTCGCCGAAGCCGAACGAAACGCTGCGGAATTTATTGCACCGCAGCAAGCACTCGCGGGCACTTACCCGCGCATGACCGCGGCGGTGATGTCCAGCGAACGCAGGCGCAGCGCCGGATCGAACACGTCGCTGACGAACATGAATTCATCGGCCCGCGTGACGTCGGCCAATTGCTGCAGGCCGGCGCGCACCGTCGCCGGGCTGCCCACCACGGCACAGGCGAGAAAGTCGCCGATCGCGGCACGCGCGCGATCGTCGAGCCCGTCCATGAAGCCGTGCACCGGCGGTGGCAGCAGGCCACGCCGCCCCGTGAGGATGCCCAGCACGCGCTGGTAGGTGCTGCTGGCCAGATACTCGGCTTCGTCATCCCCGGGCGCCGCGACCACGGGCACACCCACGATCACGTGGGGCTTGTCCAGCACGGCAGAGGGCTTGAAATTGTGGCGGTAAAGCTGCAATGCCTGCAGCAGGAAGCGCGGCGCGAAATGCGAGGCAAAGGCATAGGGCAGGCCGCGCTCGGCCGCGAGCTGGGCCGAGAACAGGCTGGAGCCCAGCAGGTAGATCGGCACGTGGGTGCCCGCGCCGGGCGTGGCCACCAGCCGCTGGCCCGGCTGCGCGTCGCCCAGCAGGCGCTGCAGCTCGGCCACGTCGCGCGGGAAGTCCTCTTCGGTCTCGATGCGGTCGCGCCGCAGCGCCCGCATGGTCATCGGATCGGTGCCCGGCGCGCGGCCCAGCCCCAGATCGATGCGCCCCGGATACAGCTCGGCCAGCGTGCCGAAGGCCTCGGCCACCACCAGCGGCGCGTGGTTGGGCAGCATCACGCCGCCCGATCCCACGCGGATGTGCTGCGTGCCCCCGGCAATGTGCCCCACCAGAACCGCCGTGGCGGAACTCGCGATGCCGGGCATGTTGTGGTGCTCGGCCAGCCAGTAGCGCGTGAAGCCCAGGCTCTCGACATGCTGCGCGGTGCGCAGGGCGATGGCCAGCGCCTCGGCCACAGAGCCGCCTTCGCGCACGGCCACCAGATCGAGCATGGACATCCGGACATCGGACAGCGGTTTGTGCAACGCATTCATGCATCCGATTGTGCGATGCCCGCGCCACGCGCGCTGTCACCCGATGGATGTCCTCACACGGGCGACGGGAAGTGACACATCTGCTCCGGCCGCACCGGCCGTCTTGGTAGGCTTGGTCTCGCCCGCCGGCATCGCCCCGCGCCGCCGGCAGCAGAAAACTTCAGCATCCACGCCAAGCTCTCATGACCACGCTGTTCGACCCCATCCAGGCCGGTGACCTGCACCTGGCCAACCGCATCGCCA
The DNA here is from genome assembly GCA_023415035.1 of Pseudomonadota bacterium. GTDB lineage: Bacteria > Pseudomonadota > Gammaproteobacteria > Burkholderiales > Burkholderiaceae_C > Hydrogenophaga. Next base: position 258 of record JAEZLX010000176.1, on the reverse strand, counting down.
TGGCACCGCTGACGCGCAACCGCTCGCCCGGCGCCGTTCCCCGACCGGTAACGGCCACGTACTACGCGCAGCGCGCCAGCGCCGGCCTGCTCATCACCGAGGGCACTGCCATCAGCCACCAGGGCCAGGGCTACGCCGACGTGCCGGGCCTGTACGCACCCGATCAGATCGCGGGCTGGCGTGAGGTGACCCGGGCCGTTCACGAGCGCGGAGGCCGCATCGTCACGCAGCTGTGGCACGTGGGCCGCATCTCGCACA
>JAEZLX010000151.1 GCA_023415035.1 Pseudomonadota bacterium | reverse complement strand
GGTAAAACCCTGACCGCGACGCTGCCTGCCTACCTGAACGCACTGACCGGCAAAGGCGTGCACGTCGTGACCGTCAACGACTATCTGGCACAGCGTGACGCCGAAAATAACCGTCCATTGTTCGAATTCCTGGGGATGACCGTCGGCATCAACATGTCCGGTCTTCCTGCGCCAGCCAAGCGCGAAGCGTATAACGCCGATATCACCTACGGTACCAACAACGAATACGGCTTCGACTACCTGCGCGACAACATGGTCTACGAGGCGGGAGATCGTGTGCAGCGCGAGCTGCACTACGCCATCGTCGACGAGGTGGACTCGATCCTGATCGACGAAGCGCGTACGCCGCTGATCATCAGCGGCCAGGCCGAAGACCAGACTGCCGTCTACAAGGCGATCAAGCAGCTCGTGCCGCATCTGGTGCGCCAGGAAGGCGAGGCCGATCCGCGCACGGGCGAGGGCGTGATCAAGCCCGGCGACTTCACTGTGGACGAAAAGTCCCACACCGTGCACCTGACCGAAGACGGACACGAAAAGGCCGAGCAGCTGCTGTCGCAGGCCGGTCTGCTGCCCGAAGGCGCGTCGCTGTACGACCCGACGAATATTGCGTTGTTGCACCACCTGGTGACGTCGCTGAAGGCGCATCACCTGTACCACCGCGACCAGCACTATGTGATCCAGAACGGCGAGGTCGTCATCGTCGACGAATTCACCGGTCGCCTGATGTCGGGCCGCCGTTGGAGCGACGGCCTGCACCAGGCGGTGGAGGCCAAGGAGGGCGTGACGATCCAGCCCGAGAACCAGACGCTGGCCTCGATCACGTTCCAGAACTACTTCCGTCTCTACACCAAGCTCGCCGGGATGACCGGGACGGCCGACACCGAGGCATACGAATTCCAGGAGATCTATGGCCTGGAAACGGTGGTCATCCCGCCCAACCGGCGGAGCCAGCGCACGGACGAGCTCGATCGGGTGTACAAGACCACGCGCGAGAAGTACGTGGCCGCGATCGCGGACATCAAGGAGTGCCACGAGCGTGGTCAGCCCGTGCTGGTGGGAACATCCTCGATCGAGAACTCCGAGATCATCGCGCAGCTGCTCAAGGCCGAGAACCTTCCGCACGAGGTGCTCAACGCCAAGCAGCACGCCCGAGAGGCTGACATCATCGCGCAGGCGGGGCGCCCCGGCGCGATCACCATCGCCACCAACATGGCCGGTCGAGGCACCGACATCGTGCTCGGAGGCAACCTCGAGAAGATGATTGCGGCGATCGAGGCCGACGAGAACCTGGATGAAGCGCAGAAGGCTGCGCGCGTCGAGGCGGCGCGCGCCCAATGGCAGCAGGACCACGAAAAGGTCAAGGCGCTGGGCGGCCTGCGCATCATCGCGACCGAACGACACGAGTCGCGCCGGATCGACAACCAGCTGCGCGGTCGTTCAGGCCGCCAGGGCGATCCCGGTTCCTCGCGCTTCTACCTGAGCCTGGACGATCAGCTGATGCGTATCTTCGCGGGCGATCGTGTGCGCGCGATCATGGACCGCCTGAAGATGCCCGAGGGCGAGGCGATCGAGGCAGGCATGGTGACGCGCAGTATCGAAAGCGCGCAGCGCAAGGTCGAGGCGCGCAATTTCGACATCCGCAAGCAGTTGCTGGAGTACGACGACGTCGCCAACGACCAGCGCAAGGTCATCTATCAGCAGCGCAACGACATTCTCGATGCCAAGGACCTGCGGGCGCAGATTACCTCGCTGCGCGAAGGCTGCTTTGCCGACCTGGTGCACCAGTTCGTGCCCGAGGGCAGCGTCGAGGAGCAGTGGGACCTGCCCGCGCTCGAACGCGTGCTGCGCGAGGAATGGTCGGTGGAAGTGCCGCTGGTGGAGTGGGTGTCGTCGTCCGAGAGCGTGGAAGTGGACGACATCGTCGAACGTGTGCAGGCAGCGGCCAAGGACGTGTTCGATGCCAAGGTGGCGCTCGTCGGCGAAGAGAACTTCACGCAGTTCGAACGCGTGGTGCTGCTGCAGACACTGGATTCGCAGTGGCGCGACCACATCGCGGCGCTGGACTACCTGCGCCAGGGCATTCACCTGCGTGGCTATGCGCAAAAGCAGCCGAAGCAGGAGTACAAACGCGAGGCGTTCATCCTGTTCGGTCAGCTGCTCGACAGCGTGCGCAACGACGTGACCCGCATCCTGATGAACGTGCGTGTGCAGTCGGCCGAGCAGGTCAGCGAGGCGGCACAGCAGATGGGGTCGTCGGCCGAGCAGGTGTCCAATGTCACCTATACCGCGCCCACGGCAACCGGCGAGACCGAGAGCGTCACCGACGCCAGCTCCGTCTCGAGCCCGGTGCCCCGCGTGGGTCGCAACGATCCGTGCCCCTGCGGCAGCGGCAAGAAATACAAGCACTGCCACGGCCAGCTGAGCTGAGGCACTTTCATCCCTATCTTGCAGAAGAACCAACATGCCCGTAATGCTTGAGCTTCCGGATCCTGAACAGCTGCTGCCGGTGGCTGGCGTGCGCATCGGCGTGGCCGAGGCCGGCATCCGCAAGGCCGGCCGCAAGGACCTGACGGTGTTCCTGGTCGAAGAGGGCGCATCGGTCGGCGCCGTCTTCACGCGCAACCGCTACGCGGCAGCCCCCGTGCAGGTCTGCCGAGAGCATCTGGCCGCGGGCCAGGGGGTGCGTGCCATGGTCATCAACACCGGCAACGCCAACGCCGGTACCGGTGAGGCGGGCCTGGCCGACGCCCGCCAGACGGCGCTTGCGCTGTCGCGCGCGCTGGGCGTGCAACACGAGCAGGTGCTGCCGTTTTCGACCGGTGTCATCATGGAGCCACTGCCGATGGAGCGGCTACTGGCCGGCCTGCCGCTGGCTCTGGCCGATGCGGCCACGCCGGAAGCGGCAACCGGCACGCAATGGTTGAAGGCAGCCGAAGGCATCATGACCACGGACACCGTGCCCAAGGCGATCAGCCGGCGCGTGCGCGTGGATGGCAAGGATGTGACCATCAGCGGCATCGCCAAGGGCGCCGGCATGATCCGTCCCAACATGGCCACCATGCTGGGTTTCGTCGCGACGGACGCGGCCATCGGACAGGAACTCATGAGTTCGCTGGCAGCGCGTGTGGCCGATGCGTCCTTCAACCGGGTGACGGTGGATGGGGATACCTCGACGAACGATTCCTTCGTGGTCGTCGCCACCGGCCGTGCGGGCAACGCACCGGTCACCACGCTCGACAGCACTGACGGGCAGGCCTTGCTGGCCGCCCTGACCGAAGTGGCGCAGTTCCTGGCACACGCCATCGTGCGCGACGGCGAAGGGGCGACCAAGTTCATCACCGTGTGCGTGGAAGGTGGCGCCAGCAGAGAGGAATGCCTGAAAGTGGCGTATGCCGTGGCCCATTCGCCGCTCGTCAAGACGGCGTTCTTCGCCAGCGACCCGAACCTCGGCCGCATCCTGGCTGCCGTGGGCTACGCGGGCATCGATGATCTGGACGCGGCGAAGATCGAGCTGCATCTGGGTGACGTGCACGTGGTCAAGGCCGGTGGCCGCAACCCGGACTACCGCGAGGAGGACGGTCAGCGCGTGATGAAGGCGCCCGAGATCCTGGTGCGCATCGGATTGGGCCGTGGCGACGCGATCGAGACCGTGTGGACCTGCGATTTCAGTCACGACTACGTTTCGATCAACGCCGACTATCGCTCCTGATTCCGCCGCGATGAACGAACAATTCGAACGACTCCTGCAGCGGGCCGAGCAACTGATCGGCCGCATCGAGGCAGTGCTGCCCAAGCCGATGGGCGAGCCGGACTGGTCCGCGTCCATCGCCTTCCGCTATCGCAAGCGCAGTGGCGGCCACGGCGTGCTGGAACCGGTACGCCATGTGGCGCAGATGCGTCTGGAGGACATCCAGGTCGTCGATGGACAGAAGGACAAGATCCAGCGCAATACCGAGCAGTTCGTGCAGGGGCGGCCCGCCAACAACGTGCTGCTGACCGGCGCACGGGGCACGGGCAAGTCCTCGCTGGTCAAGGCCTGCCTGAACGAATATGCGGACCAGGGGTTGCGGCTCATCGAAGTCGACAAGTCCGATCTGGTGGACCTGCCCGACATCGTGGACATCGTGGCCGACAGGCCCGAGCGTTTTCTCGTCTTCTGCGATGACCTCAGTTTCGAGGAGGGCGAAGCGGGCTACAAGGCCCTCAAGTCCATCCTTGACGGTTCGGTTTCGGCCACCGGCCAGAACGTGTTGATCTACGCGACCAGCAACCGTCGCCACCTGCTGCCCGAGTACATGAAGGAGAACCTCTCCTACACGCACACCGCCGATGGCGAGGTGCATCCCGGTGAGGTGGTGGAAGAGAAGATATCCCTGTCCGAGCGCTTCGGCCTGTGGGTGAGCTTCTACCCCTTCAGCCAGGACGAATACCTGTCCATCGTGTCGCAGTGGCTCCGGTCCTTCGGGGTGTCTGAGCAGGACATTGAAGCGGCCAGGCCGCAGGCGCTGGTCTGGGCGCTGGAGCGTGGTTCGCGCAGCGGTCGCGTGGCCTATCAGTTCGCGCGCGATTTTGCGGGTTCGCACGGCCCCATCGCTGCTGAATCCGGGGTGGCCGCGTGAGCGCGTCCACCGGATCGGTCCTGGTCGTTGACGGCGGATGCGCCATCGGGCAGGGCACCGCGCGTCAGGCGGTGGAAGTGGCCGTCGGCATCCTCGTGGATGCTCAAGGGCGTTACCTGTTGACCACGCGGCCGCCGGGCAAGGTCTATGCGGGCTACTGGGAGTTCCCGGGCGGCAAGCTCGAAGCGGGCGAGACCGTGGAAGAGGCCTTGCGGCGCGAGCTGCAGGAAGAAATCGGCGTGACCATTGGTCGAGCCCTGCCGTGGCGGGAATCTCTGGTCGAATACCCGCATGGCCTCGTGCACCTGAATTTCTGCAAGGTGTATGAGTGGGAGGGCGAACTCCACATGCGGGAAGGGCAGCGCTTTTCGTGGGAATCGCTGCCGGTGCAGTGCGAACCCGTGCTGGCCGGGACTATCCCCGTGCTGACGTGGCTCACGGGAGAACGGTCAGGGCCGAGCGGGGCCTGAGCGACCTCAGAGCGACTCGAAATCCGGGTCGCGGTCGGATCCCGTTTCCGGCAAGGCAAATTTCTCGGAGGCCCAGGCGCCCAGGTCGATCTGCTTGCAGCGTTCGCTGCAAAAGGGTCTGAACGGGTTCGCAGGGGCGTATACGCTCGGACCCCCGCAGGCGGGGCAGCGTACGGTCCTGGGTGTCGGGGTGCCGGTGGCTTGCAGGGCGTTCTCGGACATCAGGCGCACAGGCTCAGTTCGAAACTGCCGTCTTCATGGACCGGGTGCATCCGCTCGTCCTCACCGCGTTGCAGCAGGCGCACGGACACCATCAGCCGGTTCCCGCTGATCTCTGGCACCCACCCCGTCGAGGAATCGATGCGCAGGCGCAGCAGCTGGAAGGTTCTGCCCTGTGGCAGTGCCTGCTGGAACTGTCCGCCGGGCGCAATGACTTTCTGCGGCATGCCGGAGTCGCGCAGCATCTTGAGCAGCAGCATGATGGCATCGGCCAGCGGAACGAGCGTGGATGCCCAGCGCTCCAGGTCGGCCTGACGCGTCGCGCTCGGCCGGTGTTGCCAGTCGTAATAGGCGGGCAGGTCGAACTCGCAGGTGCCGCCCGGGATGCCGATGCGGCTCCGGATGCTCATGAGCCAGTCGTTCTCGGTCAGGTTCTGACCTGCCTTGCCATTCATCGCGCTGAGATTGGCAAAACGCTCCTCGAGTTGGCCGATCACCTCGTCCAGCGCTTTTTCCGAGATGGCGGGATTGCCGCGGTAGCTGTTGAGGTGCTGCTTGTGCTTTTCGATGTCCTTGAGGACATCGGACTTCATGTCGGCACGTGAGGCCACATCCATGATCTCGAAGATCGTCTGGATGGCGAAATGGTGGTCGATCGGGTGTTGCCTGGGAATGAGTTCCCCGAGGCGCCGGAACAGGTGTTCGAGCCGGAGGTAGGTCCGGATGCGTTCGTTGAAAGGGTATTCGTACAGGATCACGGTGTGTCCGGGGTCATATGGCACTGGATCGTACCCAAGTCGTCGCCATCATATCCCGAACCGGGCCGCCAGATCAGCGACCAGCTGTTCCAGTTCCTCCAGATCGATCCCATCGTTGAATATGACCACATCGGCTGCTGCCAGACGCTGCGCGCGGCTGGCCTGCTGCCGGATCACGGCCTCAACGGCTTCCACTGCCCAGCCGTTGCGGGCATGGACCCGGGCCACTTGCGTGGACTCCTTGCAATCGACCACCCAGACACGGTCCACGCGCTGCGGCCATTGGCGCGACTCGACCAGCAGCGGTACGTCGAACACGACGGGGCGGGAGCCAGCCTCCTCGACCATGGCGCGAGTCTGCATGGCGACGATGGGGTGGATGATGCCTTCCAGGCGGCGCTTGGCCTCGGGATCCTGAAACACGCGCTCGCGCATGCGATCGCGGTGCAGGGCGCCGTCGTCCGTGATGTACGCGGGACCGAAAACCTCGCGGATCGCAGGGATGGCTGTCCCGCCCGGTGCCGTACTCGCCCGGGAGATGGCGTCGGCATCTATCACGCAGGCGCCGCGGGCCGCGAGCAGCCTGGCGACGGTGCTCTTGCCGCTGCCGATGCCGCCCGTAAGGCCCAGACGCAAGGGAGTATCCCGGTTCACAGTCCGATGGCGGTCAGGATGCGCTGCGGGCCCACGATCATGGACGTGAGGCCAGCCAGCGCCAGGAAGGGGCCAAACGGAACGTAGCCGCCTTCGCGCAGCTGGCCGGCGAACTTGATGCCGATCCCGATCACGGCGCCGATGACCGAGGCCATGAGGATGATGGGGACCAGCGCGCTCCAGCCGAACCAGGCGCCCAGCGCGGCGAACAGCTTGAAGTCGCCGTAGCCCATGCCTTCCTTGCCGGTGGCCAGCCTGAAGCCCCAGTACACCAGCCACAAGGACAGGTAGCCTGCGATGGCCCCCCAGACGGCGTCGATGAGGGGCACGTCGAGGATGTTCATGGCCGACAGTGCCAGACCGGCCCACAGCAGCGGCAGCGTGATGTCGTCGGGCAGCAGCGTGGTGTCCCAGTCGATGCCGGCGAGCGCGACGATGGCCGCCGCAAAGCCGCTCCAGGCCAGGGCCGTCCAGGTCAGGCCCCAATGCCAGCCGCACCAGGCGAACAGCAAAGCGGTGGCCAGCTCCACCAGCGGATAGCGCAGGCTGATGGGGTGCCGGCACGACGAGCAACGACCGCGCAGGGCCAGATAGCTGAGCACGGGAATGTTTTCGTACCAGCGGATCTGGTGGCCGCAGTGCGGGCACGCAGAGCGCGGCACCAGCAGGTTGTAGGTGCCCTGGTCGTTCGCGGGGGGAACTTCGGCCTGGCCATCATCCTGCAAGGCGGCGCATTCCTCGGCCCAGCGCCGCTCCAGCATTTTGGGCAGCCGGTGGATGACCACGTTCAGAAAACTGCCGACGAGCGCACCCAGCAGGCCCAGGATGGCCGCGTCCATGGAAGCCAGCGCCGTCATCAGACGACCTGACCCAGCTTGAAGATAGGCAGGTACATGGACACCACGATGCCGCCGATGATGGTACCCAGCACCACAATGATGATGGGCTCCATCAGGCTCGAAATGCCCGCGACCATGTCGTCCACTTCGGATTCGTAGAAATCGGCAGCCTTGCCGAGCATGTGGTCGATAGAACCGGACTCCTCACCGATGGCACACATCTGGAGCACCATGGACGGGAACAGGTTGGCGTTGGTCATGGCCACGGTCAGGCTGGTGCCGGTGGAAACCTCCTGCTGGATCTTCTCCGTGGCCTTGGCATAGACCGAGTTGCCCGAGGCGCCGCCCACCGAATCGAGCGCCTCGACCAGGGGCACGCCGGCAGCGAACATGGTGGACAGGGTGCGTGTCCAGCGGGCGACGACAGACTTCTCGACCAGGATGCCGAAGATGGGGAGCTTGAGCAGGACGCGGTCCATGAACATCTGGACCTTCTCGCTGCGTCTCCAGGCTTGCAGGAAAAAGTAGATGCCGCCGCCGAGCACGCCGAAGATCAGCCACCAGTATTCGACGAAGAACTCGCTCATCGCGATGACGGCCAGGGTCGGGCCAGGCAGGTCGGCGCCGAATGACGTGAACACCTCCTTGAACGAGGGGATCACGAAGATCATGATGATGGTCACCACGACGAAGGCGACGATGATCACCGCAGTCGGGTACATCAGTGCCGACTTGATCTTGGACTTGATGGCCTCTGTCTTTTCCATGTACGTGGCCAGGCGGTCGAGCAGGTCTTCCAGGATACCGGCTGCCTCGCCGGCCTCGACCAGGTTGCAGTAGAGGCTGTCGAAGTGGATCGGGTACTTGCGGAAGGCCGAACTCAGGGACGTGCCGGTTTCCACGTCGGCGCGGATGTCGTTGAGCAGCTTGGTGACGCTCGGGTTCGGGTTGCCGCGCCCCACGATGTCGAAGGCCTGCAAAAGCGGCACGCCGGCCTTCATCATGGTGGCCAGCTGGCGGGTGAAGATCGCGATGTCCTTGGGCTTGATCCGTTTGCCCGAGCGCATCTTGCGCTTCTTGATCTTGCTGGGCATCACGCCCTGGCGCCGCAGCATCGCGAGCACCTGGTTCTCGCCACCGGCACGCGTCTCTCCGCGCACGATCTTGCCGTGGCGGTCCTTGCCTTCCCATTCGAAGACGAAATCCTTGGTTTTCGATACCGCGGTTGCCATGAAGTCCTCTCTCTTGCCCGTGCGTATTTGTTGTATCTCACTCGTTGGTGACGCTGAGCACTTCGTCCAGTGACGTCATGCCCTGCTTGACCTTGAGCAGCCCCGACTCGCGCAGGGTGCGCACGCCCTCCTTGCTGGCCTGCTGGGCGATGTCCAGTGCCGTACCCCCACGAAGAATGATCCGCTGGATCTCCTCCGAGATGGGCATCACCTGGTAGATGCCGACCCGGCCCTTGTAGCCGTTGTTGCAGGCCGAGCAGCCCACCGGCCTGTAGGGTGTCCAGGTGCCGTCGAGTTCTTCGGGCTTGAAGCCGGCGTCGAGCAGCGCCTTGCGCGGCACATCCAGCGGCTCCTTGCAGTTCGGGCACAGGCGCCGGGCAAGACGTTGCGCGGTGATCAGGATCACGCTGGAGGCGATGTTGAACGTGGGGATGCCCATGTTCATCATCCGCGTCAGCGTGGTCGGGGCGTCGTTGGTGTGCAGCGTGGACAGCACCATGTGACCGGTCTGCGCAGCCTTGATGGCGATATCCGCGGTTTCGAGGTCACGGATTTCACCCACCATGATCACGTCGGGATCCTGGCGCAGGAAGGCCTTGAGCGCGGCGGCGAAGGTCAGGCCGGCCTTTTCGTTGACGTTGACCTGGTTGATGCCGGGCAGGTTGATTTCCGACGGATCTTCCGCGGTCGAAATGTTGATGCCGGGCTTGTTCAGGATGTTCAGGCAGGTGTAGAGCGAGACCGTCTTGCCCGAGCCGGTCGGGCCGGTGACCAGCACCATGCCGTACGGGGGCGAGATGGCGTCAAGCAACCGCTCTTTCTCCTCCGGTTCGTAGCCCAGCGCGTCGATGCCCAGTTTGGCGCTGCTCGGGTCGAGGATACGGATCACGATCTTCTCGCCGAACAAGGTGGGCAGGGAGCTTACGCGGAAATCGATCACCCGGTCGGGGCCGATCTTGAGCTTCATCCGTCCGTCCTGGGGTACGCGCTTTTCGGAAATGTCCATGCGCGAGATGACCTTGATGCGCGAGGCCAGCTTGTCCTTGATCGCCACAGGCGGTGAAGCGATCTCGCGCAGCTCGCCGTCGATGCGGAAACGCACCCGATAGGTGTGCTCGTAGGGCTCAAAGTGCAGGTCGGACGCGCGCATGTTGAACGCGTCGATGAGCATCTTGTGCAGGAACTTGACCACCGGTGCGTCGTCCACCTCGGACGTGGCGCCCTTGTCGGGGGATTCGGTGGCGGATTCGGCCGCGAGGTCATCGAACTCGAAGTCGTCGCCGATGATGTTGTCCATGGCCTCGCTGGCGGACATGTTCAGCGACTCGAGCAGCTTGCCGAGCTTGCCGTACTCGGCGATGACCCAGTCCACGCCCATCTGCGTGGCGAACTTGATCTTCTCGGCCGCCTGCCGGTCGGAGGGATCGGCGGTGGCAACGATGAGGCGGTTGTTGCGCTTGCTCAGGACGACGATGTGGAAATCGGCGCAGATCTTGGGATCCAGCAGGCCCTTGGGCAGGCGCTCGGGATCGATGGCATCCAGGTCGAGCAGGGGGGCGGCGAAGGCCACCGACATCGTGTGCGCGAGGTCGGAAGGTGACACGGCACCCGAGGCCGTGAGCTCGGCGATGAAACTGGCGCGGGAGGCCTGTGCTTTCTTGTAGATCTCTTCTGCGGTGCGCTGCTCCAGCTTGCCTGCGGCGACCAATGCACGTCCCAGGCCGGGCAGGGCCATGGAGCCAACGTCCTGGGAAGGGGTTTCCATCAATGCCATAGACCTCTAATCTAGCGTAAATCAATGACTTGCGAGTTGATTTTGACGCAAATTGTGTCGAATATGCCGATTCGTGACGCGGTTTCGTTGTGGGAAGGAGTCGGCCCTGCAGTCCTGCAGCCATGGCGCATGGCTGGATGTTCCGGCGTTTGCCTTGCGCCGGGATGCGCTGCCGTTGTGGCGGGCGCCCTGATGGACGCCCGATGGGCTCGCGCCGGAGGAGGTGGGCGATGACCGTTGAGGCAGCGCGGACAACAGGGGGAGTCTGGTGGGCTGAAGGGCCACCGGCCGGATCATCTGACCAGCGTGCCGCGACGGTGGTGTCCGCGGCACGGATACTGGATGGTCAGGAAAAAACTGGTCGGGGTGAGAGGATTCGAACATCCGGCCTCTACGTCCCGAACGCGATTTATATGCCTTATGGATCAAGCATTTACGATGTAAGTTATTGATTTATATAGATGTGATGCGCCGCGTTGCATCGCGTTATAGTTCCATTTGCAGTTACCGTGCAGTTATGGGACATGAAGCTATCCAAGAAACTCTCTCCCGCCGTAGTCGAGGCGGCCAAGCCTGAGGCCGATCCGTACCGTGTCTGGGACACAACAGTTCCCCAGTTGCACCTGCGTGTGCAGCCATCCGGCACCAAGAGCTGGAACGTGCAG
>JAEZLX010000169.1 GCA_023415035.1 Pseudomonadota bacterium | reverse complement strand
CATCTGCCAGAACGAGCGGTTGGTGTAGCCGGCCATGATGTCGACCGGCGTACCCAGGGCGTTCAACAGGAGGGGCGCCTTCAGGCTGATCTGGAACTTTGCTTCCACGCGGTCCAGGGGCGGAATGTCGGCGCCGTAGGTGGACTCGAAAGGGGCACGGTTGGGCGAGCTGAACTGGTGGCCGGCGATGAAGTAGGCCGGGCGGTTCAGCGTGAGCGTGTACGGGTTGTCGAACGAGGCCCATTCGCCGAACAGGCGGCGTGTGGCGCCGGTGGTCGCGGCCGTCATGGGCGTGGGTGGCGGCGCCTCGGGCGGTGTGCCGGCGGGCAATGCCTGCGGCGTGCTGCTGGGTTCGAACGGCGTGGAGGCCAGCTCCAGGGCCTGGCAGGTGGCACGCACCTGTGCCAGCGTGGTGTCGGCCGGTGCCATGCGCAGCTGCTCGAGCCAGCAGGTCTCCAGCGCCGAGGCAAAGGCTGGATCGGGTGTCTGTGGCGACGCGGTCAGCGGCTGCGCGTGGGCGGCGCCAACCGCCAGCAGCCCGAGGAGGGCGTGCCGCAGGGGATTCGGAAAGCGGGTGGGAAGCATGGTGTCAACAGGCAATGGGATCTCCCGGCGTTGCGCCGGGCATTGCGGCTGGCCAGCTTCGCTCGGGGACGGGGCCGATTGTCCGTCAGATCAGAAACGGTAGCCCACACTCAGGGTATAGCCCTCCAGACGGGCACCCCCCTTGTTGTAGTAGTTCATGTAGTCGGCGCTGAAGGTCAGGTTGCCGAAAGGGATCAGCCGCAGGCCGCCACCGTAGGAGATGTCACTGTCATGCGTGGAGCCCAGGCCCTTGAATTGCAGCTCGCTGCGCGCCTGGCCGACGCGGCCGTACAGCTCGACCGGTCCGAGCCCGAAACGGCCACCCACGTACAGACCCAGGATCTGGTTGATCTTTGCGCGGCCGTTGAGGATCTCGCTGCCGTTGCTGCGGAAGCGGTCATCGGACAGGTGGCCGGCCGCCAGGCCTTCGAAGGTGAGGCCGGCAAAGGGCGAGACGCCGATGACGGCGCGGCCCATGGAGGGGCTGGCCTTGGCGGAGATGCCCAGCAGGGGGACGTCGAGCTTGGCCGACATGGCGGCATACCCGATTTCGCCGTACACGGTCTGCGCCTGGGTGCCCAGGGCGACGAGGCAGAGACTGGCAATGGCCGAGCGGGTCAGGAAGGTCTTCTTGTTCATGGTGGTCAAGTCTAGCGGCGCGTCATGCATGTGGCGAATCGAAGCCGGTGTCGGCGTGTCATATTTCCTTTTGTCACAAAAGGCGTGGTGCGCGCGCGTCGCCGCCGTTTGGGCTCAGGTGCCGCAGAAGGTCTGGTAGCCCTCGGTCTGCTCCGGCGTGCCGGGCAGCGCGCACAGCGCGTCCTCGGGCCGCTCGTCGTAGGGACGGGTGATGACCGACAGCAGGCGCTCGAAAAGGCGCAGGTCCTGCGATTCGGTGGCGACATCCAACGCGTTTTCGACCAGGTGATTGCGCGGGATGTAGAGCGGGTTGACGGCATCCATCGCGCCGGCCACCGTGCCGGCCGGCGTGCCCTGCTGCGTCAGCCGTTCCTGCCAGCGGGTGAGCCAGCCCGACAGTTCCGGGCCGCCCTCGCCAAACAGGGGGACCAGCGCGTTCACCGATGGCGAGCGCAGGGCGTCCGACAGGCGCCGGAAGCCGAGGGTGAAGTCCACCCGGTGCCGATGCATCAGGTCGAGGTAGTCGTGGATCAGGGTGCGGTCGGCGTCTTCGTCACCGGCCTCATCGTTCAGACCGGTCTTGCGCCGGTGGATGCGCAGCCACTCGCGGTCGAAGGCGGGGCCGAAAGCGTCGAGCACCTCGGTGGCCAGGGCGACGGCCCTCTCCTGGTCGGGGTCAATCAACGGCAGCAGCGTTTCGGCCAGGCGTGCGAGGTTCCACTGCGCGATGCCGGGCTGGTTGCCGAAGGCGTAGCGGCCGTGGCGGTCGATGGAGCTGAACACGGTGGCCGGGTCGTAGGCTTCGAGAAAGGCGCAGGGGCCGTAGTCGATCGTCTCGCCCGAGATCGTCATGTTGTCGGTGTTCATGACGCCGTGGATGAAACCGACGCCCATCCATTGGGCGATCAGGCGCGCATGCCGGTCGCGGACGGCCTGCAAAAACGCGAGGTACCGGTCCGGCTGGACTTTCAGTCCGGGGTCGTGGCGCGAGATGGCGTAGTCGGCCAGCCGCCGCAGGCGCGCATGGTCTCGGCGCGCGGCGAAGAACTGGAAGGTGCCCACGCGCAGGTGGCTCGCGGCCACCCGCGTGAGGATGGCACCGGGCAGGGGGCGTTCGCGCCAGATGGTTTCGCCGGTGGCGACGGCGGCCAGTGCGCGCGTGGTGGGAATGCCCAGCGCGTGCATGGCCTCGCCGATCAGATATTCGCGCAGCACGGGGCCAACGGCGGCCTTGCCGTCGCCGCCGCGCGAAAAGGGCGTGCGTCCCGAGCCCTTGAGGGCGATGTCGCGCCGCCGGCCGAGGCGGTCGATCACCTCGCCCAGCAGCAGGGCTCGGCCGTCGCCGAGCTGGGGCGAGAAGCCGCCGAACTGGTGGCCGGCGTAGGCCTGGGCGATGGGCTGCGCGCCCTCGGGCACCCGGTTGCCCGAGAAGACGGCCAGCCCGGCGTCGGATGCGAGCGACTCGGTGTCAAGGCCCAGCTCTTCGGCCAGCGCGCGGTTGAACCGCAGCCAGCGCGGTCCGGGCGCGGGTGCCGGTTGCCACGGCGCGAACATGCCGTCCAGCTCGCGGGCATAGCTGTTGTCAAAGGACCAGGCGGGGTGGGGGGCATCAGGGGTCACGCGGCATTCATCCGGAGGGGGCAAGGCACCCTATTGTCCGGAGAGAGGGAAAGCCCGTCGCTTGTGTGCCCTTTCGGCAGGGGCGGGGGTCAGCCTTCGTCCGGGATGTCGGGTTCGACGAGTTGCGCCAGCTGAAGCAGGCTTTCCTGCCAGCCCAGGTAACAGGCGTCGACGGGAATGGGCTCGGGGATGCCTTCCTGCACGACTTGCAGTGACGTGCCGACCTCTGAGGACGCGAGCGTGACCGTGTTGCGCATCTCGCCGGGCAGGGCGGGGTTGTCGAAAATGTCGGTGTGGACGATGCGCTTGCCGGGGACCAGCTCCAGGTAGCTGCCGCCGAAGGTTTCCACCTGCCCCGTGCCGAAATTGGTGAACTGCATGCGGTAGCGGCCTCCGACCCGCGCATCGAGCTCGAGCACGCGCGCGGTGAACCCGAACGGCGGCAGCCATTTGACGAGCGCGTCGGGGTCGATGAAGGCACGGTACAGCCGTTCGGCGGGTGCGCGGATGACGCGGTGGAGGGTGACGGTGCCGGTTGCCATGTGCGGACTCCTTTCGCGGTGTTGCCAGTTTGGGCCGAACCAGGGGGAGTTGCAAGCGCCCTGTGCGGCGGCCGGTTGGCGCGGATCGCCTACAGTCGGGGCATGGATACGAGTTACGAGGGCCACGCCGTGGCCCGCTTGCGGGCGCAGCGTCTGGCGGCCAGCGTCCGGCCCTTCCACGCTCGCGGCGGCTCGGCAGGGCGTTGCGAACATTGCCGCCTGCCACCCGCGTACTGCCTGTGCGACCTCAAGCCAGCTGTCGCCACGCGCGCGGGCATGTGCCTGCTGATGGGAGACATCGAGGCGCTCAAACCCAGCAACACCGGCTGGCTCATCGCCGATCTCGTGGCCGACACCTGGGCCTTCCCCTGGGCGCGCACGAGCGTGGACGAGCGGCTGCTGGCGTTGCTCGATGACCCGCGCTGGCAGCCCTACGTGGTGTTCCCGGGCGAGTTCGTCGCGCCGCCGCGTGTGGTGACCGACCGGGTGCGGGAGGACGCGGCGCTGCCGGAAGGTCGCCGGCCGCTGTTCGTCCTGCTCGACGGCACGTGGACGGAGGCGCGCAAGATGTTCAACAAGAGCCCCTATCTTGCGCGTTTTCCGGTGCTGAGCCTGCGGCCGGGCAAGAACTCCATCTACCGCCTGCGGCGTTCGAACCGCGACGACCACTTCTGCACCGCCGAGGTCGCGTCGTTCTGCCTGGACCTGGCCGGCGAAGCGCGCGCGGGCGAGATGCTGGCGGCCTATCTGGACGTGTTCAGCGAGCACTACCTGCAGGCCAAGCGGCATCTGCGCCCCACGCGCGAGACGGCGGCGCACCGCCACCTGCAGGCGCTGACCCAGGAGGCCGCGGCGCCCGAGTGAGGCTCGGTCTCAGAGCATGCGGAGGTTGCGCGCGTACACCTCGGCCTGCGTTTCCGACGGAAGGTCCTCGCCGCGGAATTCGCGGATCTGGTCGCGCATCATCTCGGTCATGCTGGGCAGCGTCGAGCGGTCGATCTGCGAGGCGGGATCCCAGAGCCTGGCGCGCATGAAGGCCTTGGCGCAGTGCAGGTAGCAGGCATGAACCTGCAGGCGGATCACCAGTTTGGGGACGCGCGTGGGCTCGGCGGCCAGCTCGCGCAGGCGTTCGTCGGTGAACAGCCAGGCACGGCCGTTGACGCGCAGCGTCTCGTCCAGACCCGGGATCAGGAAGATCAGGCCGACCGGCGCACCCCGCTCGCCATGGCTGACGATGTTCTGCAGCGTGTCCAGCCGGTTGTTGCCGGGCGAGTCGGGCAACAGCAGAGTGTGCGGGTCGGCGACCTTGACGAAGCCCGGTGCGCCACCCCGCGGCGACGCGTCGGCGTCGCCGGTGGCCGCGTCGTAGCTGCCGATCATCACCAGCGGCGACAGGCCGATCAGGCGTGTGGCATGCGCGTCCAGGCGTGGCATCGCCTTTTTCGCGGAGCGGTCGCGCACCGGGTCGTACAGCGCGCGTAGCGTGTCGAGGCGGGTGATGTCGTTCATGCGCTGACGGCCTGGACCTGGTAGCTGGCGGTGCCGCGCGACCAGTCCAGCAGCCGGTCGATGTTGGGGTGCTTGCCGGGGTGGGCCAGCGCATCTTCGGTGTGCTCGGCGTACG
>JAEZLX010000048.1 GCA_023415035.1 Pseudomonadota bacterium | reverse complement strand
CCTACGAGGACGTGCTGCACGGCCACCGCCAGCCGGTCTACGCGCTGTACGTGGACATCGACCCCGGACGCGTGGACGTGAACGTGCATCCGACCAAGATCGAGGTGCGCTTCCGCGACAGCCGGGAGGTGCACCAGGCCGTGCGCCACGCTGTCGAAAGCGCGCTGGCGGCGCCGCGCGCGGGTCAACCCCTGGCGTCACCGGTACCGGTATCGCAGCCCGCTGCAGCGGCGGACATGCCGATGTCACCACCACCGATGCGCCAGCAGCCCCTGGCCTGGGCGCCACGACCGGCAGAGAACGGCCATCGCGTGGCCGACCTGGCCGCCCTCTGGGCTCCTCCCACGGTGCCACCCGCACCGCCGCCATCCACCGCCACCACGACGCCCGCCGCGATGGAGCCGTCAGCGGCACAGGCACCGGCCGCCTCGCCCGCCACCGCCGACGCGGCGGACAGCTGGCCCCTGGGCCGCGCCATTGCACAGCTGCACGGCATCTACATCCTCGCCGAGAACGCGCAAGGCCTGGTCGTGGTGGACATGCACGCCGCGCATGAACGCATCGTTTACGAGCGGCTGAAGCAGCAGCTCGACGCTCATGCCGTGCGCAGCCAGACCCTGCTGATACCGGCCACCTTCGCCGCGACGCCCGAGGAAGTGGCCACCGCCGAAACCTGCGCCACCGCACTGGCCGAGCTGGGGCTGGAGATCAGCCCGTTTTCGCCCAAGACCCTGGCCGTGCGCGCCGTGCCCACCACGCTCTCGCAGGGCGATCCGGTGGCTCTGGCGCGAAGCGTGCTGGCCGAGCTGGCACAACACGAAGCCAGCACCGTGGTGCAACGCGCCCGCAACGAACTGCTGGCAACCATGGCCTGCCATGGCGCGGTGCGCGCCAACCGGCGCCTGACGCTGGACGAGATGAACGCGCTGCTGCGCCAGATGGAGGTCACCGAGCGGTCCGACCAGTGCAACCACGGCCGCCCCACCTGGCGGCAGGTGACCATCCGTGACCTCGACGCGCTTTTCCTGAGGGGGCGCTGACAACGCACCATCATCGACCAGAATGCACCACAAAATTGCATTTCATCCTTTGAAATGCACCTTTTGCATAATGTCATGCACGTTTTTGGAGCATGACGCATGAAGTACGCATCGGTTCACGATTTCCTGGCGCACGTCGCCGACCGCAATCCCGGCCAGCCTGAGTTCCTGCAGGCGGTGACCGAGGTGATGGAAAGCCTGTGGCCATTCATCGTGGCCAACCCGAAATACGCCGAATACGGCCTGCTGGACCGCCTGGTCGAACCCGAGCGCGTGATCACCTTCCGCGTGGTCTGGACCGACGACCAGGGCCAGGTGCAGGTCAACCGCGGCTACCGCATCCAGCACAGCATGGCCATCGGCCCGTACAAGGGCGGCCTGCGTTTCCACCCCTCGGTGAACCTGTCGGTGCTCAAGTTCCTGGCCTTCGAGCAGACCTTCAAGAACGCCCTGACCACGCTGCCCATGGGCGGCGGCAAGGGCGGCTCCGACTTCGACCCCAAGGGCAAGAGCAACGCCGAGATCATGCGTTTCTGCCAGGCCTTCGTGACCGAGCTGTTCCGCCATGTCGGCAGCGACACCGACGTGCCGGCGGGTGACATCGGCGTGGGTGGCCGCGAGGTCGGCTTCATGGCCGGCATGGTCAAGAAGCTCACCAACCGCGCCGACTGCGTGTTCACCGGCAAGGGCCTGAGCTTCGGCGGCTCGCTGATCCGCCCCGAAGCCACCGGCTACGGCACGGTGTACTTCGCCCAGGAAATGCTCCAGACCCGCAGCCTGGGCCTGGAAGGCATGCGCGTGAGCGTCTCCGGCTCGGGCAACGTGGCCCAGTACGCCGTCGAGAAGGCCATGCAGCTCGGCGCCACGGTCGTCACCGCCTCCGACTCCTCCGGCACGGTGGTGGACGAAGCCGGCTTCACGCCCGAGAAGCTGGCTCTGCTCATGGAGATCAAGAACGAGAAGTACGGCCGCGTGAGCGAGTACGCCGAGCGCGTCGGTGCCAAGTTCGAGGCTGGTAAGCGCCCCTGGCACGTGCCCGTGGACGTGGCCCTGCCCTGCGCGACGCAGAACGAGCTGGACGCGCAGGACGCCGCCACCCTGATCGCCAACGGTGTCAAGTGCGTGGCCGAAGGCGCCAACATGCCCTCGACCATCGAGGCCGCCGGCGCCTTCGAGAAGGCCGGCGTGCTGTACGCACCGGGCAAGGCCTCCAACGCCGGTGGCGTGGCCACGTCGGGCCTGGAAATGAGCCAGAACGCCGAGCGCATGTCCTGGCCGCGCGAAGAGGTCGATGCCCGCCTGCTGCAGATCATGAAGGGCATCCACTCCGCCTGCCTGGAGCATGGCCGTCAGGCCGATGGCAGCGTCAGCTACATCGACGGCGCCAACATCGCCGGCTTCGTCAAGGTGGCCGATGCCATGCTGGCCCAGGGCGTGATCTGACCGCCCCTCTCCGACGAACCACACAAGGCCCGCCCCAAGCGGGCCTTTGTTTTGGCGATTGAACTTCCCGGGTACATACGCCCTCTTTCTTCACCATGAAGCGCCTGATTGCCCTGTTGCTGGTGCTGCTTGCCGTGATGGCCGGCTGCGCAACGCTGGAAGAACGCCAGCGCGTCTGGATCTTCCAGCCCTCGGACCGCAGCTGGGGACGCGGCGAGGAAATCGCTGCCGGCATGGAAGAGGTCTGGATCGGGTTCGACTCCGTGGTGACCGGCGAGCCCGTGCGGCTGCACGGCCTGTGGGCAGCCTATGAAGACTTTGCGCGGCGCCCGGATGCCCCCGTGCTGCTGTACCTGCACGGCGCACGCTTCAACGTGACGGGATCGGCCGCGCGCGTGCGGCGCATGCAGGAGCTGGGTTTTTCGGTGCTCGCGATCGACTATCGGGGTTTCGGCAAGAGCACGCCCACGCTGCCCTCCGAAGCCATGGCCTACGAGGATGCCCGTGCCGCCTGGGACTGGCTGGCACGCCAGTACCCGCAGCGGCCGCGCTACATCTTCGGTCATTCGCTGGGCGGCGCCATCGCCATCGAGCTGGCGGCACAGGTCAATGACGAAGTCGGCACCGTCGTCGAGGGCGCCTTCACCTCGATTCCCGATGTCGTGCGCCACTTCAAGTGGGGCTGGCTGCCGGTGGGTCCGTTCATCAGCCAGCGCTTCGAGGCCGTCGAGCGGGTCGGCCGCATCGGCTCGCCGCTGCTGGTGGTGCACGGCAGCGAAGACCGCCTGATCCCCCACGAACTGGGCCGGCAGCTCTATGAAGCCGCCGCCTATCCCAAGGCCTTCGTGCTGGTGGAGCATGGCACGCACCACAACACCAACGCGGTTGGCATGGAGCGGTACCGTGTCGCGCTGGCCGACCTGTTCGGGCTGCGCACACAATAAATGCCCGGCGGCACGGGCGCGTCCACCCGATCTGATACGCTCGCCCGCATGTCTTCTCCTGCTGCCAACGACGGCCCATCCGCCAACGGGATGAGCGCCTCCATGGTGGTGCTGGTGCTGTCCCTGTTGCTGGGGATACAGCCCGTGACCACCGACCTGTACCTGCCCGCCCTGCCCACCCTGACCACGGCCCTGGGCGCCAGCATGCCCAAGGCCCAGCTTACCCTGTCGGCGCTGCTGCTGGCCTTCGGCCTGTCCCAGCTCGTCTGGGGCCCGATGTCCGACCGTTTCGGCCGCCGGCCGGTGCTCCTGTCAGGCCTGGTGATGTACGTCCTGGCATCGGTCGGCTGTGTTTTTTCGGGCACGTTCGAGCAGATCAT
>JAEZLX010000164.1 GCA_023415035.1 Pseudomonadota bacterium | reverse complement strand
TGGACGTGCCCACCATCCGCAAGGCGGTCGAGATGGCCCAGGGCCGCTGCAGCCTGGAAATCTCCGGCGGCGTCACCTTCGATGCCCTGCCCGAGCTGGCCGCCACCGGCGTGGACCGCATCTCGGTGGGCGCCCTCATCAAGGATGTTAAAGCCGTCGATTTCTCGATGCGCTTCAATCCCAAGCCGGTGGAAGCCGCTCCTCAGGGCACCTGATATCTTTTGATCCACCAAAAGGTGGTTGCCAGCTGGGGCTGAGCGATGGCGCCCGTGCGGCCTTGGCTGGCACCAAACACCGAAGGTGAATACGTTCAGGTCTATCTCATGCACGTGAAGAGTACGGGCGTTTGACTGCCGCCTGATCGTAAGCAACAAGTCACCAATCGTTGCAGAGTAATGGAAGCCCCCGCATGAGCCGGGTCAACTGGAGACACTGCATGAAAAAAGCTTTTTTCGGTGCTTGCCATTGGTGCACTAGCCGCATGCGGCGGCAGTGGAGATGATGAAAAGGGACTGTTTAGCCTCTGGACAAATACTCAGACAGGTCGAGCCTTGGACCTGAGGGACGCCGACTTCAACGCCCCGATGTATCCGAGCTTTTTCCTGCCGGATGGCACCCAATGTCTTTGCCAGCTTGTCATCATCGGTGACCATGGCCGAGGGGCTTTCGCTCTATCCCGTTGCATTTCTTCCCCATACAATTCCCGCGTCGATGCTCAGTGCGAGGCACTTAACGGCACAGGGAACTACAG
Organism: Pseudomonadota bacterium; assembly: GCA_023415035.1. Classification (GTDB taxonomy): domain Bacteria; phylum Pseudomonadota; class Gammaproteobacteria; order Burkholderiales; family Burkholderiaceae_C; genus Hydrogenophaga. Next base: position 6,388 of record JAEZLX010000164.1, on the reverse strand, counting down.
CAACGATGGAACCATCCTGACCCTCTATGGAGCAGGTGGTGCACAAACCTACAACTGACCGCCCCATCTGAGAAAAAAGCCCCGCTACCGGATGGATAGCGGGGCTTACTTGCATTTGATGGTAGGGCGTGCAGGGCTCGAACCTGCGACCAAGGGATTATGAGTCCCCTGCTCTAACCAACTGAGCTAACGCCCCGACCGGAGCGGGTATTGTAGTGGCCACGGTGGCTCACTTGCCGTGGCTCAGGGCGTTGGTCACCAGCTTGGCGGTCACATCGACGATCTGGATCATGCGGTCATAGGGCATGCGCTGCGGGCCGATCACGCCCAGCGTGCCGACCACCTGGCCGTCGATCTCGTAGGGGGCGGTCACCACCGACAGATCCTCGTAGGGCACGACCTGGCTTTCGCCGCCGATGTAGATGCGCACACCGTCGGCCTGCGCCGACACGTCGAGCAGGCGAGCCAGCTGCGTCTTCTGTTCGAACAGGTCGAACAGGCGGCGCAGGTGGCCCATGTCGCTGGAAAAATCGCTGACCGAGAGCAGATTGCGCTCGCCGGCCACCACCACCTGGTCCTGCCCGTCCGCCTCGGCGGGGTCCTCCTCGACCGCGGCCTTCATGAGATCGGCAATCTCGCCGCGCAACGCCTCCAGCTCGGTCTTGAGCCGCGCACGCACGGCTTCCATGGTCAGACCGGCGTAGTGGGCGTTGAAGAAGTTGGCCGCCTCCTGCAGCTGCGACTGCGAGTACGTCACATGCGTGTGGATGATGCGGTTTTGCACTTCGCCGTCGGGCGAGACCAGAATGACCAGCACCCTGCGTTCAGACAGCGCCAGGAAATCGATGTGCCGGAACACCGTCGCCACGCGGGGTGCCATGACCACGCCCACGAACTGCGACAGGCTGGAGAGCATCTGAGCCGCGTGGCTGATGATGCGTTGCGGATGGGCACTTTCCAGCACCTGCTGCTCCGCCAGCTCGCTGACCACACTCGGCAACGCGTCGCGGCGCACTGTCAGCATCGTGTCGACGAACAGGCGGTAGCCGCGTGCGGTCGGCACCCGGCCGGCAGAGGTGTGGGGGCTGGCGATCAGCCCCAGGTCCTCCAGATCGCTCATGACGTTGCGGATGGTCGCCGGCGACAGCTCCAGTCCCGTGGCCTTCGCCAGCGTGCGCGAGCCGACCGGCTGGCCATCGGCGATGTATCGCTCGACCAGCGCCTTGAGCAGCAACTTGGAACGTTCATCCAGCATGATGCGGTCATTGTACGGATGAAGAACGTCGGGGATGGTCTCCCGGGCGGCAAGGGTTTGCCAGGGGAGGCACCCCCTTGTGCTGTGCTGTAATCCACGCATGATTTCGACCCCCGTCCAACGGATGGATTCCCCGCAGAACAATCAGCCCACCCGCTTCGCCCACGTGGCCATCATCGGCAAATACCAGATGCCGGGATCGCGCCATGCGGTCGAGGAACTCGCCCACTTCCTGCACGACGAGGGCTGCGAGGTGTCGATCGAAGCCGACACCGCACTCAACACCGGCCTGACCGGCTACACCACCCTGGACCTGGCCGGCATCGGACGCCACTGCGACCTGGCCCTGGTCATCGGCGGAGACGGAACGATGCTGGGCATCGGCCGGCAGTTGGCCCGCTATGGCGTGCCCGTCATCGGCATCAATCAGGGGCGCCTGGGTTTCATCACCGACCTGCCCTTCGAAAGCTTCCGCGAGCGCCTCAGCGCCATGCTGCGCGGCGAATACGAGGAGGAATCGCGAGCCATGATCGCCGCCACCGTGTGGCGCGACGGCCAGTGCGTGTTCGAGGCCACCGCGCTCAACGACGTGGTCGTCAACCGCAGCGGCGTGGCCAGCATGATCGAGCTGCGCGTCGAGGTGGACGGCCATTTCGTGGCCAACCAGCGCGCCGACGGCCTGATCATCGCCACCCCCACCGGTTCCACGGCCTACGCACTGTCGGCTGGCGGACCGATGCTGCACCCGGCCATCGAAGGCTGGGTGATGGTGCCGATCGCGCCACACACGCTGTCCAACCGGCCGGTGGTCCTGTCCTCCCACAGCGAAATTGCCGTCGAGATCGTGGCTGGCAAGGAAACCAGCGCCAATTTCGACATGCAGACACTCACCAGCCTGCTGCACGGCGACCGCGTCGTGGTGCGCCGTTCACCCCACGCGCTGCGTCTGCTGCACCCGGTCGGCTGGAGCTATTTCGACACCTTGCGCAAGAAGTTGCACTGGAACGAAGGCGGCTGATTTCCGGGCCACAATATGCGGCATACCTCTTTCACTGCTGAACCGCCGCACCGCCATGAGCCTTCGCCGCATCGCCCTGCGCGACTTCGTGATCGTTCCCGAACTGGAGCTCGACATCGAGCCGGGCTTCAGTGTGCTCACGGGTGAAACCGGCGCCGGCAAATCCATACTGATCGACGCACTGCAGCTCGTGCTGGGCGCGCGTGCCGACACCGGCGTGATACGCGAAGGTGCCCCCCGCTGCGAGATCAGCGCCGAGTTCGACACACCCGCCGGCCTGCGCGCATGGCTCGACGAACAGGGGTTCGAGGCGGACGACGCGCTGCTGTTGCGCCGCACCGTGGACGCGGATGGCCGCAGCCGTGGCTGGATTAACGGCAGCGCCGCCACCATGGCTCAGCTCAAGGCCGCTGCCGATCACCTGGTGGACATTCACGGCCAGCATGCCTGGCAAAGCCTCACCCGCCCCGAGGCGGTGCGGCAACTGTTGGACGCCTACGCCGGGGTGGACACCGCCAGGGCCGCGCAACTGTGGGCGACCTGGCGCCAGCAGCTCCGGCGGCTGGATGAGGCCCGCGAACGCCAGGACAGCCTGCAGCAGGAAAGCGAACGCCTGGCCTGGCAGATCGGTGAGCTCGACAAGCTCGCCCCCGGCGCGGACGAGTGGGAGGAGCTGAACACCCGGCACAGCCGCCTCGCCAACGCCCAGGCGCTGCAGGATGCCGCGCAGCAGGCCATCGCCCTGCTCGACGAGGCGGATGACAACGCCGCCACCCTGATCCACCGGGCCCTGCAAGGCCTGCAGGCACAGGCAGCCATCGAGCCTGCCTTTGCCGCCCCCATCGAGGCGCTGGAGGGAGCTCTGGCGCAGGTGCAGGACACGGTGCACAGCCTGCACCAGTACGGCCGCCGCGGTGACCTGGATCCGTCAGACCTCGCCGCGCTGGACGAACGACTGGCGCTGTGGATGTCGCTGACCCGCCGTTTCCGCCGCGCTCCGGAGGAGTTGCCGGGCTTGCTGGAGCAATGGAAGAGCGAACTCGCCCGGCTTGACCAGGCACTCGACATCGACAGCCTGCAGGCCGCCGAACGGCAGGCATACAAGCAGTTCGAAACCGAGTGCAGGCGCCTGGGCAAACAGCGCGCCGAGGCCGCCCCGCGTCTGGCCAAGGCCGTGACCGAGGCCATGCAGGAGCTGGGCATGCAAGGCGGCCGCTTCGAGATCACGCTGCAGCGGCTCGACGAACCCCAGGCCCATGGCTGGGAACAGGTGGAATTTCTCGTTGCCGGCCATGCCGGTGTCACCCCGCGCCCGGTTGGCAAGGTCGCTTCGGGAGGCGAGCTCTCGCGCATCGCGCTGGCCATCTCCGTGGTCACCAGCGAACTCGGCCAGGCACCGACGCTGATCTTCGACGAGGTCGATTCCGGGATCGGCGGTACCGTCGCCCATACCGTGGGCCGCCTGCTGCAGCGCCTGGGCCATGACCGCCAGGTACTGGCGGTCACCCACCTGGCGCAAGTCGCGGCCTGTGCCGACCAACACCTGCTGGTCAGCAAACGCCAGCAGGGCAAGCAAACCGAAAGCGGTGTGCGTCGCATCGACGACGAGCACCGCGTCAGGGAACTCGCCCGCATGCTGGGCGGCAGCGAACAGTCGGCCGCGTCGCTGGCACACGCGCGCGAGCTGCTGGGAGCCTGAAGATGCCGAACAACAGGGACACCTTGCCGGCCATCGAGCTGGTCCTCATCACCGGCATGTCCGGCTCGGGAAAGTCCGTGGCCATCACTGCGCTGGAGGACCTGGGCTACTACTGCGTGGACAACCTGCCACCCGAGCTGCTGGACGCGTTCATCTCGCTGGAACAGAGCCACCGTGCCGAAAAAGTGGCCATCGCCATGGACGTGCGCAGCGCGCCCTCCCTTCCCGGACTGCCCGCCAGACTCGCAGCGCTGCGTCACCACCCGACGCGGCGCGTGCACCTGACCACCCTGTTCCTCGATTCGTCCACCGACACCCTGGTACGGCGCTTTTCGGAAACGCGCCGGCGCCACCCGCTCTCGCTGAAGCCGTCAGACGACCAGCGCCGCGCGCTCACCGACGCCATCGAGCACGAACGCGAACTCCTGGCCGAACTGCGGGACCACGCCCTGGTCATCGACACCAGCCTGATCCGGCCGGCACAACTGCGGCGCCAGCTTAAGGAGATGCTCGGAACCTCGCATTCGCCGCTGACACTGGTGTTCGAGTCCTTCGCCTTCAAGCGCGGCATCCCGACCGACGCCGACTTCGTCTTCGACGTCCGGATGCTCCCCAACCCGCACTACGAGCCGGATCTACGCCCGCTGACGGGCCGTGACGCCCCGGTGGCCGAGTTCCTCGCTGCCCAGCCGGAGGCAGGCCAGATGATCGGCCACATCGAAGGCTTTTTGCGCCACTGGCTGCCCCAGATGATCGAGGACCACCGCAGCTACGTCACGGTGGCGATCGGCTGCACGGGGGGACAGCACCGCTCGGTCTACATCGCCGAAGCCCTGGCCAAGGCATTCGCCGGCGAATGGACAACGCGCATCCGTCACCGCGAAACCGACGGCTGGCCGACTCCGCCCACAAGACCCGTCACACCCGAGGCCTGATCAGCAATCGGCGGCGCACTCAGGCCAGCGAGGCCAGCAGCCAACGCACCGGAGCGGGCAACCCCACCGATTCGAGGCGGTCCATCGCGCACCAGGCGCCCTCCCCCGACGGCGCACCGGCACCATCGGCCCATTCGGCCACCAGGGGATGCAGGCGCAGTTCGCGATGGGTCAGCGCATGCGCAATGGCCGGCAGCGCCTGCACATGCGCCGCGTCAGCCTGCACGATCGCCAGTATCTCGTCCTCGCTGCCCGCCACCGGCACACACAGCAGTCCGGCCCAGATGCCGGGAGCCGGACGGCGCTGCAGCCAGACCTGCCGCTGCGCGCCCTCTCCGCGCAAGATCACGGCAAGCCACCAGCTCTCGTGGCGGCGCGTCAGGCGCCGGCTCTTGACCGGAAAGCGTGCCGGATCGCCGCTGGCGCGTCCTTCGCACAGCGCACTCACCGGGCAAATCACGCAGGAGGGGCGGCTGCGCGTGCAGACCGTCGCCCCGAGATCCATCAGCCCCTGGGTGTAGGCCTGCATGTCTTCGGCTGAAGGCGCCACCGGCAGCAGGGACTGGGCCAGATTCCACAGGCGCTTTTGCGGCCCCGTCTGCACCAGGTCCTCGCCAAAGGCCAGCAGCCGCGAGAGCACGCGCCGCACATTGCCATCGACGATCGACACCCGCTCGCCGTGGCAGAAGGCCGCAATGGCCGCCGCCGTCGAGGCCCCGATGCCCGGCAGCGTCGCCAGGTCTTCGGCGCCGACGGGGAAACGCCCGCCATGCTCGCGCACCACCACCTTCGCGCAGCGATGCAGATTGCGGGCGCGACTGTAGTAGCCCAGCCCGCTCCACAGCGCCATCACCTCATCCTCGCCGGCCTCGGCCAGCGCGCGCACGTCCGGAAAGCGTTCCAGAAAGCGTGGGTAGTAGGACAGCACGGTGGACACCTGCGTCTGCTGCAGCATGATCTCCGACAGCCACACGCGATACGGATCGCGCGTGCCCTGCCAGGGCAGGCCATGGCGCCCGCTGTGCCGCTGCCAGGCAATCAGCGAGGGGGCAAATGCGCGGCGGATGGTCTCTGGTATCGGGGGAGCGCCCTTGTCCACAGGCTTCATGCCACCCGGACCATGCGCTCGTCGCCCGGCTCCTGCGCCGTCAGCATCGCCGTCAGCTCGTCCAGCTTGGACTCGACCATCTGCAACTGCGTCTGCTGGGTCTGCAGTTCGCGGATGCGGTCGTCCAGGCCACCAGCCGCATGCTGGATGCGTGAAACCGCCTCGATGCGGCGCGCGAAGTTGCGCCGGCGTTCGCGCAGCTGGGCATCCAGCTGCGACGCCGCCGCCTTGTTCCACAGCTCCACCTCGTTGACGGCGGTGTCGTACACCACGCGCAATCGGCTGATGAGCGCACGCGAGAGACGCTCGCCGAACTCGGGCTGAGCCAGACGCAGGGCGTTGCCCAGGCTGAGGTACTGCAGGTGGCTTTTCT
>JAEZLX010000147.1 GCA_023415035.1 Pseudomonadota bacterium | reverse complement strand
CCTTGGGCCTGCACGGCCTGAACATGCGAGGGCCGGCCGATCAGCGTCACGGCGTGGCCGGCACGCGCGAGCATGCCGCCGTAGAAGCAGCCGACAGCACCGGCACCCATCACGGCAACCTTGAGTGGCGAAGAGGAGGGTAGGGCGATCATGCGCCCATTGTAGGGAAGCGGCTTTAGCGGATGTGCCGCGGGCAGCCTCAGTGCGCGTACTCCTGCAGGACCAGCGCCCGGCCCTGGCTGGCGGCGTAGTCCAGGGCACCCTGGGTGGTGGCAAAGCGCGGTACGAGCCGGAAAACCCGGTCGTGGGTACCGGCACCCCGGCCGCTGCGGATGGAGATGCTGGGGGCGTAGTCGCCGGCTTCGGTGATACGGCTCAAAGGTGAGACAAGAAACTTGCCCATCGAGAATGGCTTGGTCATGGAGAGAGAAAACAGAACGGCACGCCGGCATGGCAGCCAGGCGCGCAAAGGCAAAAAGCCGGAAGCCGGCCATGGGTGGCACAGAGGCCAGACGAGTGCCGGGAAGAATGGGGTCCTGGGGATCAGGAACCGGTGTGATGCGCGCCGGGAGGAAAGCGTATGACCTTTGACGAAGCCGGTTTCATCGGCCTCTCAAGGTGGGGCGGTGTTGAGGGAACCGCAGACCGTGTCAGACAGCAGCCGGTGCGAAGGCGCGCAAGGGGCACCGGCTGCGGGCATTGTACCCGAAGGCCGGATTTCAGGCCGTGTCCAGGCCGAACAGACGGGCCAGCTGGCCGTCGTCCACACCGGCCACGTCCACGCGCTTGGTGCGGCCCGAGGCGCCCAGTTCGATCGTGATCGCCGACTTTGGCACGCCGCAGGTCTCGGCCAGGAAGGCGATCAGCGCCTTGTTGGCGGCGCCATCCACGGGCGGTGCCTTGAGCTGGATCTTGGGTTTGCCATCGTGCAGGCCCACGAGCTGGGTCTGCCTGGCCCCGGGCTGGCAATAGACGACGATCCGTCCCATGGCCGGGCTCAGGCCTTGCGCACGAAGGCCGACTTCAGTTGCATGGCGCCGAAGCCCTCGATCTTGCAGTCGATGTCGTGGTCGCCCTCGATCAGGCGGATGTTCTTGACCTTGGTGCCGACCTTGATGACCGAGGACGAACCCTTGAGCTTGAGGTCCTTGATCAGCGTGACGGTGTCGCCGTCGGCCAGCACGTTGCCGAAGGCGTCCTTCCAGACGCGGGCTTCCTCGGCCGTGGCGGTTGAGGCCTTGGGGTCCCACTCATGGGCGCATTCGGGGCAGACCAGCAGCGCACCGTCCTCATAGGTGAAGGCCGACTGGCATTGGGGGCAGGGAGGCAAAGTACTCATGACGGTGATGGTAACGGGTGAACCCGGCCATTCGCCTGGCCGGGGCCCCCGTGGCCGCCGTCAGGAGCAGGCGCACAGCACTTCCTCGGCGGTGGCCGGCGCGTTCATGGCGTCGGGCCGCCCGCCTGCCTGCGCCACGGCGTCTCGCAGCGCCTCGTAGACGCTGATCGCCAGCATGAAAGGCGGTTCGCCCACGGCCTTGCTGCCGTGCACGTTGTCTTCCCTGTTGGGCTCGGGCCAGAGCTTCACGTGGAAGTGCGCCGGCACGTCGCCCGTGGCCGGGATCTTGTAGGTGCTCGGCGCGTGCGTCTGCAGCAGGCCCTTGTCGTTCCAGACCAGCTGTTCGGTCGTCAGCCATCCCATGCCCTGGACAAAGCCGCCCTCGATCTGGCCGATGTCGATCGCCGGGTTGATGCTGTGTCCCACGTCGTGCAGGATGTCCACCTTCAGCACGCGGGACTCGCCGGTGAGCGTGTCGATGGCCACTTCGGTGCAGGCCGCGCCATAGGCGAAGTAGTAGAACGGCCGTCCCAGCATCGTGACCTTGTCGTAGTGGATCTTGGGCGTGCGGTAAAAGCCGTCGCTCCAGAGCTGGATGCGGTTGGCGTAGGCCGCGCCCACCACCTCTTCCCAGCTGCGCGTGGCGCGCGGGCTGATGACCTGGCCGGCCTCGAAGCGCACCGCGCCCGCGCCGCAGTGGTCCAGGCACGACACGAAGGCCGCCAGGTTCTGGCGGATCTGGCGCGCGGCGTACTGGGCGGCGCGGCCGTTGAGGTCGGTGCCGCTGGAAGCCGCGGTGGCGCTGGCGTTGGGTACCTTGCTGGTGTTGCTGGCGGTGCAGCACACGCGCTTGAAGGGCACGCCCAGCTCGTCCGCCACGATGGCCGCGACCTTGGTGTTCAGGCCCTGGCCCATCTCGGTGCCGCCGTGGTTCACCTGCACGCTGCCATCGGTGTACACGTGCACCAGTGCGCCGGCCTGGTTGAACAGCGTGGCCGTGAAGCTGATGCCGAACTTCACCGGCGTCAGCGCGATGCCGCGCTTGATCACCGGGCTGCCGGCGTTCCATTCGGCGATCTGTTCGTGACGCTCGCGGTAGCGCGCATCCTCGGCCAGCGTCGAGATGAGCGGTGCCAGGATGTTGTCCTCCACCGTCATCTGGTAGTGGGTGACATCGCGCTCGCCGACGCCGTAGAGGTTGGCCAGCCGAACGTCCAGCGGGTCGCGTCCGAGGTGGCGCGCGATGTCGCCCATGATGCGCTCGATGGCGATCACCCCCTGCGGGCCGCCGAATCCGCGGAAGGCCGTGTGGCTCTGCAGGTTGGTCTTGCAGCGGTAGGAGTGGATGGCCACGTCCTCGAGGTAGTAGGCGTTGTCGATGTGGAACACCGCCCGGTCGGCCACGGGTCCCGAGAGGTCGGCCGAAAAGCCGCAGTTGACCAGCATGTCCACCGTCAGGCCGCACAGCCGTCCAGTGTCGTCGAAGCCCACCTGGTAGCGGTAGGCGAACGGGTGGCGCTTGCCGGTGATCATGAAATCGTCGTCGCGGTCCAGCCGCAGCTTCACGGGGCAGCGCAGCTTCTGCGCCGCCACCGCCGCCCAGACGGCGAGATGGCCGGCCTGGGTTTCCTTGCCGCCAAAGCCACCGCCCATGCGCCGGCATTCCACCGTCACGGCGTGGTTGGGCAGGCCCAGCGCGTGGGCCACCCAGTGCTGCACCTCGCCCGGGTGCTGGGTGCTGCTGTAGATCCACCACTGCTGCTGCTCCAGCGGCAGGGCATAGGCGATCTGGCCTTCCAGGTAGAAGTGCTCCTGCCCGCCGACCTCGAACTCGCCTTCAATCCGGTGCGGTGCCCGTGCCAGCGCCGCCTCGGCATCGCCGCGCACCACGTGCACGGGCGGCAGCACGTAGCTCTGGCGCTCGTGTGCCTCATGCACCGTGAGCACGGGCGGCAGCGGGTCAATGTCCCAGCGCACCAGTCGCGCGGCGCGGCGCGCGGTCATGACGTCGTCGGCCAGGATCAGACCGCCCACCTGCCCGAGGAACTGGACGGTGTCGTGGGCGAAGACCGGTTCGTCGTGCCCGAACGCCGCCAGGATGCGGTCGCCGGGGATGTCGGCCGCGCCCACGAAGCCGCGCACGCCCGGCACCGCCAGCGCCGCCGAGGCGTCGATGCCGCGCAGCACGCCATGCGCCACGGGCGAGCACACCGGCGCGGCGTGCAGTGTGCCGCGCACTTCGGGGATGTCGTCGATGTAGGTGGCGGCGCCGGCCACCTGGGCGCGCGCGCTTTCGTGAAAGCGCGAGACGCCGGCCGCGCGCTCGGGCGTGTTGTCCACCCCCAGCTTGAGGTCGGGTGCGTTCATGCCAGTGCCTCCAGGTCCTGATGGTGTTCCAGATTGATGCCGCGCGTGCCCTGGCTCTCCAGCCAGAAGCGTCGCAGCAGGTTGCCCAGCACCGTCTGGCGGTAGTGGGCGCTGGCGCGCATGTCGGAAATCGGCTGGAACTCATCGCGCAGCGTGTCCATCGCGGCCATCACGGTGTCCTCGTTCCAGGGCTGGCCGAGCAGGGCGGCCTCGGTGCGCCGCGCGCGCACCGGCGTGGCGGCCACCCCGCCCGCGCCGATCGACGCCGCGCCGACACGGCCGTTGCCGATCTCCAGCCGCACCGCCAGGCACACCGCCGAGATGTCGTCGTCGAAGCGCTTGCTGATCTTGTAGACCTTCAGCAGCTCGTCCGGTGTGGGGCGGGGCACCTTGATCCAGGCCACGATCTCGTCGGGGCGCATGATGTTGGTCCGGTAGCCGGTGTACAGGTCTTCCAGTCGCACCTCGCGGTGGGCGATTTCGCCCCCGGCACGGGTCTTTTTCCAGCGCATCAGCACCACGCTGGCTCCCAGGGCGATCAGCAGCGGCATCGAGTCGCCGATGGGCGAGCCGTTGGCCACGTTGCCGCCCAGCGTGCCCGAATTGCGCACCGGCAGGCCGGCAAAGCGGCGGCTGAAGGACTGCAGCTGCGGTCGCTCGGCCACCAGCGCGGCGAAGGCGTCGGTCAGTGTCACGCCGGCGCCGATGGCGATGTGGTGCGGGTAGGTTTCCACGCGCTGCAGCTCGCGGGCACCGGTCACGTCCAGCACCTGGCCGAAGCGCCTGTGCTGCTTGGTGATCCACAGGCCCACGTCGGTGCAGCCGGCCACCACCTGCGCCTTGGGGTGGGTGGCGCGGGCGCGCAGCAGGCCGGCGAGGGTGTCCGGTCGCAGGTAGCCGTTGTTGCTGGTGGCGGGGTTTTTTTTCAGGGTCTTGAGCTGCGCCACCGTGGCGGTCTCGTCCACGGCGCAGGCGGGTGGCAGCGGCAGGTCGGCCATGACCTGCGCGGCGTCCAGGATCGGTCGGTAGCCGGTGCAGCGGCACAGGTTGCCCGACAGGTCGGCCTGCGCGGTCTCGCGGGTGATGCCCTGGCCGCCCCCGGTGTTCTGGTACATGCCGAACAGGCTCATGACGAAGCCGGGGGTGCAGAAGCCGCACTGGCTGCCGTGGCAGCGCACCAGGGCCTCCTGGGCCGGATGCAGCTCGCCCGAGGGCGCGGCAATGTCCTCGGCGGTCCACACCGCCATGCCGTCCACCGAATGCGCCAGGCGGATGCAGCTGTTGATGGCCTTGTAGCGCAGCTGGCCGTTGACTTCCTCGCCGATCACCACGGTGCAGGCGCCGCAGTCGCCTTCGCCGCAGCCTTCCTTGGTGGCGGTCAGGTGCAGGTCTTCGCGCAGCAGGTCCAGCAGGGTCCGGTCGGGTGCTACATTGGCGACCTCGACCGTCTGCCCGCGGCGCACGAATCTCAGGGTTTGTCCGGAGTTTTGGGGCTTCATGCGGACCAGCATAGCGCCAGTCCCGCTGGCACGGCATATGCTCTGCCATATGGCGGCAATGCCGGTTTGCCCATTTCGCGATATGGCCCCCGCGTATGAAATATGCACCCATGTTCGACAAGATCGATCTGCACCTCATTCGCGTGCTGCACACGGTGCTGACCGAGCGCAGCGTCTCGCGCGCCGCCCTGAAGCTGGGGATGTATCAGCCGGCGGTCAGCGCGGCGCTCAAGCGCCTGCGCGAACTGGCGGGTGACCCGCTGCTGGTGCGGTCGGGCTCGGGCATGGTGCCCACGGTGGCCGCCCTGCGCATGGTCGAACCCGCGGCCGAGATCCTGCGCAGCGCCGAGGTGCTGTTTTCCGAGGCACGCAGCTTCGATCCGGCCACCACCCGCCACACCTTCAGCCTGGCCGCTAGCGACTACATGGAACCCCACTTCCTGCCGCAGCTGGTCACGCGGGTCAAGACACAGGCGCCCAACTCCCACATCGAGATCCACCCGCTGTCGGCGGATGCGGATTACCGCCAGCACCTGGCCCAGGGTCATTACGACGTGGTCATCGGCAACTGGCCCAAGCCGCCCGACGACCTGCACCTGGGGCGCCTGTTCGGTGACGAGGTCGTCAGCCTCGTCTCGCGCGAGCACCCGGCGGTGCGGCGTGGCTGGGACGTGGATGCCTGGCTCGCGGCCGAGCACGTTGCCCCCACGCCGACCCATCCTGGTGCACGCGGCGTCATCGACGAGCATCTGGCTGCCCAGGGGCTGACCCGCAACATTGCCGTGCGCTATCCGTTTTTCGGGCAAATTCCGGCCATGGTGGCCAACAGTTTGCTGGTCCTGACCACCGGCCGGCAGTATTGCGAGCACTTTACAGGCACGCTTCCGGTGCAGGTGCTCCCGTGCCCGGTACCATTCCCGCGCTTAATGTATTACCAGTTGTGGCACGAACGGACCCATGCGGCGGCGGCGGCGAAATGGCTGAGGGAGCAGATCAAGGGCGTGGCGGCATCGCTGCGCCGCCCCGAAGCCGACGCCGCGGAGGCCTGAGCACGTGCCGGAGGAGAAACTTTTGACCACACCCCGACTGCAACTGACGGGCATCACCAAGCGCTATCCGGGCGTGGTGGCCAACAGCGAGGTCTCGCTGACCGTCGCGCCCGGCGAAATTCACGCCGTGCTGGGCGAGAACGGTGCAGGCAAGTCCACGCTGATGAAGATCATCTACGGATCGGTCAAGCCCGACGAGGGCGAGATCCTGTTCAACGGCCGGCCGGTCCACGTGCGCAACCCGCAGGAGGCGCGCGCGCTGGGCATCAGCATGGTGTTCCAGCACTTCAGCCTGTTCGACACCCTCACCGTGGCCGAAAACGTCTGGCTCGGGCTGGACAAGTCGCTCAAGCTGGCCGAGGTGACCGCCAGCATCGCCGCCAAGGCGGCCGAATACGGCCTGGATATCGACCCCGCCCGCCCGGTGCACACACTGTCGGTGGGCGAGATGCAGCGCGTGGAAATCATCCGGGCCCTGCTGACCAATCCGCAGCTGCTGATCCTGGACGAGCCGACCTCGGTGCTCACCCCGCAGGCGGTCGAGAAGCTGTTCGTCGTGCTGCGCCAGCTGGCCGCGCAGGGCTGCAGCATCCTCTACATCAGCCACAAGCTGCACGAGATCCGCGAGCTGTGCACCGCCTGCACCGTCATGCGCGGCGGCAAGGTCACGGGCATGTGCGACCCGCGCCAGGAAAGCAACGCCTCGCTCTCGCGCATGATGATCGGTGCCGAGCCGCCCACGCTGGAGGCGCACGAGCGCCAGCCCGGCGCTTCGGTGCTCGAGGTCGCCGGTCTCTCGCTGGCCAGCGAGGACCCCTTCGGCACCGCCCTGGAGCGCATCGCGCTGCAGGTGCGCGCCGGCGAGGTGGTCGGCATTGCCGGCGTGTCGGGCAACGGCCAGGGCGAGCTGCTGCGCGCTCTCGGGCGAGGACCGGCGCGCGCCGGCCGGCAGCATCCGCATGTCGGGGCAGGACATCGCCCGCATGAGCCCGGGGCGCCGGCGCGCGCTCGGCCTGCATTTCGTGCCCGAGGAACGCCTGGGGCGCGGGGCCGTGCCCACGCTGTCGCTGGCGCAGAACCTGCTGCTCACCCGGCGCGACGCCGTGGGGGCCGCCGGCTGGCTGCGCCTGGGCCAGCTCAAGGCGCAGGCCGCCGACATCATCTCGCGCTACCAGGTCAAGGCCAACGGGCCGGGCGCGGCGGCCAAGTCGCTCTCGGGCGGCAACCTGCAGAAATTCATCGTCGGCCGCGAGATCGAGGCCAGGCCCAGGCTGCTGATCGTCAGCCAGCCCACCTGGGGCGTGGACGTGGGGGCCTCGGCACAGATTCGCGGCGAGATCCTGGCGCTGCGCGACGCGGGTTGCGCCGTGCTGGTCGTCAGCGAAGAGTTGGACGAGCTGTTCGAGATCAGCGACCGGCTGCACGTGATCGCCAAGGGGCGCCTCTCGCCCAGCCTGGCCCGCACCGAAGCCACCGTCGAGCGCATCGGCGAATGGATGTCGGGTCTGTGGGACGGGGCCGGCAACAGCAAGAACAACAACGAGGAGGTCGCCCATGCTGCGGCTTGAAGTACGGCCCCAGCCTTCGAAGGTCTGGAGCCTGGCGTCGCCGGTGCTGGCACTTGCGATCACCATCGTCATCGGCGTGATCCTGTTCGCCATGCTGGGCAAGGATCCGGTTCGCGGCCTGCAGGTCTTTTTCTGGGAACCGGTCAAAAACACCTATGCCATTGCGGAGCTGATGGTCAAGGCCACGCCGCTGCTGCTCATCGCGCTGGGTCTGGCGGTGTGTTTCCGATCCAACGTCTGGAACATCGGCGCCGAGGGCCAGTACCTGATCGGCGCGGTGATGGCCGCCGGCGTGGCGCTCACCGCGTCCAAGGAAACCGGCCCCTGGATCGTGCCCGCCATCCTCCTTGCCGGGGTGCTCGGTGGCATGCTCTGGGCCGGCATCACGGCGCTGCTGCGTGACCGCTTCAATGCCAACGAGATCCTGGTCAGCCTGATGCTGGTCTATGTGGCGGTGCAGGTGCTCAACTACCTGGTCTACGGCCCCTGGAAGGACCCCATGGGCTACAACTTCCCGCAGACCAAGACCTTCGAGTCGGTGACGCAGATCCCGCGCCTGATGCAGGGATCGCGCGTGAACATCGGTCTGCTGCTGGCGCTGGGCGGCGTGGTGGCGATCTGGCTGTTCCTGTTCCGCACCTACGCGGGCTATGCCCAGCAGGTTGGCGGCCTGGCGCCGGCGGCGGCGCGCTACGCGGGCTTCTCGTCGCGGCGCGCGCTGTGGGTGGCCCTGCTGACCTCCGGCGGCATGGCCGGACTGGCCGGCGCGCTGGAGGTGGCCGGCCCCATCGGGCAGCTCACCCCCTATGTGCCGGCGGGCTACGGCTTCGCGGCCATCATCGTGGCCTTTGTCGGCCGCCTGCACCCGGTGGGCATCGTGTTCTCGGCCATCCTCATGAGCATGTTCTACATCGGTGGCGAGCTGGCGCAGTCCCGAATGGGGCTGCCCAAGTCCATCAACGGCGTGTTCCAGGGGCTGCTGCTGTTCGCGCTGCTGGCCTGCGACACCCTGATCGCCTACCGCGTGGTCTGGAAGAAGAAGTGAGAGGGAGCTGCTGACATGGAATCGACCGCATTGCTGATCGCAGCTTCGCTCAACGCCGGCACCGTGCTGGCCATCGCGTCGCTGGGCCTGCTCATCAACGAAAAGGCCGGCGTCGTCAACCTGGGGGCCGAGGGCATGATGCTGTGCGCCGCGCTGGCCGGCTTTGCCACCGTGGTGCACACCGGCAGCACCATGGCGGGCTTTGCCGCCGGCATGGCCGCGGGAGCCGTTCTGGCCGCCGTCTTCGGCGTGCTCGTGATCTGGCTCAACACCAACCAGTACGCCACCGGCCTGGCCCTTTCACTGTTCGGCGGGGGTTTCTCGGCCTTCGCCGGCACTGGCTACGTGCAGGAAAAGCTGCCCGAGCAGGCCAGCTTCGTCGTGCCGCTGCTGGGCGACATCCCCTTCATCGGACCGGCCTTCTTCCGCCACCATCCCATGGTCTATGTCTGCGTCGGCCTGGTGCTGGCCATGGTCTGGTTCCTGTGGCGCACCCGCGCCGGGCTGGTGCTGCGCAGCGTGGGCGAGAGCCCGGAGTCGGCGCACGCGCTGGGTTACCCGGTGCGGCGCATCCGCCTGCTGGCCGTGGTGGCCGGTGGCGCGCTCTGCGGCCTGGCCGGCGCCTATGTTTCCACCGTCTACACCCCGCTGTGGGTCGAGGGCATGATCGCCGGCAAGGGGTGGATCGCGCTGGCCCTGACCACGTTCGCCACCTGGCGCCCGGCACGTGTCTTGCTTGGTGCCTACCTGTTCGGCGGTGTGACCATGCTCCAGTTCCATCTCCAGGGCATGGGGGTGAACATCCCCAGCCAGTTCCTGACGATGATGCCCTACGTGGCCACCGTGGTCGTGCTCGTGCTGATTTCCCGCAACCCGACGTGGATTCGCGTCAATATGCCGGCTTCGATCGGCAAACCGTTCTACCCGGGTTCATAATTTCATTTTTCAACCCACCAAGAGGTTTCCATGACAGACCTGAACAAGCGCTCCCTCATGAAGCTCGCGGCCCTGACGGCCGTGGCGAGTGCGGCCCTGATCGGCTGCGGCAAGAAAGACGAGCCCGCGCCGGCACCGGCCCCCGAAGCGGCTCCCGTTGCCGAAGCGCCGAAGTCCGAGCCCCTGAAGGTGGCGTTTGCCTATGTCGGGCCTGTCGGTGACGGCGGCTGGACCTTTGCCCACGACAACGCCCGCAAGGAACTCGAAGCCGAATTCGGCGACAAGATCGTCACCAGCTACGTCGAGAGCGTGCCCGAGGGCGCCGACGCCGAGCGTGTGCTGCGTGACCTGGCCGCCCAGGGCAACAAGATGGTGTTCGGCACCACCTTCGGCTACATGGAGCCGATGCTCAAGGTCGCGGCCGACTTCAAGGACGTGAAGTTCGAACACGCCACCGGCTACAAGCAGGCCGACAACATGCGCACCTATGACAGCCGCACCTACGAAGGTGCCTACATGGCTGGCGTGATCGCCGGTGCCATGACCAAGTCCAACACGCTGGGCGTGGTGGCCTCGGTGCCGATCCCCGAAGTGATCCGCAACATCAACAGCTTCACGCTGGGTGCCCAGTCGATGAACCCCAACATCAAGACCAAGGTGGTCTGGGTCAACGCCTGGTTCGATCCGCCAAAGGAAACCGAAGCGGCCACCTCGCTGATCAACGGCGGCGCCGACATCCTGATGCAGAACACCGACTCGTCCGCCGTGCTGCAAACCGCCGAGAAGATGGGCAAGCGCGGCTTCGGCTGGGATTCGGACATGACCGCCTACGGTCCCAAGGCACACCTGGGTTCGTCCATCATCAACTGGGCGCCGTACTACAAGAAGGCCGTGGCCGAAGCGCTGGACGGCACCTGGCAAGGCAACACTGGCTCCTGGTGGGGCCACAAGGAAGGCACGATCGATCTGGTGTCGATCGCCGAAGACGTGCCCGCCGAAGTCAAGGCCAAGGTCGATGAAGTCAAGGCCGGCCTGAAGGATGGTTCCTTCGCCATCTGGAAGGGCCCGATCCTGGACCAGAATGGCAAGGAAGTGCTGGCTGACGGCGTGGTCGCCGACGATGCCTTCCTGGGCGGCATCAATTTCTACGTCAAGGGCGTGGAAGGCAAACTGCCGAACTAAGACCGCCCTGCGCCGCCTGTGGCGGCCGCCCCCGCTCTGGCACACGCCCTTCGGGCGCCTGAAGGGGGCCGCGCCCTGCGGCCCGGCAAAGCCGGTGCCGTGGTTGCCCGAAGCCGGCATATGGGTGAATTCGCCGTGCCGGCGACAGGGCAGCGTGGCGGAATCGGTCTGTGGAAGCCGCTGCATTGCAGCGGCTTTTTTTTCTGTGAGAAGATGACCACGATGATTGAACGACAGCTTTGGCACCCGGTGATCGCCTCCACCCAGGTGCGTGACGATCCGGTGGGCGTGGAGTTGCTCGGGCAGTCCCTTGTGCTCTGGCGCGAGCACGAGCATGGCGCCGACACGGGGGCGGCCAGGGTGCATGCCTGGGCTGACCAGTGCCCGCACCGGGGTGCCCGCCTGTCGCTGGGCCGCGTGCTCAACCACTTGCGCGGTTCGCGCCTGGAATGCCCCTACCACGGCTGGCAGTTCGCCGGTGACGTGGCTGCCAGCCAGCAGGGCGAAGCGGTGAAACCGGGCCGGTGCCTGCATGTGCCGGCGTCCCCCGCGTTCGAGCCACCCGTCTCGCATGGTGTCACCGTGTTCGAGGCGACGGAGCGGCATGGCCTGGTCTGGGTGCGCCTTGAGCAGCCTGAGAGCGGGCGCGTGCCGTCCACGCTGGCCGACGTGCCCGAATTTGCACCCTGGTCCGATCCCCGGTGGCGCCAGGTGCTGTGCGGCCCGTACGATGTGGCCACCAGCGCGCCGCGCCTGGTCGAGAACTTCCTGGACCTGAGCCATTTCGGCTTCGTGCACGAAGGCTGGCTCGGCGAGCGTACCCACGCGCAGGTCGAAACCGGCAAGGTGGAAGAGGGCGAGGGCGGCCTGGTGGCCCGCGAATGCCGGGCCTGGCAGCCGCGTGCCTATGCCGGTGCCGCCGACGGTGCCTGGATCGCCTACCGCTACGACGTACCTCACCCCTATGCCGCCATCCTGCGCAAGGATGCCGCCGAGGGCGACCCGGTGAGCAACGCCATCGCCCTGTTCATCAAGCCCGAGGACGACGAGCGCTGCGTGGCCTGGTTCGCCATGGCCACCCTGGGCGACCCGGCCAGCGACGAGGAACTGCGCTCGTTCCAGGACACCGTGTTCTCGCAGGACCAGCCCATCGTCGAGTCGCAGCGCCCGCGGCGCCTGCCCACCGGCCGCGACCCGAAGGTGCGCGAGGTCCACGGTCCGGCCGACCGCATGTCCAGCGCCTACCGGCGCTACCTGTCGCGGCTGGGCATCACACTCGGCACCTGCTGACACAACTGCCACGGAGAGGCACGCCACATGAACGCTGTCGAACTCGCCCGCGTCATTCCCAAGGCCGAACTTCACATCCATATCGAGGGCTCACTGGAGCCCGAGCTGATCTTCGGGCTGGCCAGGCGCAACGGCGTGGCGCTGTCCTATCCCGATGTCGAGGCGCTGCGGGCGGCGTACGCCTTCACCGACCTGCAGAGCTTCCTCGACATCTACTACGCGGGCGCCAGCGTGCTGCTGCAGCCGCAGGATTTCCACGACATGGCCTGGGCCTACTTCCTGCGGGCCAAGGCCGACAACGTCGTGCACACCGAAATCTTCTTCGACCCGCAGACCCACACCGCGCGCGGCGTGCCCATCGACAGTGTGATCGAGGGCCTATCCGGTGCCTGCCACCGCGCGCGCCAGGAGCAGGGCGTCAGTTCGGCCCTCATCCTGTGCTTCCTGCGCCACCTGTCCGAGGAGGATGCCTTCGCCACGCTGGAAGCCGCGCTCCCATACCGTGAGCACTTTGTCGGCGTGGGCCTGGATTCGAGCGAGGTCGGCCACCCCCCCGAGAAGTTCCAGCGCGTGTTCGCCCGCTGCCGCGAGCTCGGCCTGCGCGTGGTGGCGCACGCGGGCGAGGAGGGGCCGCCCGAATACATGTGGCAGGCCATCGACCTGCTCAAGGTGGACCGCATCGACCACGGCGTGGCCAGCATCCGCGATCCGCGCCTGATGGCCGAGCTGGCCCGCACGCGCCTGCCGCTGACGGTCTGTCCGCTGTCCAACCTCAAGCTGTGCGTGGTGCGCGACCTGCGCGACCACCCGCTCAAGACCATGCTCGACGCGGGTCTGTGCGTCACCATCAATTCCGACGATCCGGCCTACTTCGGCGGCTACATGAACGCCAACTTCGTCCAGACTGCCGAGGCGCTGCAGCTCGCGCGCGCGGACATCGTCGCGCTGGCAAAGAACAGCTTCGAGGCCAGTTTCATCGACGACGCGCAGCGCCAGGCCTGGCTGGCCGAAGTTGACCGCGTTGCCGCATCCGTTGCCTGAAGGGAAGTGAATGAAAGCCTACCGAGCCGCGTTGCTGCGCTTCGATGACCAGTGCCAGCCCGTGTACGACAGCGACGGCCTGCTCGTCGTCGGCCCCGATGCGCAGGGGCGGCAGGTCGTGCGCGCCGCAGGCGCCTTCGCCGCCCTGGCCGATCGCTTTCCTGGCGTGGTGGTGGAAGACCTGCGCGGCCGGCTCATCGCGCCCGGTTTTGTCGATCTGCATGTGCACTACCCGCAGACCGATGTGATCGGCGCACCTGCACCGGGCCTGCTGCCCTGGCTGGAAAACTACACCTACCCGCACGAATCGCGCTTTGCCGACAAGGCCTATGCCCGCGGCGTGGCCGACTTCTTCTTCGACGAGCTCACGCGCCACGGCGTCACCACGGCGCTGACCTTTTCCACCTCGCACCCCGAGTCGGTGGACGCGGCCTTCGAGGCGGCGCAGGCGCGCGGCCTGCGCTTCATCACCGGCAAGGTGCTGCAGGACCGCCACAGCCCCGACGGCGTGCGCGACGAAACCGAGCGGAGCCTGGCCGACACCGAGGCCCTGATCCGCCGCTGGCACGGCGTGGACCGCCTGGGCTATGCGATCACCCCGCGCTTTGCTCCCAGCTGTACCGAGGCGCAGCTGCGCGGAGCCGGCGAGATCGCGGCCAAGCATGCCGATGTCTGGATCCAGTCGCACGTCGCCGAGAACCGCGACGAAATCCGCTGGGCCATGGAGCTCTTCCCCGGATCGCGCAGCTACCTCGGCGTCTACGACGAGTTCGGCCTGATGCGCGACCGTGCCATCTACGCGCACTGCATCCACCTGGACACGGAAGACCGCCAGCTGATGGCGCGCACGGGCGCGGCCGCGGCCGTGAGCCCGACAAGCAACCTGTTCCTGGGCAGCGGCTTCTTTGATTTCGAGCAGGCCGGGGCCCACGGGATGCGCCACGGCCTGGCCAGCGACGTGGGCGGCGGCACCAGCTTCTCGCCCTTCCACACCATGCTCGCCGCCTACTACGTCGGCCGCGAGGGGCACACCAAGACCGGCCTGAGCCTCACGCCCGGCCGGCTGTGGTGGCTGCACACGGCGGGCGCGGCGCTGGCGCTGGGGCTGGACGGCGTGATCGGCAACCTGCAGCCCGGCTGCGAGGCCGATTTCGTCGTGCTCGACCCGCAGGCCACGCCACTGCTGGCACGCAAGACCGCGCAGGCGGACAGCCTCGACGAGCTGCTGTTCGCGCTCATCGTGCTGGGCGACGACCGTGTCGTCGAGCGCTGCGTGGCGGACGGCCGGACGGCCTGATCGCGCGCCTGCATACAATCGGGCCAGCCCGGGCAACGGCCCGGTGCGCACCGGAGCAACGCATGAGCATCAAGAGCGACAAATGGATCCGCCGCATGGCGGAGCAGCACGGCATGATCGAGCCCTTTGAGCCGGGCCAGATCCGCCAGAACGCTGCAGGCCAGAAAATTGTCAGCTATGGCACCAGCAGCTATGGATACGACATCCGCTGCGCGCCCGAATTCAAGATTTTCACCAACGTGCACAACACGGTGGTGGACCCGAAGAATTTCGACGAAAAGAGCTTCGTCGATTTCCATGGCGATGTCTGCATCATCCCGCCCAACAGCTTCGCGCTGGCGCGCACGGTGGAATATTTCCGCATCCCGCGCAACGTGCTGACCATCTGCCTGGGCAAGAGCACCTACGCCCGCTGCGGCATCATCGTCAACGTCACGCCCTTCGAGCCCGAGTGGGAAGGCTACGTGACGCTGGAGTTTTCCAACACCACGCCGCTGCCGGCCAAGATCTACGCGGGCGAGGGCTGCGCGCAGGTGCTGTTCTTCGAGAGCGACGAAGTCTGCGAGACCAGCTACAAGGACCGCGGCGGCAAATACCAGGGTCAGGTCGGCGTCACGCTGCCCAAGGCCTGAATACCGCCCGTCCGGCGGGTTGTTGCCGGCTTGTAAGGATTTGCGGGTAGGATACATCCTGGCCCGGGCTGTGCACCGGGTGGCCGGGCTATTGCCCTGACCGAGTGAACGCATCTCCATGTCCCAGAATCCTCCCGACATTCATCCCCCGCAACCCATTCCCGAAGGTGCGCCGCTGCCGCACCGCAAAGTCATCCGTAGCTGGCTGACGCCCATCGGCGAACGCGAAACCGCCCGCGCCATCGCCCTTCTGGTGCTTGACATGGCCATCTTCCTGGCCCTCATTGCCGGCACCGTCGTGTTCCCCGCCTGGTGGGCCAAACTCGCTTGCGGCCTGGTGGCCGGCTTCGTGATAGGCCGTCTGTTCATCATCGGGCACGACGCCTGCCACCAGAGCTACACCCCGCACCGCCGCCTGAACCGCGTGCTCGGCCGCATCGCCATGGGCCCCTCCCTCACGCCTTACAGCCTGTGGGAAGTCGGCCACAACGTGGTGCACCACGGCTACACCAACCTCAAGGGTGTCGATTTCGTCTGGGCGCCGCTGACCAAGGAAGAGTTCGAGGCGCTCACGCCCGGAAAGCGCCTGATGGAGCGCATCTACCGCAGCGGCTGGGGTCCGGCGGTGTACTACTTCATCGAGATGTGGTGGAAGCGCATGTACTTCCCGAACAAGACCTACATGGGCACGCGCCGCGCCGAGTTCAAATGGGACGGCGTGCTGGTCACCACCATCGCCACCGTCTGGATCGCCTCGCTGGTGGCGCTGGCCCATGCCACCGGGCAGTCCGCCTGGTCGCTGGTGGGCTTCGGCTTCGTGGTGCCTTTCGTGTTCTGGAACGCCATGATCGGCTTCGTGGTCTATGTCCACCACACCCACACCGCCGTGCAATGGCACGACGACAAGGTGGCCTGGGCCAAGGCGGCGCCTTTCGTGTCCACCACCGTGCACATGACCTTCCCGCTCAAGTTCGGCACCCTGATGCACCACATCATGGAGCACACCGCCCACCACGTGGACATGAGCGTGCCGCTGTACAAGCTCAAGCAGGCCCAGAAGCTCCTGGAAGACACGCTGCCCGGCCGCATCATCATCCAGCACTTCTCGTGGCGCTGGTATTTCGAGACGGCGCGCAAGTGCAAGCTGTACGACTTCACGCGCCGCTGCTGGACCGACTTCCAGGGCCGTCCCACCAGCGACTTCAAGCCGGCCATCGCCTGAGGGCAGGTCGCGACACCGGCGGCATTCCTTCACGGACACCGCCTCACGCGGGTATCCATCGTCAGGTGGATACCCGTTTTCTTTGTGTTGTTTGCATAATGCTTCCGATCAGGCTGTGCCGGCGCGAGCGGGGCACCATTGCCGCCCGATGCCGGGCAGGAGAGACACCATGAAATGGGAAAACAACCGCCAGTCGGACAACGTGCAGGACATGCGGGGCCGCGGAGGCGGCGGCATGTTCGGCGGCGGCCGCCGCACGGGTGGCCGGGGCCTCGGGCTGGGCACCATCGTTGTCGCGCTGGTGGCCGGCTGGATCTTCGGCATCAACCCCATGACCCTGCTGGGCATCCTCGGCGGGGCGGGCGACATCATGGGAGGCGGCCAGCCCGCGCAGACCCAGAGCGTGCCCGCGGGCACACCCCAGGACGACATGGGCCAATTCGTGGCGGCGGTGCTTGGCGGCACCGAAGACACCTGGGGCAGCCTGTTCCAGGCCAGCGGCAGCCAGTACCGGGCGCCCAAGCTCGTGCTGTTCGAGGGCGCCGTGGGCACCGCCTGCGGCACCGGGCAGTCGGCCATGGGGCCGTTCTACTGCCCCGGTGACGAAAAGGTCTACATCGACCTGTCCTTCTATGAGACCCTTCGCCGCCAGCTCGGCGCGCCCGGCGACTTCGCCCAGGCCTACGTGATCGCGCACGAGGTGGGCCACCACGTGCAGAACCTCATGGGCATCACCGGCCAGATGGACCGCATGCGCGGCCGCGTGAGCGAGCGCGAATACAACGCGCTGTCGGTGCGGCTGGAGCTGCAGGCCGACTGCTTCGCCGGCATCTGGGCGCACCACAACCACCAGACCAGGAACATTCTGGAGCCGGGCGACGTGGAGGAGGCGCTCAACGCCGCCGCCGCCATCGGTGACGACACCCTGCAGCGCAAGAGCCAGGGCACCGTGGTGCCCGACAGCTTCACCCACGGCACCAGCGAACAGCGCCAGCGCTGGTTCCACACCGGCCTGAAGACCGGCAGCGTGCAGGCCTGCGACACCTTCAATGCGCGCTCCATCTGAGCCAGGTGCTGGCGGGGATTCCAGCGCCAGATGGCCGGATCGGGCGCCAACGTCCGCAAAGTGCGACAATATGGGGTTAAGGCCCGATGCGGCCGTCCTGAGCGCCCGGCCTGGCCACACAACGTGATGCTGCCTTTTCGAGCGCACCACCTTTTGCTTGCATACGCTGCTTGGCCCAGCCAGATTTGATGACACAGTCCTTTTCCGAACTCCAGCTTTCGCCCAACCTCGCGCGCGCCATTGCCGAGATGGGCTACGAGAGCATGACGCCCATCCAGGCGCAGGCCATTCCGGTCGTGCTGCAGGGGCGTGACGTGATGGGTGCCGCCCAGACCGGCACCGGCAAGACCGCCGCCTTTTCGCTGCCGCTGCTGCAGCGCATGCTCAAGCACGAGAACGCATCCACCTCGCCGGCGCGCCACCCGGTGCGCGCGCTGGTGCTGCTGCCCACGCGCGAGCTGGCCGACCAGGTGGCCGACCAGATCAAGCAGTACGCCAAGTACACCCAGCTGCGCAGCGCGGTGGTGTTCGGCGGCATGGACATGAAGCCGCAGGCGGCCGAGCTCAAGCGCGGCGTCGAGGTGCTGGTGGCCACGCCCGGCCGTCTGCTCGACCACATCGAGGCCAAGAACTGCGTGCTCAACCAGGTCGAGTACGTGGTGCTCGACGAGGCCGACCGCATGCTGGACATCGGTTTCCTGCCCGACCTGCAGCGCATCCTGTCGTACCTGCCCAAGCAGCGTACCACGCTGCTGTTCTCGGCCACGTTCTCGCCCGAGATCAAGCGCCTGGCCAACAGCTACCTGCAGGACCCGGTCACGATCGAGGTGGCGCGCTCCAACGCCACGGCCTCGACCGTGGAGCAGCACTTCTACCGCGTCGAGGACGACGACAAGCGCCAGACGCTCAAGCAGCTGATCCGCGAGCGCGGCGTCACCCAGGCCTTCGTCTTCGTCAACAGCAAGCTCGGCTGCGCCCGCCTGGCGCGCACGCTGGAGCGCGACGGCCTGAAGACGGCCGCGCTGCACGGTGACAAGAGCCAGGACGAGCGCCTCAAGGCGCTGGACGCCTTCAAGCAGGGCCAGGTCGATCTGCTGGTGTGTACCGATGTGGCCGCGCGCGGCCTGGACATCAAGGACGTGCCGGCGGTGTTCAACTTCGACATCCCGTTCAACGCCGAGGACTACGTGCACCGCATCGGCCGCACGGGCCGTGCCGGCGCCTCGGGCCTGGCGGTGTCTTTCGTCACCGGCAAGGATGCGCGCCTGATGGGCGACATCGAGAAGCTGATCGGCAAGAAGTTCGAGCTGGAGGCACTGGAGCTGGAAAGCGACCGCCGTCCGGCCGGCCACTTCAACGACGGTCAGCGCACCTGGCGCCAGCGCGGCGGCAGCGAAGACGCCGAGACCCGTGCCATCCGCGAGGCGCGGGCCAGCCGTGAAAGCCGCTTCGGCGGTGAGCGCCGCGGTGGCGGTGCCTCCCGCGCGCCGGCCGATCCGCTGTTCGACAAACCGTACGAGCCCAGCCTGTCGGCGGACGAGAAGCCGTCCTGGGAAAACCAGGCCAAGCCGGTGCCCAGCCGCCTGTCCCCCAACATCAAGACCCGCAAGAAGGTGCCGGCGCTGTTCAAGGCGCCCGAGCCCGCCGACTCCGTCTGAAACCCGAGCCTGACCCCGATCCGGAGCCCGAGCCCGCGTCGCGTCAGGCGACGCCCGGTTTCTGCGCCTGCGCGCAGCGCACGGCGATGCGCTCCACCTCGCCGGGCTGCCCGCCGATGCGAGCGGCTGTCAGGCAGCCACCCCACACGCAGCCCGAATCCAGCGCCAGCGAGTCGTCGCGGCCGCTTTCGCCCAGCGTGGACCAGTGCCCGAAGGCCACGGGAGTGCCTGCCGTGCGCCGGGCTGGCACGTTGAACCAGGGCATGAAACCCGGCGGCGCCGATGCGGCGCTGTCCTTGGTGTCGAACTCCATCACGCCCTCGGCGTTGCAAAAGCGCAGTCGCGTCAGCGCGTTGACGATCACGCGCAGCCGGTCAAAACCCTGCAGGGTTTCGTCCCAGCGGTCGGGCCGGTTGCCGTACAGATGCTGCATGAACACGTGCCAGTGTTCGCCGCGCAGCTCGCGCTCGACCTCGTCCGCCAGGCGCAGGGTCTGCGCCACGTCCCACGCGGGCAGCACACCGGCATGCACCATCAGCCAGCCGCCCGCGTGCAAGGCCATGGGGCGGTGGCGCACCCAGTCCAGCAACGCCTCGCGCCGGGGCGAGGCCAGTATGTCGTTCACGGTGTCGCTGCGGTGGGGCTTCTTCACGCCCTGCGCCACGGCCAGCAGGTGCAGGTCGTGGTTGCCCAGCAGAGCCTGCGCGCTGCTGCCCAGCGCCACCAGGCGTTCAAGCACGGCCAGCGAGGCCGGCCCGCGGTTGACCAGATCCCCCAGAAAAAAAAGCGTGTCGCGGCTCGGTGAAAAGCCGATCGTGTCCAGCAGGCGGCCCAGGGGCTCGTCGCAGCCCTGCACATCGCCGATCATGTAAAGTGCCATCCCACGATTATGGATTTCCTCCTCATCGCATTCCTGACCCTGCTCAATGGCGCCTTCGCCATGTCGGAACTGGCCCTAGCCTCCAGCCGCAAGGCGCGGCTGATGGCACTGGCGGAAGCCGGGGACAAGGGTTCTGACGCCGCGCTGCGCCTCCTGGACAACCCCACGCAGTTCCTGTCCACCGTGCAGGTGGGCATCACCTCCATAGGCATGCTCAACGGCATCGTGGGCGAGGCTGCCTTCAGCGCCGACCTGGCCCGAAAGCTCATGGCGCTGGGCATGAATACCGGCAGCGCCCAGGCCCTGGCCACGGCGATCGTGGTGGTGACCATCACCTTCGTGACCATCGTCTTTGGCGAACTGGTGCCCAAGCGCATCGGCCAGCTGTACCCCGAGGCCGTTTCGCGCTGGGTGTCGCGCCCCATGGCCTTTCTGGCCAAGGCCGCCAAGCCCTTTGTCTGGCTGTTGACCAACACCACCCAGCAGATGCTGCGCCTGCTGCGCATCGACACCAATGCCCACCAGGCCGTGACCGAGGAGGAGATCAACGCCAGCCTCGAAGAGGGCGTGGACGCGGGCATCATCGAAAAGCAGGAGCACCTGATGGTGCGCAACGTGTTCGAGCTCGACGACCGGCAGCTCATCTCCATCATGGTGCCGCGCTCGGACATCGAATGGCTCGACGCCGAACAGACGCTGGAGCACGCGCTGCCCAAGGCCTGGGCGGGCGCGCATTCGTGGTACCCGGTGTGCCGCGGCGGGCTGGACCACATCGTGGGCATTATCCACCTGCCGCACCTGCTGGCGCTGCGCGAGCAGGGCGAGAGCGGCACCATTGGCGAGCATGTGCAGCCGGCGGTGTTCCTGCCCGAAACCCTCACGGGCATGGAGCTGCTGGAGCAGTTCCGTGTGCAGGCCATCCGCATGGCCTTCGTGGTGGACGAGTACGGCGTGGTGCAGGGCCTGCTCACGCCGCACGATCTGCTGGAGGCGATCACGGGCGAGCTTTCGCCCGAGCGGCCGGTGGATGCGTGGGCACGTCCGCACGACGACGGCAGCTGGCAGCTCGACGGCGCAATGCCGGTGTCCGAGCTCAAGGCGCGGCTGGAGATCGAGCACCTGCCCGACGAGGACAAGGGCCGCTACAACACGGTGGGCGGTCTGCTGCAGACCGTCGCCGGCGATTTGCTCAGCGAGGGCGACCACGTCGATTGCGAGGGCTGGCGCTTCGAGGTCGTCAAGCTCGACGGCCGCCGCATCGACCAGGTCAAGGCCTGGCGCGCGCCGGCGGAGGAGTAAGCGCCGCTAGCGGGGGCCGCGCACACGCACGGCTTCCACCTGCCAGTGCGGGGGTAGCAGGGCCCGCACCTCGCGCCGAGCGAAGCGGTCGTCCATCAGCCACACGGTGCCGGTGTCCTGCTCGGTGCGGATCACGCGGCCGGCCGCCTGCACCACCTTCTGCAGGCCGGGGTAGAGGTAGGCATGCTCCCAGCCGTGGCCGAAGCGCGCCTGCAGGCGCCGCCGCAGCATCTCGTTGAAGGCATCCACCTGCGGCAGGCCCAGCGTGGCGATGAAGGCGCCGATCAGGCGCTGGCCCGGCAGGTCGATGCCCTCGCCGAACACGCCGCCGAGCA
>JAEZLX010000094.1 GCA_023415035.1 Pseudomonadota bacterium | reverse complement strand
GACGAGGCACGGCGCGCCGGTGACCGCTGGAACTATGGCACGCCGGGCATTGGCACCGTGGCGCACCTGGGCATGGAGCTGATCAAGTCGCTGACCGGCATCAGTGCCGTGCATGTTCCCTATGCGGGCAACCCGCAGGTGATCACAGGCATGATCGGTGGCGAGACCCAGATGGCATTGCTGCCGCCCGGGCTGGCGATGGCGCAGGTCCATGCGGGCAAGCTGCGTGCCATCGGCGTGACCTCGGCCGGCCGCAGCAGCGTGGCCACCGAGGTGCCCAGCCTGAGCGAGGCAGGTGTCAAGGGGCTGCAGCTGGAAGTCTGGAACGCCGTGGCAGCCCCCAACAGCATGCCCAAGGCGCATGTGAACCGGCTGGCGGAGTTGCTGGCTGGGATTGTGCGCCAGCCCGATGTGCGGCAGAGGATCCTGTCGCAGGGCTGGCAGGTCGCCGGGACATCGCCGCAGGGGCTGGCCAACCGTGTCCGCTCCGACACGGCGGCCATGGCAGAGGTGATCCGTCGCAACCGGATCCGGCCGCAGTGAGGGCCGGGGCCGGTCCTCAGCGGAAGCTCAGCCGAACCGGCTTGGCGCCGGGCAGACCTTCGTAGGTGGCGGTGACCTGCAGGCCGGGCTTGGGTGGCAGCAGGGCCGAGAAAGAGCCCAGGCTGATGAGGTCGCCCGGCTTCATGGACAGCCCTTCCTTGGCCATCGCCTCGGCCAGCCAGACGACGGCGTTGAGGGGATGCTCCAGGATGTCGCTGCCCTTGCCTTGGCCGAGTACCTGCCCTTGCGCGTCCGTCAGCTTGACCTGCATGTCGCGCAGCGCGTCGAGCAGGGCCTGGCGCTCGGCCTGACCGGCCGGCACGGCAATGGGCTCGCCGGCGACGCCCAGGCGGGCGCCCACGTTGATGGCCGAGACGCCGGCACCGTTGAGCTTGGGCGGCGCCTGCACGGCCAGATCGGGCAGTTCCACGAACGGAATTACCTGGTCGATTGCGGCGAGCACGTCGGCGGGTGTGCGGGCCTGGTTGATGGTGGCGCTGCTCACGCGCACGATCATGTCGGCCTCGTAGAGCGGCCGTGCGCCGAAGGCGGCCTCGAAGCTGCTGCCGTCGGGCTTGATCATGCCCTCGTACAGCTTGCCCCAGACGGGCTGGTTGGTCTGGAAGCGTTGCTGGACGGCCGGATTCGTCAGGCCCGCCTTGTAGCCGATGACCTTGCCCAGTGCCTTTTCGAGCCGCGCATTGAGCTTGGCACGGGTGCAGGCGCCGTCGGCATCGCTCAGGTTCTCGGGAGTGGGGGCCGGTGTGCGCGCGGTGTAGTGGGCCATCAGCTCGTCCACCTGGGCATCGCTCAGGCATTCGGCCTGGGACGCCAGGGGCAGTGTGGCCACGATCGCCCATGCGGCCATCCGGGGCAGCAGTTTCCTCATCGCTTGTCTCCTTGTTGTGGTGGGTCGATGGGCGATTTATACCTGAATGACGCCGTCAGGCTGTCGCGTCTCCGGCAGGTGCCGGAAAACCGTTGCGACCGGGGAACTCCGGTGCCAGCGGGCGCGCATTGGCCATCTTGAGCCACAGGCGGACCATCTTGCGCCGGCGCGCGGGGTCAGGGTCGTCCTCGAACTCGTTGCGCGAGTGCAGGACCGCGTAGTTGTTGGCGAACTGGATATCCCCGGGTTCGAGCATCATGTCGATGCGGATCTTCGGGTCGTGCATGACCTGGTCGAACAGGTCCAGCGCGGCGATCTCCACGCGCGACAGCGGCTGGCCCATGATCTCGTGCCCGAGCTCAAGGTACTGGCGCAGGTAGCGGCAGCTGAGCTTGCCTTCGTGGTAGCTGAAGATGGGCGAGAGGCTCGGGCGCGGCTCGCACAGGTGCTCGAAGTACATCGGCCGGTAGTACAGGCCGATGAATTCCGGGTGCTTTTCCAGGATCTCGTTGTAGATGGCGGCCACGCTGACCAGGCTGCTCAGGCCGCCGCGCATGGCCTTGCGCACGCACATCAGTCCCACCACGTCCGAGGGGTCGGAGTGGTAGGGCAGGAACAGGTTGGTCTCGTAAACACGTGTGGATTTCTTCGTGACGTCACCCACGTTCATCACCATGCCCAGCAGGTCTCCGCGCGGGTTTTGCCGCACGGGCGTGCCCATGTGCAGACCGAGGCCGTAGTAAATGCTGTTGAGCTCCTCCTCGGTGTAGCGATCGACCGGCAGGCCGCGTAGCAGCAGGAAGCCGCGGCCGTTTTCGAGCTCCTCGGCATAGCTGGCGAACTCGTTGGCCAGCGAGTGCAGCGGGAAGTCGTCCTTGCCGAAATGCGGGAAGGTCTTGCCGGTGGATTTCAGGTGCGCCAGCGCGGCATCGATCGTGGCGATGAAGCCGGGCGTGAGCACATGGATCCAGCTGTCGTCATTGGCGAAGTCGGGGCCGCGCCCGGCGGCCGGGCCGGTGCTGGGGGTACGTGGGCTGATCTCCATGGTGATGCGTGGGGTGTGCGGGGCCAGGCGG
>JAEZLX010000078.1 GCA_023415035.1 Pseudomonadota bacterium | reverse complement strand
GCCGACACGGCCGACACGGCCAGCGCATCGACGCCGACCAGGCGCACGGGCACGGGGGCCACTTGACTGCCGGTGGTGACGCGCATGGCCGTGGGCCATTCGAGCACGGGGCTGGCCGTGTCCACCTGGTCGTCACGGGCGACGGCGTCGAGCCAGGCGTCGTCCAGTGTGCCGCTGCGGGCTTGCAGCGTGAGGTCGGGGCGGCCGTTGACCGCGCTGACGGCCTGGGAGAACTCCGAGAGCGCCGAGGCGTTGATAAGCTGCACCGCCAGTGCGAGGGCGACGCCGAGCATGACGGCCACCACGGCGGCCAGCCCTCGCCAAGGGTGGTGACGCCAGTCCTGCCAGGAGAAGGTGCGCAGGAGCTTGTCCATGAGCCGAGCTTAACCCCGGAACCGGCCTAGAATGACCGCTTTCACCGGGGGTGCCCGGGGCACGTGCCAGAAAGCGCGGGTCCGGGCTGAGAAAGACCCCTTTCACCTGATCTGGGTCGTGCCAGCGTAGGGAGCGTGATGTCGCACAGGCCGGGGCCGAGCCCCTGTCACCCCGCTGGCCCGATCCGCGCGTTTTGATGTGATGGCCTGTATGCAGCGGCGTGATGTTTTGTTTCGAGGCCTGGGGTGCGGACTGGCGGCGTTGTCGCCGGCCGCGCTGCTGGCCGCCCCTTCCGTGTTGCGGGTGATGACCCACAACTCGTTCGACCTGCCCAAGGAATTGCTGGCCCGCTTCGAGCAGGAAGCGGGCATCAGGCTCCAACTCGTCAAGGCGGGCGATGCGGGCGAGATGGTCAACAAGCTCATCCTGACCAAGGCAAGGCCGGTTGCCGATGTGGTTTATGGGATCGACAACGCCCTGCTGCCGCGCGCCTTGCAGGCCGGGGTGCTGGAGCCTTACACCGGGCCGGCCGCCAGCCGCGCCGCTGCCGCGGAACTGGGCGAGGGCGTGGTGCCGGTCGATTACGGTTTCGTCTGCCTCAACGTGGACAAGGCGTGGTTCGCGAAATTGGGACTGGCGCTGCCGACCTCGCTGGAGGATCTGGCCAGGCCCGCCTACGCGAAGCTGCTCGTGGTGCAGAACCCGGCGACGTCGAGCCCGGGGCAGGCCTTTCTGATGGCCACCATCGCGGGGCTGGGCGAGGAGGAAGCCTTTGCTTGGTGGGCACGCATGCGGGCCAATGGCGTGAAGGTGGTGCGGGGCTGGACCGAGGCCTACTACACCGAGTTCACGCGCAACGGCGGCACGCGGCCCATCGTGCTGAGCTACGCCAGCAGCCCGGCGGCGGAGGTGTTCTACAGCAAGACACCGCTGGCCGAGGCGCCGACGGCCAACCTGTTCCTCAAGGGTGGCGTGTTTCGCCAGGTCGAGGGTGTGGCGCTGGTGCGTGGCGGCAACCCGGCCGTGCGCGAGGCGGCCGGCCGGTTCATCGAGTTCCTGCGCTCGCCTGTGGTGCAGCAGGCCCTGCAGACGACGATGTGGATGTACCCGGCCGATGCGGGCGCGCCGCTGGCCGACGTGATGCGCGAGCACGCCACCCCGCCGGCCAGCTTCGACAACCCGGACACGGCCCGCATGCATGCGCAGGCCAAGGCCTGGGTGCAGCGCTGGTCGCGCGTGGTCCTGAAATGAACGGTACGGCATGAGAGCCCCGTTCGGCGCCGGGTTGCTGGCGGTTCCCGGTCTCTTTCTGGGACTGATGCTGGCGGCGCCGGTGCTGCGCCTGCTGCACGAAGGCGTCGCCGGGGAGGCCTCGGTGCAGGTGTTCGGGGTCTGGACGGACCCCTACCTGCGCTGGCGTCTGCTGTGGTCGCTGCTGCAGGCGGGCGCGACCTGCGCGCTGGCGCTGGCGCTGGGGCTGCCGCTGGCCTGGATGCTGGCGCGCTGGCAGTTTCCGGGGCGTTCGGCCCTGATGCGCCTGATGATGCTGCCTTTCGTGGTGCCGACGCTGGTGGCCGCGCTCGGTGTGCTGGCGCTGTGGGGGCCGCGTGGCGTGCTGGGCGAGCCGCTGCTGGCGCACGGCATCGACCTCGGCGAGTCGCCCTGGCTGCTGCTGTACGGCAACCTGTTCTTCAATGTCTGTCTGGTCGTGCGCGCAGGCGTCGATGCGATCGAGCACAGCAGCGCATCGCAGGCAGCCGCCGCGCGCACGCTGGGCGCCACGCCCTGGCGCGTGTTCTGGCGCATCGAGTGGCCCGCGATCCGGCCGTGGCTGATGTCTTCGCTGTGCCTGGTGTTCCTGTATTGCTTCGCGGGCTTCGGTCTGGCGCTGGTGCTGGGCGGGCAGCGCTATGCAACGGCCGAGGTCGAGATCTACAGCCTGGTGGCGCACGAGCTGGCTCTGGCCGACGCGAGCGTGCTGGCGCTGTGGATGCTGTGCCTGACCGCGGTGATCGCGCTGGCCTATGCCTGGATCGAGCGCCGGCTGGCGGTGCCTGCGCGGGGATGGCCGATGCCGCGGCGTCGCCCTCAGGGCGCTGGCCAGTGGCTGGCGCTGGCCGCCGTGCTGGGCGTGTGGCTGCTCGTGTGCGGCGCGCCGCTGCTGGCGATCGTATGGCGCACGCTGCGGGCGCTGGCCGGTGGCGGCACGGATGTGCTGATGGAAGCGCAGACCTGGCAGGCAATGGGCAACACCTTGCGGTTTTCCGGGATGGCGCTGCTGCTGGCCACGGCGTTGGGGCTGTGCCACGCTCTGGGCGTGCTGGCGCTGGACCGCTGGCGCACGCGCCGGGGCGTGGCGGCCGCTGGCGGATGGGCGCTGGCCTGGCGCACGCTCGAATACCTGCCCTTTGTGGTGTCGCCGGTGATGGTGGCCTTCGGACTTTTGCTGCTCTACCCGGACTGGACGGCCAGTCTGGCCATCCTGGTGGGCGCCTACGCGCTGCTGGCCTATCCGTTTGTTGCGCGCTCGGTGACGGCGGCGCTCGATGCGCTGCCCTCGCACCTGCTGCAGGTGGCCGCCACGCTGGGGGCATCGCCGGCCCGCGTGCTGTGGCGCGTGGTGCTGCCGCTGGTGCGTCCGGCGCTGCGGCGCGGCATGGCCTTCGCGGCAGCGACGGCACTGGGCGAGTTCGCGGTGACACTGTTCCTCTCCAGGCCCGAATGGACGACGTTGACGACCCTGATTTACCAGCGGCTGGGCCGCCCCGGTGCGGCCAACCTGGATGCGGCGCTGGTGCTGTCCTGCCTGCTCATGCTGCTGGCCCTGGGTGCTTTTGCCTTGATCGACGGGCGCCATCAGCGCGTCGGAGACCCTCATGCTTGAATTGCGCGGCATTACCAAACACTGGGAGCACCGCACGCTGCTGCAGGGTGTGAGCCTGCGTGTGGCTGCGGGCGAGACGGTGGCGCTGCTGGGTGCCTCGGGCAGTGGCAAGAGCACGCTGCTGAAGATCGTGGCAGGGCTGGACGAGGCGGAGTCGGGCAGCGTGTGGTGTGACGGCGAGGACGTGACGGCCATGCCGCCCGAGCGGCGGCGCTTTGCGCTGATGTTCCAGGACTTCGCGCTGTTTCCGCATCTGGATGTGCGCGACAACGTGGCCTTTGGTCTGGTGGAGCAGGGCCTGGGGCGGCGCGAGGCGCGCGCGCAGGCCGAGGCCATGCTGGCGCGTTTCGGGCTGGCGGCGCATGCGCGCTCGCGCACCTGGACGCTGTCCGGTGGCGAGCAGCAGCGCGTGGCGCTGGCCCGGGCGCTGATCACGCGGCCGCGCGTGCTGCTGCTGGACGAGCCGTTCTCGGCGCTTGATGCCGATCTGCGCGAGCGTCTGCGCGACGAGTTCGGGCAGCGCATCGCCGAGGCGGCCATGGCCGCGCTGCTGGTGACGCACGACGAGGCCGAGGCCCGCGCGATGGCCGCCCATGCCTGGCGGATCGAGGGCGGGGCGTTGCGGGCACTCTGGTGAGCATCAGGCTCCCGGCCGCTTTTGTGCCGGCCGGGGCCGGAATCACATCATGGCCTGCTGGTAGTTTTCCAGTCCGATCATCTCGATGAGGGCGAGCTGCTTCTCCAGCCAGTAGGCATGGTCGGTTTCGGTGTCGCGCAGCTGGGCCAGCAGGATGTCGCGGCTGACGTAGTCGCCCAGGCGCTCGCACAGCGCGATGCCAGCCTGCAGGTCGGCGCGGACCTTGTATTCGGTGTCCAGGTCCTTGCGCAGCATCTCGGGCACGGTCAGGCCCGGCTCGAAGGCATGGGGCCGCATGTCGGGGCGGGCGCCGAGCATGAGGATGCGGCGCATCAGCGCGTCGGCATGCTGGGCTTCCTCCTGCATCTCGTGGTCCAGGCGCTCGTACAGTTTGGTGAAGCCCTGGTCCTCGTAGGTGCGCGAGTGGATGAAGTACTGGTCGCGCGCGGCCAGCTCGCCGCGCAGCAGTTCCTTGAGGCAGTCGATGACGTCGGGGGGGCCTTGCATGATGGTGCTGTTCTTGTTCGATGGATGGGGACCACCGAGTATCACCTCGACTGGACCGTCAGGTGCGAAATGCCCCCGCGATGCCGCTCTGCATGCGAGTGTGCATGGACGGCGTGATCGGAGGCATTCGCATTCCGCGTTGGTCAGGACCCGCGCAAGGCCTTGAGGAGCTTCTGGCCCGCACGGCCGGAGACCTCGTGGCCTAGGCGCTGCTGCTCGGCCCGGATGGCCGTGCGGCTGCGGTCGCCCAGCATGCCATCGACCTCGCCAATGTCGTGGCCACGCAGGATCAGCAGGCCCTGCAGTTCGCGGCGCTCGGCACGCGAGAGCCCGGGGTCGTCGGTGGGCCAGGGCGTCGCGAAGGGACCGCCGCCGCGCAGGCGATCGCTCAGGTGGGCGATGGCCAGACCATAGCTTTCGGCGGCGTTGTAGCTGTAGATGGCGTCGAAGTTGCGCGTGACCAGGAACACCGGTCCCCGCGCGCCCGCCGGCGCGAGCAGGCCAAGCGGTACGCCGCTGTCGGGCAGTGGCGCGCCGTCGACCATGCGCACGCCGCGCGCGCGCCATTCGGCCACGGGGCGTTTGGTGCGGCGGCTTTCGCCGGCGAGGTTGAAACCGTCGGGCAGTCTCACCTCGAACCCCCAGGGCTGGCCGCTGCGCCAACCGGACTTGGCCAGGAAGTTGGCCGTCGAGGCGAGGGCGTCGGCCGTGCTGTCGATGAGGTCGCGCCGGCCGTCGCCGTCGAAGTCCACCGCCAGCCGCTCGAAGGTGCTGGGCATGAACTGTGTGTGGCCGAAGGCGCCGGCCCAGGAGCCGTTCAGCTTTTCGGGCGCGATGTGGCCGGCCTGCAGGATGCGCATGGCGGCGAAGAACTCGGTGCGGAAGTAGGACTGGCGCCGGCCATGGCACGAGAGCGTGCCCAGTGCCTGCAGCAGCGGGTACTTGCCGAACGACTGGCCGTAGTTGCTTTCCACGCCCCAGACCGCCACCACCGTGGCCGGGTCGACACCGTAGCGCTGCTCCACCCGGCGCAGCGTGTCGGCATGCCGGGCCAGCAGCGCCTGGCCTTCGGCCACGCGTTCCTCGTCGACCAGGCCGGCCAGGTAGTCCCAGATGGGCATGCGGAACTCGGGCTGGTAGTCGAGTTTCTCGATCACGCTCATGTCGGGCTCGAGCCCGCGGGTCAGTCGCGCGTAGGTGTCGGCACGGACCTGGGCCTGCTGTGCCGGTGCGGCCAGGCGGGCCAGACAGGCGTCGAATTGCGCGTCGGCCCGGGCGGGGTTGCTGGCGCCGTGCAGGACTGCCATCAGGAAAGCAACTTGTTTGATCATCGGAATGCGTGTCCAGGCGCTATCACACAGCCCAGGTGCTGCCATGCTCGGGCACCAGCGCCTGCCAGCGCAGCTCATGCTCGATGCGCAGGCGCAGCGCGTCGGAGGCACCCATGTCGCCATGGGTGACGAACACCCGGCGTGGTGCGGCGGGTATGGCGCGCAGCCAGTCCATGAGCTGGCTCGCGTCGGCGTGGGCCGAGGCCGAACTCAGCTGCACGATCTCGGCGCGCACCGGGATGTCCTGGCCGTGGATGCGCACATGGGGGGCGCCGCTGGAGAGCGTGGCGCCGCGCGTGCCGGGCGACTGGTAGCCCGTGAGTACGACCATGTTGCGGTGATGGCCGAGGTACTGGACGAGGTGGTGCAGCACACGGCCGCCCGTGGCCATGCCGCTGGCGGCCAGCACGACCTTGGGGCCGTTCTGCCGCGCGATGGCCTTGGATTCCTCGACCGAGGCCGTCATGCGGGCCACGCTTTCCATGGCGTGGCAGGCGCGGGCGTCGAGCCGGTGATCGCCCGGATAGCGGCTGAACAGGCCCGTGGTCTGGATGGCCATCGGGCTGTCGAGGTAGACGGGCAGGCTCTGGGGCAGGGTGCCGTTTTCCTTGAGCAGGGCGATGGCGTGCAGCAGGGCCTGGGCGCGACCCACGGCGAACACCGGCACCACGGCGGTGCCGCCACGCGCGGCCACGCGCTGCAGGGCCGGGCCGAGTTCGGCGAGCAGGTTTTCTTCGGGGTGCTCGCGGTCGCCGTAGGTGGATTCGACCACGACCGCATCGGCGGCTGGCGGCCGGCCGGGCGGGTTCATGAGAAAGTCGTCGTCGCGACCCAGGTCGCCGGAGAACAGGATGCGCCGGCCGCCGACTTCGAGCAGCAGGCTGGATGCGCCCAGAATGTGTCCGGCATGAATGAAGGTGGCATGCCAGCCGCGGATGGGCTCGAAGATCTCGCCCATGCGGGCGGTGCGGAAGTACTTGAGGCTGTCGCGTGCGTCCTGCTCGGTGTAAAGGGGCAGGGCGGGCGAGTGCTTGCTGAAGCCATGCCGGTTGGCGAAGGCGGCGTCTTCTTCCTGCAGGTGGCCGCTGTCGGGCAGCAGGATCTGGGCAAGGTCGCGCGTGGCCGGCGTGGACCAGACCTTGCCACGGAAGCCTTCCTTGGTCAGCACGGGCAGGTAGCCGGTGTGATCCAGGTGCGCGTGTGTGAGCACCACCGCATCAAGCCGGTTGGGCAGGATGGGCAGCGGCTCGCGGTTGCGCAGGCGCAGCTGCTTGTAGCCCTGGAACAGGCCGCAGTCCACCAGCAGGCTGTGCCCGTCGAATTCGACAAGGTACTTCGAGCCCGTGACCGTTCCCACGGCGCCAAGAAAACGAAGGTGCACGTTCATGGTGCCATGTTACCCGGCCTCCTCAGCGGAACCCGGGAGCCGCGACCCGCGCCAGCGGCGACGCGTGGGGGCCCGTGTTCACAGCGCGGCGTCAAGCAGCAGCATGAAGATGAAGCCGGCCATCAGCGTGACCGAGGCCATCCCCTCGAAGCCGTTGCGGTGCGTCTCGGGAATCATCTCGTGGCTGACGACGAACAGCATGGCGCCGGCGGCCACGGCCAGACCGACCGGGTAGAAGGCGGGCACGCTGCCCAGCAGCGCCAGGCCCAGCATGGCGCCAAAGGGTTCCGCGAGTCCGGTGAGCGCGGCCACGCCCCAGGCGGTGACATTGCCCTGGCCCAGGGTGCGCAGCGCCATGGCGACGATCAGGCCCTCGGGCATGTTCTGCAGGCCGATGGCCAGTGCGACGGAGGCACCGGTGGCCGTCGTGCCGGCCTGGTCCGCGCCGATGCCGGCGTAGGCCGCACCCACGGCCAGACCTTCGGGCACGTTGTGGATGAGGATGGCCAGCACCATCATCCAGGCGCGCTGCCGGCTGGCGGCGGCTGCGTCAGTGGCGGTGCCCCACATGGCGGTGTGGCCGTGCGCGGCGGGAGGGAGCACGGGGTGTTCGTGCGGCATGACGTGGTCGATGGCCATCATCAGGCCCAGGCCAATCACCAGACCGATGGCGGTGAGGCCGGCTGCACCGACGTTGCCGGTGCCGGCGGACGTGCCCAGCAGGGCCTGGCCGGCCTCGATGGAGGGCAGCAGCAGGGAGAAGATGGCCGCGGCCAGCATGACGCCGGCCGAGAAGGCCAGCAGTGCAGCTTCCTGGCGCTTGTTCACGCGCTGCACGAGGAACACCGGCAGGGCGCCGACGGCGGTGGCCATCGCCGCCAGCATCGAGGCCTGCACGCCGGCCGTCATCGCACTTCCGGCGCCCGTGGCCTCCCACCAGTGGCGGGTGGGTGCCCAGAAGGTGCTGGCCGCAGCCAGCCCGGCCATGACGAGCAGACCGGCGCCCAGCGCCAGCAGCGCGGTGCGCAGGGCATGCGGGGGAACGGGCAGCTCCAGCTCCTGGACCTGCTGCCAGACGGGTTTCATCTGTCGGATGAGGGCGCTCATGCGTGGGCTTTCCGGATGGTCATGGGTTGATCTTAATAAAATCTATCAATAATTTGAAATTGATAGTGATTATTGGGCCGATAGGGGATGGCGCATCAAACGCTTTTTCAAAAGATGTTTATGTCATTTGTTTAGGAAAACATATTCGTTCCATTTATGTAGAGCCGGCGGGATGATGCGTTCCATCGTTCTTCAACACCCTTTGAAAGGAACCCAGCATGTTGTCCCGCCGACTGGCCCTGCAGGTCACCGCAGCCCTGAGCATCCTGTCCGCCGGCGCCGTCCTGGCGCAAGGGCAGCCTGTGACCCTGCTCAACGTGTCGTACGACCCGACGCGCGAGCTCTACGTGGAAATCAACGCCGCCTTCACCAAGCACTGGAAGGCGAAAACCGGCCAGGACGTGACTGTCAAGCAGTCGCACGGTGGGTCGGGCAAGCAGACCCGCGCCATCATCGACGGCCTGGACGCCGACGTGGCCACGCTGGCGCTGGCAGGCGATACCGACGCGCTGCACAACAACGGCAACCTGGTGCCCAAGGACTGGCAGAAGCGCCTGCCGCTCAACAGCTCGCCCTACACCTCCACGATCGTGTTCGTGACCCGCGCCGGCAATCCCAAGAACATCAAGGACTGGGACGACCTGATCCGTCCTGACGTGAAGGTTATCACCCCCAACCCCAAGACCTCCGGTGGCGCCCAGTGGAACTACCTGGCAGCGTGGGAATACGCCAAGCGCAAGTTCGGCAGCGATGCCAAGGCCCAGGAGTTTGTGGGCAAGCTCTACGCCAACGTGCCGGTGCTGGATACGGGCGCGCGTGGTTCCTCCATCACCTTTGCCCAGCGCAACCAGGGCGATGTGTTCATCTCGTGGGAAAACGAGGCCTATCTGCTGGAAAAGGAATTCGGCAGCAAGGTCGACTTCGTCTACCCCAGCCTGACCATCCTGGCCGAGCCGGCGGTGACCGTGGTTGACAAGAACGTCGACAAGAAGGGCACCCGCGCCGTGGCGCAGGCCTACCTGGAATTCCTCTACACCGATGAGGCGCAAGACATCATCGCCAAGAACTTCTACCGTCCTCGTTCGGAAAAGGCCCAGGCCAAGTACGCCAAGCAGTTTCCGAAGCTGAACCTGTTCACGATCGACGAGGCTTTCGGCGGCTGGACGCAGGCCAAGAAGGTGCACTTCGCCGACGGAGGCACCTTCGACCAGATCTATACCAAGAAGTAAATCAAAAAAGGGCAGCGAAGCCTGCCCGCTGTCACACACGCGTTTTTGCTGTCACACCTTTTTGTCATCGTCGGGAGCCCTTGAACATGTCCGTTTTGCTGATTGGCGGCAGCCCCACCGAGCACTCGCGCTCGGCTGCCCTGCTCGATGCCGTGGCGCAACGCCTGCGCGAGCAGGTGGACGGGCGCCGTCTGCCGATCGACCGTCTTCGCGTGCGGGACATGTCCCCGCAGGCGCTGCTGCTGGCCGACTGGGCGCACCCCAGCGTGGCGCGTGCCATCGAGCAGGTGGCCAATGCCCGCGCGCTGGTGATCGCCACGCCGGTCTACAAGGCGGCCTACAGCGGCGTGCTCAAGGTGTTCCTGGACCTGCTGCCGCAGACGGCGCTCAAGGGCAAGGCGGTGCTGCCGCTGGCCACAGGCGGCAGTCCGCACCACATGCTGGCACTGGATTACGCGCTGCGGCCGGTGCTGCAGTCGCTGGGCGCGCGCCACATCCTGCCGGGCGTCTACGCGACCGACACCCAGGTCCCGCGCGATGCCGACGGCCAGTACCAGATCGAGCCGGACATCGCGCAGCGGCTCGACGACGCAACGCAGCTGCTGCTGCAAGAGGGTCTGCGAATGCAGGGCACGGTGTCCTGGGAGCCGGTGCCGTTTGCCCAGGTGCGCTGTAGCGTCTGAGCGCGCGACCGAACCACCGATTCCCCTTCCTCGTACGTGCCTTGGGCCGCCAGTGTGGCTGGCCCCGGGCGGAGCCTTGGCCTGTTGCCCGACGCGGTGCAGGCCGGTGGAAACAGGAGAACCCTCATGAGTGCCCATGTGCCATCCGATATCCGCGAATTGCAGTTGTCGCCGCTGCCCGACGTGATCGATGCGCCCGAGCGCGCGCTGCTTGCCGGCTTTCGCAACCACCACCTCATCGCGTTGTTGCGCGGCTTTGCCCGGCGCCTGCTGCCCTGGCTGCTGCCGGTGCTGCTGATTGCCGTCTGGCAGCTGGCCTCGTCGCTGGGCTGGCTGTCGTCGCAGGTGCTGCCGGCGCCGGCGGGCGTGGTGACCACGTTCCGGGATCTGGCCCTGTCGGGCGAGTTGTGGGAACACGTGAAGGTGAGCGCAGGCCGCGCGCTACTGGGCCTGGCCATCGGCGGCGGCCTGGGGCTGGCGCTGGGGCTGCTGACCGGATCGGTCCGCGTGTTCGAGACGCTGCTGGATTCGAGCATCCAGATGGTGCGCAACATCCCCTCGCTGGCGCTGATTCCCCTGGTCATCCTGTGGTTCGGCATCGACGAGGCGGCCAAGCTGTTCCTGATCGCGGTGTCGGTGTTCTTTCCGATCTACCTCAACACCTTTCACGGCATCCGCAACGTGGACGCGGGCCTGATCGAGATGGGCCGCAGCTACGGGCTTTCGCGCTGGGGCCTGTACACGCAGATCGTGCTGCCGGGTGCGCTGCCGTCCATCCTCGTGGGGCTGCGCTTCTCGCTCGGGCTGATGTGGGTGATCCTGATCGTGGCCGAGACGATCTCGGCGCAGGCCGGCATCGGCTACCTGACGATGAATGCGCGCGAGTTCCTGCAGACCGACGTGGTGCTCGTGGGCATCCTGCTCTACGCCCTGCTGGGCAAGCTCGCCGACGTGTTCGCTCGCGGCATGGAGCGCTTCTGGCTGCGCTGGCACCCGGGTTACCAGAACTGATCGGGGAACGGACCATGACACAGACACACAAGAACGCCCGGGGCGGCGTGCGGCTGGAGCTGCGTGGCGTGAGCAAGCATTACGGCGAGCGCGAGGTGCTGCGCGGCAGCGATCTCGTGATCGAGCCGGGCGAGTTTGTCGCCATCGTCGGTCGCAGCGGCTGTGGCAAGAGCACGTTGCTGCGGCTGGTGGCGGGCCTGGAAAAGGCCACCGGCGGCCAGCTTCTGATCGACGGCAAGCCCCTGGCGGGCCTGAACCCCGAGACCCGGATCATGTTCCAGGACGCACGCCTGCTGCCCTGGAAGCGCGTGCTCGACAACGTGGCCCTGGGCCTGTCCGCCGCGCGGCGCACCGATGCCGGGACTGTGCTGGCGCAGGTCGGTCTGGGCGACCGTCTGAACGAATGGCCGGCCAGGCTCTCGGGCGGGCAGCGCCAGCGCGTGTCGCTGGCCCGGGCCCTGGTGCATCAGCCGAACCTGCTGCTGCTTGACGAACCGCTGGGTGCGCTGGACGCGCTCACGCGCATCGAGATGCACGAGCTGATCGAAGGCCTGTGGAATCGGCACGGTTTCACGGCGCTGCTGGTCACGCACGACGTGCAGGAGGCGGTGGCGCTGGCCGACCGCGTGATCCTGATCGAGAACGGCGCCATCGCGCTGGATGAGCGCATCGCGCTGGCCCGCCCGCGCTCGCGCGGCGATGCCGCCTTCGCGGCGATCGAGAAACGCATCCTCGACCGCGTGCTGCAGCAACCCGATGGCGACACGGCTCCGCCCGATCCGGGCTGGACCGGCATTCCCGCGCATGGCCTGCGCTGGGCCGTGTGAGCGTCATCGCGACCCGCCGCGACACCCGATTCAACACCTGACAACACAAAGGAACCCATCATGACCATTCAAGCCATCAACGTCCGCAACCAGTTTCGCGGCAAGGTCAAGGAAATCATCCATGGCGACGTGCTCTCCGAAATCGACGTCGAGACGCCGTGGGGCATCGTCACCTCCGTCATCACGTCGCGCTCGGTCCGTGACCTGGACCTGAAGATCGGCTCCGAAGTGGTGGCGCTGGTCAAGTCGACCGAAGTGTCGCTGGCCAAGCTGTAAGGAGCGTGCCATGGCAGACACGCGTATCCTGACCCGCCGCACGCTGCTGGGTGCCGCCGTGGCCTCGGCCGCGCTGGTGGTGGCCAAGGCGCCTTTCGCGTCGGCCAAGCCGGCGACCGCGGCTGTTCCCCTGCATTCGCGCATCGTGGTCGGCTTTGCCGCCGGCGGCGGTATCGACGTGCTGGCACGCGTGCTGGCCGAGCGCATCGGCCCGCAGCTGGGGCCCAAGCACCATGTGATCGTGGAGAACAAGCCCGGGGCCAACGGCCAGATCGCGGCGAGCCAGCTGCTGGCCGCGCCGGCCGATGGTGCGACCTACCTTCTGGCACCGCTGATCACGCCGGTGCTGTCGCAGCTGGTCTATCGCAAACCCGGCTACGACCCGGCGCAGGACTTCACGCCGGTGGGCCTGGTGGCGCACTTCCAGTTCGCGCTGGCAGTGCCGGCCAACCATCCGGCACGCACGGCCAGGGAGCTGATCGCCTGGTTCAAGGCCAACCCGGACAAGGCCAACTTTGGCAGCCCGGCGGCCGGCAGCCTGCCGCACTTCTTCGGTTTGCTGCTGGGCGATGCGGCGGGCGTGGAGATCGTGCACGCGGCCTACAAGGGCGGCCCCGGCCTGCTGTCTGATCTGGCCGGCGGCCAGATCAGCTCGGCCATCACCACCAGCGCCGAACTGCTGCAGCTGCACCGGGAAGGCAAGATCCGCATCCTGGCCACATTCGGCGAACAGCGCAAGAACGACCTGCCCGACGTGCCGACCTTTGCCGAGCTGGGCTATCCCGGGGCCGTGGGCAGCGGCTGGTACAGCCTGTGGGCGAAGAAGGGCACGCCGCCGGAAGCCGTCGCCGCGTTCAGCCGCGCGCTCAACGCCACGCTGGCCGATCCCGCCGTGAAGGCCAAGCTGGACGAAATGGCGCTGGAGCCCGATCCGCGCACGCCCGAGGCGCTGGAGCAGCTGCGCGTGGCCGAGATCGAGAAGTGGCGGCCGGTGATCGCGACCTCCGGGTTCCGTGCGGACTGAAGCTGCCATGAGCCAATCTCCGAACATCCTGTTTATCCTGGCGGACGACCTGGGCTGGGCCGATCTGGGGGTCTATGGCGCCACGGACTTTGCCACGCTGCACCTGGACCGTCTGGCCGCGCAGGGCGTACGCTTCACGCAGGCGTATGCCAACTCGGCGGTCTGCTCGGCCACGCGCATCGCGCTGATCACGGGGCGCTACCAGTACCGGCTGCGTGCCGGACTGGAGGAGCCGATCGCGCTGCGCGACACGGGTCTGGGCTTGCCGCCGGAGCATCCGACGCTGCCCTCCCTGCTCAAGCAGGCCGGCTACGACACCGCGCTGATCGGCAAGTGGCACCTGGGGCTGCCGCCGCACTACGGCCCGCTGCGCAGCGGCTACGACCGTTTCTTCGGCAACCTGCACGGCGCGGTGGACTACTTCACCCACAAACCGCGCGCGGGCGACGATGTGCCGCGCGACCTGTGGGACGGCGAGGTGCCGGTGGAACGCACGGGCTACTACACGCAGATCCTGGCGGACGAGGCCGAGGCCTATGTGCGCGGACGCGCCGGCGCGCCGCAGCCGTTTTTCCTCTCGCTGCACTTCACGGCGCCGCACTGGCCCTGGGAGGGGCCGGGCGACGAGGCCGTGGCGCGCGAGATCAAGGACCTGTTCCATTACGACGGTGGCAGCCTGAAGAAGTACGGCGAGATCGTCGAGGCGCTCGACGCCGCGGTGGGGCAGGTGCTGAGGGCACTGGACGAGACGGGCCAGGCCGACAACACCATCGTCGTGTTCACCAGCGACAACGGCGGCGAGCGATTTTCCAAGACCTGGCCCTTCGTCGGCCAGAAGACCGAGCTGCTCGAAGGCGGCCTGCGCGTGCCCACGCTGCTGCGCTGGCCGGCGCGCCTGCAGCCGCAGGTGAGCGATCAGGTGACGATCACCATGGACTGGCTGCCCACGCTGCTGGCGGCGGCGGGTACCGCGCCGCATCCGGATTTCCCGAGCGATGGCGAGAACATACTGCACGTGCTCGAAGGCCTGGAGCCGGAGCATCAGCGCAAGCTGTACTGGCGCTACAA
The DNA here is from genome assembly GCA_023415035.1 of Pseudomonadota bacterium. GTDB lineage: Bacteria > Pseudomonadota > Gammaproteobacteria > Burkholderiales > Burkholderiaceae_C > Hydrogenophaga. The sequence continues at coordinate 9,224 of JAEZLX010000078.1, read as the reverse complement.
GGCACAGGCCCAGCGGGCCGTGCGTGACGGCCAGTGGAAGTACCTGAAGATCAACGACAACGAATTCCTGTTCGACGTCGTGAGCGATGTGCGCGAGCGCGCCAACCTGCGCGAGCGGCACCCGGAGGTGTTCGATCGGCTCAAGGCCCAGTGGGCGGCCTGGAACGAAGACCTGCTGCCCATCACCGAAGAGGTGTTCACGCACGGCGTGACGCCCGACGTGCAGGCCGACCGCTACGTGCCGCATTCGCTGCGGCGCCACGGGTGAGGGAGGGCGACAGGACATGATCGACCTGAACGACATCCATCTCACCTACGCGAGCCGTTCCGGCCCGGTGCACGCGCTTCGCGGCGTGTCGCTGCACGTGAACGCCGGCGAGGTGTTCGGCGTGATCGGCCGCAGCGGTGCGGGCAAGAGCTCACTGGTGCGCGTGGTCAACCTGCTCAACCGGCCGACGCACGGATCGGTCACGGTGGACGGACAGTCGCTGACCACGCTGACGGCGCCGCAGCTGCGCGAGGCCCGTCGCGGCATCGGCATGATCTTCCAGCACTTCAACCTGCTGAGTTCGCGCACGGTGTATGACAACGTGGCATTGCCGCTGGAACTGGCAGGCCACACGCGCGGCGAGATCCGCTCGCGTGTGCTGCCGCTGCTGGACCTGGTGGGGCTGTCGGCGCTGGCCGACCGCTATCCGGCGCAGATCAGCGGCGGGCAGAAGCAGCGCGTGGGCATTGCCCGTGCGCTGGCGAGTCGTCCCAAGGTCTTGCTGTCGGACGAAGCGACGTCGGCGCTGGACCCGGAAACCACGCGCGCCATCCTCTCGTTGCTGCGCCAGATCAACACCGAGCTGGGGCTCACCGTGGTGCTCATCACGCACCAGATGCAGGTGATCAGGCAGGTGGCCCACCGCCTCGCGGTGATGGACGCCGGCCAGGTGGTGGAGCAGGGCGAGACGTTGCAGGTGTTCAGCCGACCGCAGCACGACGTGACCCAGCGTCTGCTGGACGAGGTGGTGCCGCGCGAGCTGCCGCCGCAGGTGATCGAGCGCGTGCGCGCCCTGCTGGGCACGGGCGCCGGCGCACAGGCGCAGTCGTCGCTGTGGCGCCTGGTGATCGCCGGGGAAAGCTCGGACAGACCGCTGCTGTCGGACCTGGTGCGCCGCTTCGGGCTCGACCTGAACATCGTGCACGGCCAGATCGACGACGTGCAGGGCCAGCCCTTCGGCAACCTGGCCGTGCTGGCGCGCGGGGCCCGCGAGCAGCTGCAGGCCGCATTGGTGCATCTGCGCGGCGCCGGCGTTCAAGTGCAGGAAGTCAACGGAGAAAGTGGGGTGACCCATGCTTGAGACTTTGTCGAACTGGTTCCCGCCAGCGCTGATCGACCTGTTCATCTCCTCCTTCTGTGAAACGCTGGTGATGGTCGGCATCTCGGGCGTGATTGGCGCGCTGCTGGGCATTCCGCTGGGCGTGGCGCTGCGCCTGACCGACCGCGGCGGCATCCTGCAGAACCTGGCTTTCAACCGCATCGTCGGCGCGCTGGTGAACGCGGTGCGATCCACGCCGTTCATCATCCTGCTGGTGGCGATCATCCCGTTCACGCGCTTCATCACGGGTTCGTCCATCGGCACCGCCGCCGCCGTGGTGCCTCTCACGATCGCCGCCGCCCCCTTCGTGGCCAGGCTGGTGGAAACCGCGCTGCGCGAGGTCGACCACGGCCGCGTGGAGGCCGCCCAGGCCATGGGTGCCTCGGTGCCGCAGATCGTGTTCAAGGTGCTGCTGCCCGAGGCGCTGCCGGGCATTTTGGCCGGCCTGACCATTACCCTCGTGAGCCTGACCGGTTATTCGGCCATGGCCGGCGCGATCGGTGGCGGCGGTCTTGGCGACCTTGGCATCCGCTATGGCTACCAGCGTTTCCTGCCCGAGGTGATGGTGGCCGTGGTGCTGCTGCTCATCGTGTTCGTGCAGGTGCTGCAAAGCCTGGGCGACTGGCTGGTGCGCCGCATCAGCCATCGCTGAGTTCTTTTTCGCGCTGTTCATCCACCCCGCCCCTTCATCCATCGATTCATTCCCGAGGAACCGACATGACAACGAAACGACACATCATCAAAAGCGTTCTGGCCATCGCGGCTGCCCATCTGCTGGCGGGCGCGCCCGCGCTGGCCCAGGACAAACCCTTGAAAGTGGGCGTGACCGCCGGCCCGCACGCGCAGATCTTCGAGCAGGTCAAGAAGGTCGCCGAGAAGGATGGCCTGAAGATCCAGGTCATCGAGTTTAGCGACTACGTGCAGCCCAACGCCGCGCTGGCTGCCGGTGACCTGGACGCCAACAGCTACCAGCACAAACCCTATCTGGACAACCAGATCAAGGACCGCGGCTACAAGTTCGCGAACGTGGGCTACACGGTGAACTTCCCGATCGGCATCTACAGCCGCAAGGTCAAGGACCTGAAGGACCTGCCGCAAGGCGCCAAGGTCGGCATCCCCAACGACCCGACCAATGGAGGCCGCGTGCTGCTGGTGCTGCAGGACAGGGGGCTGATCAAGCTGCGCCCTGACGCCGGCCTGAAGGCCACGCCGCTGGACGTGACCGAGAACCCGAAGAAGCTGCGTTTCGTCGAGCTGGACGCGGCCCAGCTGCCGCGCTCGCTGGATGACCTGGATGCCTCGGCCATCAACACCAACTACGCCATCAGCGCCGGCCTGCATCCGGGCAAGGACGCGATCGCCCAGGAAAGCGCCAAGAGCCCGTACGTCAACCTGATCGCCGTGCGAGAGGCCGACAAGGACAAGCCCTGGGTGGCGAAGCTGGTCAAGGCCTACCAGTCGCCCGAGGTGAGGACATTCATCCTCGAAGAGTTCAAGGGTGCCGTGCTGCCGGGCTTCTGACCGCTCATTTCCATCACAGGAAGAAGGAGAGACACCATGTCGGAAGACTGGAAGTTCGAGACCCGTTCCGTCCACGCCGGCTACCGCCCGGATCCGAACACCAAAGCGGTGGCCGTGCCCATCTACCAGACGGCGGCCTACGCGTTCGACAACGCGCAGCACGGCGCCGACCTGTTCGATCTCAAGGTGCCGGGCAACATCTACACCCGCATCATGAACCCGACGCAGGACGTGCTGGAGCAGCGCATCGCGTCGCTCGAAGGCGGCATCGCGGCGCTGGCCCTGGCCTCGGGTCAGGCAGCGGTAACGTATGCCATCCAGACCATCGCGGAAGCCGGTGACAACATCGTCTCCAGCACGGCGCTGTATGGCGGCACGTACAACCTGTTCGCCCACACGCTGCCGCAGTTCGGCATCGAGGTGCGCTTTGCCGACCACCGCGACCCGGACAGCTTCGAATCGCTGATCGACGGTCGCACCAAGGCCGTGTTCGTGGAGTCGATCGGCAACCCGCAGGGCAACATCACCGACATCGCCGCGGTGTCCGCCATTGCACACCGGCATGGCGTCCCTCTCATCGTCGACAACACGGTGGCCTCGCCCTATCTGCTGCGCCCGATCGAGCACGGTGCGGACATCGTGGTGAAGTCGCTGACCAAGTACCTGGGCGGCCACGGCAACAGCATCGGCGGCGCCATCATCGATAGCGGCAAGTTCCCCTGGGGCGAGCACAAGGAACGCTTCAAGCGCCTGAACGAACCCGACGTGAGCTACCACGGCGTGGTCTATACCGAAGCCCTGGGCCCGGCCGCGTACATCGGCCGTGCGCGTGTGGTGCCACTGCGCAACACCGGTGCCGCCATCTCGCCCTTCAATGCCTTCCTGATCCTGCAGGGCATCGAGACGCTGGCGCTGCGCATGGAGCGCATCGTGGCGAACACGCTGGCCGTGGCGCAGTTCCTGCAGAAGCACCCCAAGGTGGGCTGGGTCAACTACGCCGGCCTGCCGGATCACCCGGACCATGCGCTGGCACAGAAGTACCTGGGCGGCAGGGCTTCGGGTCTGCTGACCTTCGGTGTCAAGGCCGCCGACGGTCAGGGCAGGGCCGCGGGTGCGCGCTTCCTCGACGCGCTGAACCTGTTCACGCGCCTGGTCAACATCGGTGATGCCAAGTCGCTCGCCACCCATCCGGCATCGACCACGCACCGCCAGCTCTCGCCCGAAGAGCTGGCCAGGTCGGGCGTGACCGAGGACGCCGTGCGTCTGTCGGTCGGCATCGAACACATCGACGACCTGCTGGCCGACCTCGACCAGGCACTGGCGGCCGTCTGATCTGCAGAAAGCTCACACCATCATGGACGCTCCTGTTTTCAACACCCTCTCCGACGCGGCGCTTGACCAGCTGTTCCGTCAGGCGCGCACGGTGCACGCCTTCAAGCCGGTTCCCGTGTCGGACGAACAGATCCATCGCCTGTACGACCTGCTCAAGTGGGGGCCGACCGCGTTCAACGCGCAACCCGCGCGCTATGTGTTCGTGCGCAGCCCGGAAGCCAAGGCCAGGCTGCGGCCGGCGCTGTCCTCGGGCAACGTGGCACAGACCGATGCTGCGGCCATCACGGTGATCGTGGCACACGACAAGCGTTTCCAGGAGTATCTGCCACAGCAGTTCCCGGCGTATGACGCCAAACCGCTGTTCGATGCCAACCCGGTGCTGGCCGAAGCCACGGCCTTTCGCAACAGCAGCCTGCAGGGAGCCTACCTGATCCTGGCCGCGCGCGCGCTCGGCCTGGATGCCGGCGCGCAGTCCGGCTTCAACCCGAAGCTGGTCAACGAGACCTTTTTTCCGGACGGACGCTACGAGGTCAACTTCATCGTCAATCTCGGCGTGGCCGACCACTCGGGCACTTTCCCGCGCGGTCCGCGGCTGCCGTTCGACGAGGTCGCCAGGATCGTCTGAGGACATGTCAACCCGCGCGTGCCATCGGTGCGCGCGCCGCATCCGGGCCATGGGCCCCATCGAGCCATGAACTTCCAGCAACTTCGATCCGTTCGCGAGACGGTGCGGTGTGGCTTCAACCTGACCGAGGTGGCGGCCATGCTGTACACCTCCCAGCCCGGTGTCAGCCGCCAGATCCGGGAACTGGAGGAGGAACTGGGCGTGTCCATCTTCGTGCGGTCGGGCAAGCGCCTGACCGGCCTGACCGAGCCCGGCGCGGCGCTGCTGCCCATCGTCGAGCGGCTGCTGCAGGAGGCGCACAACCTGCGCCAGGCCGGCAAGGAGTTCGTCTCGCGTCTGGAGGGTGGCCTGACCATTGCGGCCACGCACTCGCAGGCACGTTACGCGCTGCCACACGCCGTGCGCGATTTCCGCGAGCTGTTCCCGCAGGTCACCCTGCACCTGCACCAGGGGTCGCCGCGCCAGATCGACGAGATGCTGCTTCAGGGAGAGGCCGACATCGGCATCGCCACCGAGGCACTGGCCAACTACCCGCAGCTGGTGACGCTGCCGTGCTACCGCTGGACGCACAGCGTGGTGGTGCCGCCCGGGCACCCGTTGCTGGACCTGCCGGGACCGGTGACGCTGCAACAGCTGGCCGAGTATCCGGTCATCACCTACGACAACGGGTACACGGGCCGTTCGCACATCGACGAGGCCTTCCGCGAAGCGGGGATCGAGGCCAACGTCGTGCTCACGGCCATGGATGCCGACGTCATCAAGACCTATGTGGAACTGGGCATGGGCGTGGGCATCGTGGCATCGATCGCGATCGATGCCGAGCGCGACCGGCATCTGCGCACGCTGGACGCGCGCCACCTGTTCCGCATCAACGTCACGCGGCTGGCGATCAGGCGCGGGGTGTGGCTGCGCGGCTATGCGTACAAGTTCATCGAGACCTTCGCGCCCACGCTCACGCGCGAGGTGGTCGACAGCGCCCTCAACGACACCGGCGTGGAGGCGCTGGCAGCCTGACCCGTTTGCGCATATCGATATCCGTTCTTCTTCGTTGGCACTGCAGGGGCCGAACCGTACGCTTGATCCACCCAAGTCACCGGAGCCTCTCATGTCCTCATCCAAAGCAAGCAAGCGTCAACTGAAGTTCGGTTTTGTCCTGCACGGCGTCGGCGCCGGCTGGGGTGACTGGCGGCACGAGGCTGCCGTCACCGACGCCAGCGTCAACTTCGGCTTCTACCGCGAGCAGGCCCGGCTGGCCGAGCAGGCGAAGTTCGAGTTCCTGTTCGTGGCCGACAGCGTCCATATCACCGAACGCTCCAGCCCGCACTACCTCAACCGCTTCGAGCCGCTGACCATTCTCTCGGCACTGGCGGCGGTGACCTCCAGGATCGGCCTGGTCGGCACCGTGACGGCCAGCTACAGCGAACCCTTCACCGTGGCGCGGCAGTTCGCGTCGCTGGACCACATCAGCGGCGGGCGCGCCGGCTGGAATGTCGTCACCTCCTGGCTCGACGGCAGTGCGCGCAACTACGGCCGTGCCGAGCACTACGAGCATGGTGAACGCTACCGCCTCGCCGCCGAGCACCTGGACGTGGTGCAGGGGCTGTGGGATTCGTGGGAGGACGATGCGCTCGTGCGCGACAAGGCTACGGGCCGCTTCTTCGATCCGGAGAAGCTCCATCGTCTTGACCACAAGGGCGAGTTCTTCGCGGTCGAGGGGCCGCTGAACATCGCGCGCTCGCGCCAGGGCCAGCCCGTGATCTTCCAGGCTGGTGCTTCGGAGGACGGCAAGAACTTTGCCGCCAGGAGTGCCGATGCGATCTTCTTCCATGCCGACACGCTGGCCGAGGCGCAAGCCTACTATCGCGATGTGAAGGCGCGCGTGGCTGCTGCCGGCCGCGATCCGGCACGGGTGTTCCTTCTGCCGGGCATCCGTCCGATCGTGGGTCGCACGGCTGAGGAGGCCGAGGAAAAGTACCGCATCGCGGCCAGCCTGGTGCCGATCGAAAATGCCATCGCGGCGCTCGCGCGGCCGTTCAACGACCACGATTTCAGCCAGTACCCGCTGGACGAGCCGTTCCCCGAGCTGGGCGACATCGGTCGCAACAGCCAGCAGGCAGCCAGCGACAACATCAAGCGTGTGGCGCGCGAGAACGGCTGGACGCTGCGTCAGGTCGCGCAATGGCATGCCGCGCCCAAGCGTACTTTTGTGGGCTCGGCCGAGCAGGTGGCCGACGAGATCCAGCGCTGGTTCGAAAACGAAGGCGCGGACGGCTTCAACTTCTTCGAGGCGCTGCCCAACACCTCGCTGAAGGATTTCGTCGAGCTGGTGGTGCCCATTCTTCAGGCACGCGGCCTGTGGCGCACCGACTACGAGGACGACACGTTCCGCGGCAACCTGGGGCTGCCGGTGCCCGAGAACCGATACACGCGTGCGCGTAGGCTGGAACAGTCTGTGCAAGCGCGCGGGCGCAACACGTCAACCGCCCCGCAAGGGAGTGTTCGGGAGGTGGCCAGGGAGGCGGTTGAGTCGGCCTAATCCGGTCAGGCGTCACCGGTGGCCGCATGGCATTGGCCACCGCTTGTTCAGGGCTGTCATGGTTGCCATGACAGCCCCTTTTTTTCAACGCCGGTTATTGGCTGCGGCGCTAGTTGGCGAGTGCCGCCCGGGCGCCGGCCATGCCACCGCCGATGACCGGAACATCGGTGCTCAGGGGTGTCGAGGGTGTGTTCATCGCAGTCTCAGATCACGCGGAAGCCATGGGTGCCGTCGCGCCCGAGCTGCTCGACCAGGCCGAACTCCCAGTCGAGATAGGCTTGCATGGCCTCGCGCGGGTTGCCGGTGCCTTCGTAAGGCCGGCGGTAGCGGTCGATGCGCGGACTGGCCAGGCGCTGCTCACCGCTGCCGGTGGGCAGGCCGGCGTCGAACCAGGCCTGGTTGCCGCCTTCGAGCACCTGCACCCGGGCGCCGCCGGTGGCCTGCTCCACGTCTTCCACCGCGTACTTCGCCAGGAGGCTGCTGCCGCAGGTGAGCACGTAGCGCTGCGCGCTCGGGATTTGCGCCAGGGCGCGTCCGATGTCCGAGCGCAGCGCGAACCAGGCACCGGCGATGTGGCGCTTGACGTGGTTGGCGCTGGTGGTGAGGTTGATGATGGCGGTGGTCTCCGGCGGTTCGGAAGCAAGTTCGTCGGCGAGCTGGCGCGCGCTGATCCACGACACCGGGCGGCTGGGCGCTGGCAGGCGAAGCGCGGCCGAGCCCTGCTCGGTGAAGGCCGAGGAGGGCACGTCATCGAGTACCCACACGTCCCAGTTCATCTGGGCGAGCCACGAGGCCGTCATGTTCGCGCGGGTGCCGTCATCGTCCACCAGCACGATGCGCGCGCCGCGCACCGGAGCGGACACGTCCGTTTCCTGCACCAGCTGGCCGCCTGGGGCGCTGCGGAAGCCCGGCAGGTGGCCGGCCGTGAATTCCTCGGGCGTGCGCACGTCGAACAGGTAGGTCGTGCGGTCGGGTTCGACCTGCCAGCGCGGCAGGTCTTCCAGGCGTGCGCGTTGCACGCCGGCGCGGTCGGCCACCTGGCGCGCCGCGCGGGCCGCTTCTTCGCGCATGGCGGGCGGGATGTCCTGTGGCGGACGGCGGTCGGCACCGTGTTCGAGCGACAAGCCGGCCAGCGTCCAGCCGATGGTGCCGTTGCGCAGCGCCGTCACCCGGTTGGGAATGCCGGCGTTGACCAGCGACTGTGTCCCGATGATGCTGCGCGTGCGACCGGCGCAGTTGACGATGATGCGCGTGGCCGGGTTGGGTGCCAGCGTGCGGGCGCGCAACACCAGCTCGGCGCCGGGCACGCTGGTGCTGCCCGGGATGTTCATCGTCTGGTACTCGTCAAAGCGCCGGGCGTCGAGCACCACCACGTCGGCTTTCCCATCGAGCAGTGCCTTGACCTCCCCGGCGGACAGCGAAGGCGTGTGGCGCTGCGCTTCCACCAGTTCACCGAATGACTTGCTGGGCACGTTGACATCGATGAAGACCTCGCCGCCGGCGTCGCGCCAGCCTTTGAGACCGCCTTCAAGCAGGCTGACATGGGTGTAGCCCAGCGCCTGCAGGCGGCTCGCGGCCTTTTCCGCCAGCCCCTCGCCGTTGTCGTACACCACGACAGGCGTGTTCAGACGCGGAATGCGGGCATATGCGTCCAGCTCGATGCGGCCCAGCGGCAGGTTGGCGGCAAACAGCGGATGGCCCTGGGCAAAGGGGTCTTCCTCGCGCACGTCGAGCAGGGCGATCTCGCGCCGGGCGAGCAGGTGTTCACGGATCTGGGCGGTGGTGGTGATGCGGGGCATGGGTCTGGTCATGAAGGGTTGAATGGGTGGTCTGGATGTGGAAG
>JAEZLX010000068.1 GCA_023415035.1 Pseudomonadota bacterium | reverse complement strand
CCGGCCAAGAAGGCTGCACCGGCCAAGAAGGCTGCACCGGCCAAGAAGGCTGCATCGACGAAGAAGGCTGCCCCCAAGAAGCCTGCCCCTGCGCCGGCTCCGGCCGCCCAGACCAAGCTGACGCCTCAGGCCGCCTGGCCGTTCCCCACGTCCAGCAAGCCCTGAGCGTGATCGGCACCGGGTTCGGGCGTTTCATCCGCGCCCTGGTCCGCGGCTCTGAGCATGCAAGCCCGGAGGCACCGCCCCGGGCTTTTTCGTGTCCGCTTCAGAGGCATTCGATGCGGTAGTTCTGGCCACCCCGCTGGGCAATCTTGATCGCCCCCATGCGGTTGCCCAGTTCGGCGCACTGCACCAGCGGCCACTCCTGGAGCAGGCCGTGCAGCAGCGCGGCCCGGAACGCATCGCCACAGCCCGTGGGATCGACCACGGCCTCGGCCTTCACGCCCGGCACCCGCGTGAACGCACCGTCGGCATACACATCACAGCCGTGCTCCGCCAAGGTCACCACCAGCCCCCGCAAACGGGACGCAATCTCTTCCAGCGTCATGCCGGTGCGCTCGCTGAGCATGCGCCCTTCGTAATCGTTGACCGCCACCCAGCTCGCCATCTCGATGAAACGGCGCAACTCCTCGCCGTTGAACATCGGCAGACCCTGGCCCGGATCGAACACGAAGGGAATGCCCGCCGCGTGCAGTTGCTCGGCGTGCTGCAGCATCGCATCGCGTCCGTCGGGCGCGATGATGGCCAGCCGGATCCCCGCATCGGTGGGCACGCGGTTTTCATGCGCCTGCGACATCGCTCCAGGATGGAAGGCCGTGATCTGATTGTTGTCGCGGTCGGTCATGATCATCGCCTGCGCCGTGTAGTTGCCGGCGGTGGTCCCGATGAAACGCGTGTCCACCCCCAGCCCCCGCAGGCGCTCGCAGTAGTCCTGGCCATCGTTGCCGATCATGGCCAGGGGCACCGCGGGCGAGCCCAGCTGACGCAGGCCGTAGGCGATGTTGCCGGCGCAGCCGCCGTACTCGCGCCGCATGCCCGGCACCAGAAAGGACACGTTGAGAATGTGCAGCTGGTCCGGCAGGATCTGCTCGGCGAAGCGCCCCTCGAAAGTCATGATGGTGTCGAACGCCAGCGAGCCGCAGATGAGAATGGACATGAGCTGTGGGAAGTAATGCGTCAGGGATAGAACAGGAGCGCCCGGTAGCCGGACATGGCGGAGCTGTCGGCCAGCGATATGGAGAGGTTGAGCGTCAGCTCCAGGCTGCCCCGCGCCGGAAGCACCACCGGCGAACCCGGAAGCTCCCTGGCCAAGAAAACGCGGCGCGACAGCACCTGATCGCGGGCGTCGGTCAGGCTCAGCTCCAGCGCTGGCACGGCCACCGGTACCTCGGCCTTGTTCTGCAGCACAAGGTCGAACACGTAGAACGTGCCGAGCCTGCGCGACAGCTGGGAGCTGTCGATCACGACATCGTCAATACGCCGCACCGGCGCGATCTCGCAGCCCGCGAGGTTGCAGGCCGATTGCAGCAGGGGACGCGCCGCGGGCCAGCGCGCCGCCACCTGGTCGCGCTCATGCCAGGTCCACTGGATCGCCAGCAGCCCGCCGAGCAGCACCGCAAGCAGCACCAGCGCGACACGCACCGCCGGCGATGACCAGAAGGCGCGGCGCCGGGCCTGCACGACAAAGCCGGGCAGCACAGGCTCCTCCGGCACCGTGGGATCAGTGTCCGGAATGGCCCGGGCGGCCGTTGCCTCGCTGGGCGCAACCGCAGGCGTTTCCCGGACAGGCGTGACGGGTGGCGCGGGCTGCGGTGCCGGCTCTTCTTCCGGGACGGCAGGCGCGGCAGGCAACGGAGGTTCCTGCGCAGGCGCTGGAGCGGGTTCAGGAGCCTGGGCCGGCGCATCCGCTTCTTCGCCCCTGGCTCGGCGCGCATAGCGCTGCAGGTCGGCGAGAAAATCCGAATCCTGCCACCCGGAGTCTTCCTGATCGAGAACTTCAGCCTCGGAGGCGGGCGACGCGTCGCCCTCGGCAACCGCTGCGGGCACCTGCGCCTGTGCGGCCTGGTCCTGCGTCTTGGATGGCGCGCGCGATACCGAAGCCGTTTGTGCGGGCGCCACGTCCTGATCCGGCCACTCCTGCAGGTACAGGGTGGCGTCGAACACATCGGCGCAATAGCCGCAGCGCACCCAGCCATCCGATATCTTGAGCTGGTCGGGCACGACCCGGAAGGTCGTTCCGCAGGCTGGACATCGGGTGGTGTAACTCATGCGGCAATTATTGCAGCAGCCACACCGGTTTCCGCGGCACCGCGACGCCGCACAGGGGACGGCTTCAGCGGCAGGCGGTCATCAGCACCCAGCCATCCTCGCTGTCGCTCACGGACAGCGGCAGCCAGGGTGCGTAGGCCTCGCGCAGCTCGTCGGCCTGTCGCTCCAGGATGCCTGCGAGCACCAGCGCACCGCCCGCGCGCACATGGGCGCACAGCAGCGGCGCCAGCACCTTCAGCGGCGTCGCCAGGATGTTGGCCAGCACCAGGTCGTACTCGCCATGGGCCGCCTCGGGCAGCCCTGCCGAAAGCTCGACATGGTTGGCCTGCGCGTTCAGGCGCGTGGCCTCGACCGCCGCCGGGTCGATGTCCACCGCGTCGATGGTGGCTGCGCCAAACTTGGCGGCCCCGATCGCCAGAATGCCCGAGCCGCAGCCGTAATCGAGCACCCGCAGGCCCTGCGTGCCATGCCTTGCGATCCAGCGCAGGCACATGCGGGTGGTCGGGTGGGTCCCGGTGCCGAAGGCCAGACCCGGGTCGAGCCTGATCACCTGCTGCGCCGCCGCGGGCGGCTCGTGCCAGCTCGGCACAATCCAGAAGCTGGGGGTGATCTCGACCGGGTCGAACTGCGACTGGGTCAGTCGAACCCAGTCCTGCTCGGCCACCGCCTGCACGCCAACGACCTCGCAACCGGCAAAGAAATCCTGCGCCAGCAGCAAGGTGCCCGCTTCGCGCGCCAAATCTTCGGTGCCGAACAGCGCGACGACGCGCGAACGCTGCCAGCCCTCCTTCGGCGGCGGCATGCCCGGCTCGCCAAACAGGGCCTGCTCGGCGGGCGTCAGCGCGTCGGCATCCTCGACCGAGACGCTCAGCGCGTCCAGCGCGTCCAGCGCCTCGCCCACCGGCTCGACCGCCTCCTCGGGCGTCAGCAGAACCAGTTCGTGCATCGTCATGTCAGGTGTCCCGGGAACGGCAGGCGCTCAGCGCTCGTGCTGGGAGAGCCAGTGCTCGAGGTAGTGGATGTTGGTGCCGCCGGCCGAGAAGCTGGCGTCCACCATCAGCTCGCGGTGCAGCGCGATGTTGGTGTTGATGCCCTCGACCACCGTCTCCGCCAGCGCCGTGCGCATGCGCGCCAGTGCCTGCTCGCGTGTGTCGCCGTGGACGATGATCTTGCCGATCATCGAGTCGTAGTTCGGCGGCACGAAGTAATTGGTGTACACGTGCGAATCCACGCGCACGCCGGGGCCGCCGGGGGCGTGCCAGGTCGTGATGCGGCCGGGCGAGGGCGTGAACTTGTACGGGTCCTCGGCGTTGATGCGGCACTCGATCGCGTGGCCCCGCAGCTGGATCTGGCGCTGCGTGAACGGCAGCTTCTCGCCGGCCGCGACCGCGATCTGGGTGCGCACGATGTCGATGCCCGTGATCAGCTCGGTCACCGGGTGCTCCACCTGCACGCGAGTGTTCATCTCGATGAAGTAGAACTCGCCGTTCTCGTAGAGGAACTCGAAAGTGCCCGCGCCGCGGTAACCGATCTTCTTGCAGGCCGCGGCGCAACGCTCGCCGATCTTCTCGATCAGGCGGCGCGGAATGCCCGGTGCCGGCGCTTCCTCGATCACCTTCTGGTGGCGGCGCTGCATGGAGCAGTCGCGCTCACCCAGGTACACCGCATTGCGGTGCGTATCGGCCAGCACCTGGATCTCGATGTGCCGGGGGTTCTGGAGAAACTTCTCCATGTACACCTCCGGGTTGCCGAAAGCCGCACCAGCTTCGGCCTTGGTGGTCTGCACAGCGTGCAGCAGCGCCGCCTCGGTGTGCACCACGCGCATGCCACGACCGCCACCGCCACCGGCGGCCTTGATGATCACCGGGTAGCCCACGCTTCTGGCGATCTTCTTGATCTGCGCCGGGTCATCGGGCAGCGCGCCGTCCGAGCCGGGCACGCAAGGCACGCCGGCCTTGATCATGGCCTGCTTGGCCGACACCTTGTCGCCCATCAGGCGAATCGACTCGGGGGTCGGGCCGATGAAGGTGAAGCCGCTCTTTTCAACACGCTCGGCGAAGTCGGCGTTCTCGGACAGGAAACCATAGCCGGGGTGAATGGCCTCGGCATCGGTCACTTCGGCAGCCGAAATGATGGCCGGCATGCTGAGATAGCTCTGGGCCGATGCCGCCGGACCGATGCAGACGGCCTCGTCGGCCAGACGCACGTACTTGGCATCGCGGTCGGCCTCGGAATAGACCATCACCGCCTTGATGCCCATCTCGCGGCAGGCACGCTGCACCCGCAGCGCGATCTCGCCGCGGTTGGCGATCAGGATTTTCTTGAACATGGCCACGACGGACGCCTTACTCGATGACGAACAGGGGCTGGCCGTACTCGACCGCCTGGCCGTTTTCGACCAGGATCTGGGTGATGACACCGGACTTGTCGGCCTCGATCTCGTTGAGGATCTTCATGGCCTCGACGATGCAGACCGTCTCGCCTTCCTTGACCGCCTGGCCCACTTCCACGAAGGGCTTGGCACCCGGCGCCGAGGCACGGTAGAAGGTACCGACCATGGGCGACTTGACGATGTGACCGGCCGGCGCGGCAGGCGCCGTGGCGGGGGCCGCCTCGGCAGCCGGCGCCGACGCTGCGGCCGGAGCCGCCACCGGAGCGGCGGGGGCCGCCACATAGGCCACTGGAGCACCCATGGCCGCAGCCGGCGAACTCTTGACGATCCGGACCTTGCCCTCTGCTTCGGTGATTTCAAGTTCGGACACGTTCGATTCCGACACCAGGTCGATCAGTGTCTTGAGTTTTCTCAGATCCATGATTTCTCCAACGAATTTCAGTCAAATGATGCTAACTGCGCGCTTTTTAGTGCAATTTCGCAGATTTTCTATCATTTTTGACCACCGGGGGTGCCGCAGTGTACACGAAAGACGGCGCCCGGATTCGCCGGCCGTCGAAGACAGGAGGCAGTGCATGGGCTGCCAGCGCGTTGGCGCGGGTGCACACTTTACCCGCTTTTGGGCACACATGTCGCTGTTCAGCGACAGGAAAGCATTATCGCGCCAAGCCAGCCCATTGGCGGAGGTCGTCCGCATCAACCTTGCCGAGCCTGCGGTCTATGATCCGCCCGCCGGCATCGAGCACCACGGTGAACGGCAGCGCGCCGCTGGTGTTGCCCAGGGCCTTGCTCAGCTCGACCCCCGCCATGCCGGCCAGACCCACCGAAAAGCCCAGGGGCATGCGCCGCAGGAAGCGCTGCACGGGCTCCAGACGGTCCGCAGCCAGGCCGACCACCTGCCAGCCGCGGGCGGCATGCTCCCGCGCGAAGGCATCGATCAGGGGCAGCTCCTCCACGCAGGGCGGGCACCAGGTGGCCCAGAAGTTCACCAGCAGCGGTCGTCCGCGCAAAGCGGACATTTCCAGCGAACGCCCGTCGGGCTGATCGAAACGCTGCGACCAGAGCATGGTCTCGGCACCCGCCGGCACCGGTCCGGGGCGCAGGCGCCACCATGCCAGGCCCGCACCTCCCAGCCCGGCTCCCAGCGCCACCATGGACATCAGCAGCCGGCGGTTCATGTGGCGCCTCCGGCCGCTTCGGTCATGCGCTCGCGCAGTGCCTGCGCGTCGCCCCGGGGGCTGCGGCCCAGCGCATCCGGGCGCAAGGCACCCCGCTCGTCGTCCCGGTCATGCACCATCAGGTGCACGAGCACCGGCTGCGCCAGCGCCGGATGACGGTCGCGCACGGTCAGCGCCTCGACCTCCTCACCACGCAAGCCCGTCACCGATCCGGGGTGGTAATCGACCTTGCGATCCAGCAGCCGCCACTCCACTTCCTTGGTGTCCTCGCAGAACAGCTGCAGATAGATGTCGCTGAGCGCAGTGGCCGTGCCATGCCAGACCGCACCGCCAACCAGGGGCCGGAACTCGGCCAGCCGTTCCATCCAGCGCAGCGCCACGTCGCGCAAGGCAGCCAGCTCCTGCGCCTGCGTCTCGGGGCAGAAGATCGCGATGTGTTCGCACACGGCCGCTTCCAGCGCCAGGTTGTCGGGCAAGGCCACGCGGCGGCCAAGCCCGAGCTGGCGCGCGGCGCGCTGCTTGGCCGGTCCGTATTCCAGACCTTCCTCGACCACCAGCCGGGCGGCCACGGCCAGCAGTTCGTCCGCTGCATCGTCTCGGTACCATGACATGCCCCCATTGTGCCCCGTCGCACCCCGACCGAGAGGTCACGTCACGCATTCCCGCACCGGGCGTCCGCCTAGAATCCGGGCATGCACATACATATCCTGGGAATCTGCGGCACCTTCATGGGAGGGGTCGCAGCCCTGGCCCGCGAGGCGGGTCACAAGGTCACCGGCTGCGACGCCGGCGTCTACCCGCCCATGAGCGACCAGCTGCGCGCCCTGGGCATCGAGCTGATCGAAGGCTACGACGCCGACCAGATGGCCCTCAAGCCCGACGTGTTCGTGGTGGGCAATGTCGTCAGCCGCGCCCGACTGCCCGACGGCACGCCCAAATTCCCCCTCATGGAGG
The DNA here is from genome assembly GCA_023415035.1 of Pseudomonadota bacterium. Taxonomy (GTDB): domain Bacteria; phylum Pseudomonadota; class Gammaproteobacteria; order Burkholderiales; family Burkholderiaceae_C; genus Hydrogenophaga. The sequence continues at coordinate 19,590 of JAEZLX010000068.1, read as the reverse complement.
CGATCCTCGACGCCGGCGCGCCCTACACCAGCGGCCCGCAATGGCTGGCCGAGCACGTGCTGCAGGGACGCCACGTGCTGGCGGTGGCGGGCACCCACGGCAAAACCACCACCACCTCGATGCTGGCCTGGATACTGGAAGCCAACGGTCTGCAGCCGGGCTTTCTGGTGGGTGGCGTGCCGATGAATTTCGGCGTATCAGCCAGGCTGGGCGGCGGCGCCCCGGGCCGCACCCACAGCGGAGCGCGGGGATCCACCTTCGTGATCGAGGCCGACGAGTACGACACCGCCTTCTTCGACAAGCGCAGCAAGTTTGTCCACTATCGCCCGCGCACGGCGATCCTGAACAACCTGGAGTTCGACCACGCCGACATCTTCGATGATCTGGCCGCGATCGAACGCCAGTTTCACCACCTCGTCCGCACGGTCCCCGGAACGGGTCGCGTCGTCGTCAACGGCCTGGAGGAAAGCCTGGATCGCGTGCTGCACCAGGGCTGCTGGAGCGAGGTCCGCAGCTTCGGCGCCGCCGTGAGTGACTTCACCGCCCTGGGCGAGGCACACGCCTTCGACGTGCTGCAGGCGGGCCGTCCCGTGGCGCGCGTCGAGTGGGATCTGTCGGGCCAGCACAACCAGCTCAACGCCCTGGCGGCCATCGCGGCGGCCGATCACGTCGGCGTGGCCCCTGCCGACGCCGCACGCGCCCTGGCCTCGTTCCGGAATGTGCGGCGCCGCATGGAGGAACGTGGCCAGGTGACACTGCCGGCCGGTGGCGCACCAGTCACCGTATACGACGACTTCGCCCACCATCCCACCGCCATCCGCACCACGCTCGACGGGCTGCGCCGCAAGCTGCAGAGCTCGGGAGACACCGGCCGCGTGCTGGCCGTCTTCGAGCCGCGCAGCAACACCATGAAGCTCGGCACGATGAAATCCCAGCTGCCGTGGAGCCTCGAATCGGCCGATCTGGCGTTCTGCCACTCGGGCGGGCTCGACTGGGACGCCGCCGACGCCCTCGCGCCCATGGGCAGCCGGGCCAGTGTGGCCAGCGGGATCGACATCCTCGTGGAGCAGATCCGCGAGGCCGCACGCCCGGGGGACCACATCGTCTGCATGAGCAACGGCGGCTTCGGCGGCATCCACGACCGCCTGCTGCGGGCGCTGGCAAGCCGCTGAGCCTCGTGCCGCCATCCGGTGCGCCATGCACCGTTGGCGCCGCCTCAGTAGCCGATCGTCATCGCCGGCACGTCGATCGTGATCACCGGCTTGGCCAGGATGGCGCTGCTGGCGCGGGCGAACGTGAGCGCCCACTCTTCGTACTCAGGCTCGCTGAAGCGCTCCTTGCCCGCCGCGTGCGCGACCGCCACGACCTTGTCGGCATTGAGCACCTTGCCCGTCAGGCGCAGCGGTTCGCACTGGAAGGCCACGAACTGCTCGTCCAGCCAGACCCTCGCCTGCTCCTGAGGCATGGGCTGGACTTCATCCAGATCGAAGACGTAGGTGGAAGATCCGCTCCAGGTCACGGTCACATGGCTGCGCATCGGCATCGCTCCTTGGCTAGTGCAGGGTGAAAGGCGGTCGCCATTCGGATGCCCCATTGTGCCCCGGAAAGACCGGCTTGCCGCTAGCACGATCCCGAAGGCGGCGCGACCGTGTCGACGTCATCGGTGACGGGCCGCAAAGGCGTCGGCACCACCCCGCGGAACAGGCTGGACGGCGCCATCTGGTCGGACAGGCCGGTACTCGGTCCAAGGGACTCCTGCCTCCGACGCCCGTCCCCGATACGCAGCGACAGGATGCCCTGGCGCACCTTGGACTGCGCGCGTTGGGCGCTCTCGGGATCGGTTGTCAGGCCACCGGCGTAGAACAGGGCCGCCAGGTGAGACGCCAGCACCTCTGCCCCCTCGCCCAGTGTCTCCTGCAGCTCTTCAAGGGTGCTGGGCGTCATTGACAGCGTTTCCATCAGCCGCAGGTGCAGCGGTTCGAACCAGCGCGGAGGCAGCCGTGGCACGCGCCGCAGGTGGATGCGCTGGAGGCGGTAGCGCTCAGGCAGGATGTCGCGCCGGGTACGCACGGCGTAATTCCACATCACGCGCTGAATACCCAGCTTCAGGAACGCACCGGGGATGTCATTGGCCCGTCCGGGGCGGCGCACCCATTGGGCATTGGTCAGATCCACCGGCCTTGCGGGAACCTTGAGGCCGCACATCCAGCCCGGGAAATCGACCACCGCCAGGAGCTGGCCGTCGTGCATCAGGTGAACGACATCGTCGCGGAAACTGTTCATCCGCTCGACCAGTTGCCCGCCCAGCGCAAACTGGGTCCGCAACGGGCGCAGCCATGCCTCGAACCGCTGCAGGCGCTGGCGCAGGCTCTGCTCGTCGGCAGCGTCAAAGGCTTCCGCCGAGGCGAAGCCTTCGGGGAGTGGTTCGGCAAAAGCCAGCGGCCGGTCCACATCGGCACGGTGCAGGGACAGGCGGGTGCCGTCCTGGCGCTGATGGATGAGCAGCGCATCGCGCCCGAGAACATCGACCGCCTCGCCGTCGATCAGCCAGGCGTCCGCCTGATGCGGGTCGCCAACCTGCCACTGCGGCCAGCCGGGGGTGGGCCGCTCGGCCCAGTCGCGCAGACGCTGGAAATGCCCGGTTTCGAAACCCAGCAGGCCCAGACGAAGAACGGGTTGCTCCACAAAAATTCCTTCATGGCATGGCGTCGCCGGCCTTCGGCCAGATCGCGACATGCCGCATCCCTGAAAGCTTATCAAGCTGTGCCGACTGCCGCTGCACAGCGGTGTGGAGCATTCGGCACGACCCGGCACCTTCTGCCGGACGGTCACTCCTGCGCGATCAACGGCGCAGCTCGCGTGACTTGGCCACCGCAGCGGCCAGCATGTCGAGCGCCGCAACCGTGTCGTCCCAGCCCAGGCAGGCATCCGTGATGCTCTGGCCGTAGCGCATCTGGCTCACCGGATCCTTGCCGGCGGTGAACTTCTGCGCTCCGGCCTCGATGTGGCTTTCGATCATCACGCCGAACACGCTGCGCGAGCCCGCCGCGATCTGGTCCGCCAGGTCACGCGTGACCACCAGCTGACGCTCGTGCTGCTTGTTGCTGTTGGCGTGGCTGCAATCGACCATCAGCCGCGGCGGCAGCTTGGCCGCCGCCAGCTCCTGCACAGCCGCGGCCACGCTGGCCGCGTCGTAATTGGGCGCCTTGCCGCCGCGCAGGATGACATGGCAGTCCTTGTTGCCGCGGGTGCGCACGATGGCCACCTGGCCGTTTTTGTGCACGGACAGGAAGTGGTGGCCACGCGCGGCGGCCTGGATGGCGTCGAGCGCGATCTTGAGGTTGCCGTCGGTGCCGTTCTTGAAGCCGATGGGCGCCGACAAGCCCGAGGCCAGTTCACGGTGCACCTGGCTCTCGGTCGTGCGGGTACCGATGGCGCCCCAGCTGATGAGATCGCCGATGTACTGCGGCGAGATCACGTCGAGGAACTCGCTGCCGGCCGGCAGGCCCAGTCGGTTGATCTCGATGAGCAGCTGGCGCGCGATGCGCAGGCCCTCGTCGATGCGGAAACTCTCGTCCAGGTAAGGGTCGTTGATCAGCCCCTTCCAGCCCACCGTGGTGCGCGGTTTCTCGAAATACACGCGCATCACCACTTCCAGCCGGTCGGCGTATTTCTCACGCAGCGGCTGCAGTCGGCGTGCGTAGTCGACGGCGGCAGCCGGATCGTGGATCGAGCACGGGCCCACCACCACCAGCAGGCGATCGTCGCGCCCCTGCAGGATGTCGTGGATGCGGTGGCGCGTCTGGCTGATCAGCTTCTCGACCGGCGTGCCGACGATCGGGAAGAAGCGGATGAGGTGTTCGGGCGGGGGGAGCACGGTGATGTCCTTGATGCGCTGGTCGTCGGTCTGGCTGGTCTTCTCGGCCGGACGCGGATACCAGGCATCGCTGGCGGTGGTGTTCATGGCGTTCATCGGTGCTCCTCGGTTGGGAAAGGGAAAGAACGGGTAAAAAAAAACCGCCGGGTTCACACCCGGCGGTTCCTGGAGGTCTGGTTGCTTCGCGCGCCTACACCGATGCCTCTCGTCCGCCGGGGACTGAGAACCAAAAGTAGTAGCCAAAGAAGAAGGCCGAACGCGCTTGCATGAAAATCAATATACCACAGAAATCAGGCCGTGCCGCCCACGGTGAGGCCATCGATACGCATGGTGGGCTGACCCACCCCCACCGGCACGCTCTGACCTTCCTTGCCGCAGACGCCCACACCGGAGTCCAGTCGCATGTCATTGCCGATCATGCTCACCCGGGTCAGCGCGTCAGGGCCGTTGCCGATGATGGTGGCCCCCTTGACGGGATACTGGATGCGGCCGTTCTCCACCCAGTAGGCTTGACTGGCCGAGAAGACGAACTTGCCGCTGGTGATGTCGACCTGGCCGCCGCCGAAGTTGGTCGCATACAGCCCCTTGTTCAGGCTGGCCACGATCTCCTCGGGCGGGGTGTCGCCACCGAGCATATAGGTGTTGGTCATGCGCGGCATCGGCACGTGGGCGTAGCTCTCGCGCCGGCCATTACCGGTGGGCCGCACCCCCATCAGGCGCGCGTTCATCGCGTCCTGGATGTAGCCCTTGAGGATCCCATCCTCGATCAGCACGTTGCGCTGCGTCGGGCAACCCTCGTCGTCGACGTTGAGCGAGCCGCGCCTGTCGGCGATCGTGCCATCGTCCAGCACCGTCACGCCCTTGGCTGCCACACGCTGGCCGATGCGGCCCGAGAAGGCACTGGAGCCCTTGCGGTTGAAATCGCCTTCCAGGCCGTGCCCGACCGCCTCGTGCAGCAGCACGCCCGGCCAGCCCGGACCCAGGACCACGCTCATCTCGCCGGCCGGCACCGGACGCGCCTCCAGGTTGGTGAGCGCCGCCGACACCGCCTCGTCCACATAGGACTGAACCATGTCGTCGTCGAAATAGGCGAGCCCGAATCGACCGCCGCCACCGGAGGAGCCCACCTCGCGGCGCCCCTGCTGCTCGGCGATCACGGTCACCGACAGGCGGATCAACGGCCGCACGTCAGCCGCCAGCGTGCCGTCCGCGCGCGCCACCAACACCACATCGTGTTCGGCGGCCAGTCCGGCCATCACCTGCACGATGCGCGGATCCTTCGCCTTGGTCAGTCGCTCGACCTTTTCCAGCAAGGCCACCTTGGCGGTGCTATCCAGCGTGCCGATCGGGTCGATCCCCGGATAGAGCGAGCGCGAGGCGGCCACCTTGGCCGGGCGCGCCCGGACACGGCGACTCTGGCCCTGCCCCGAGATGGCGCGCACAGCCCGTGCCGCGTCGATCAGCGACTCCCAGGACAGGTCGTCGGAATAGGCGAAGGCTGTCTTCTCGCCGCTGACGGCTCGCACACCGACGCCCTGGTCGATGCTGAAGCTGCCCGTCTTGACGATGCCCTCCTCCAGGCTCCAGCCTTCGCTGCGGGTGGTCTGGAAGTACAGGTCGGCATCGTCCGCGCCATGGGACATGATCTCGCCCAGCGCACGCTGCAGGTGACTGGTCGTCAGCCCGAAAGGCTGCAGAAGGGCGCGCTCGGCTTCGGCCAGACGGGCCAGGGTGGGTTCACGGGCAATCATGACCCTATTGTAGGAAGCCGGGCTTGTCCTTGCTTGCCGCAAGGGTCCGGCGGCGATGCGCGGTCAGGACTGCATCAGCCGCTTGGACTTCGCGATCGACATGAGCATGCCCAGTCCGATGCCCATGGTGACCATGGCCGTGCCTCCATAGCTCACGAAAGGCAGCGGCACGCCCACCACCGGCAGGATGCCACTGACCATGCCCATGTTGACAAAGGCATAGACAAACACGTTGAGCGTGAGCGCACCGGCCAGCAGGCGCGAGAACACGGTGGGTGCCTCCATCGCGATCATCAACCCCCGGCCGATGAAGAACAGGAAGGCCACCAGCAGGGTGCCCACGCCCACCAGCCCGAATTCCTCGGAAAAGGCCGCGTAAATGAAGTCGGTCGTGCGTTCGGGGATGAATTCGAGGTGGGTCTGCGTGCCCTGCATGAAGCCCTTGCCCCAGACTCCGCCCGAGCCGATGGCGATCATGCCCTGGATGATGTGGAACCCTTTGCCCAGCGGATCCTTGAACGGATCCAGCAGGGTGCACACCCGCTGTCTCTGGTTTTCGTGCAGCACCTTCCAGTCCACGCCGGGGGCGCACCACTCGGGCTCCATGGTGATGAGAACGACGATGCCGACCACCGCCACCACCACCGGCGGAATGATGAGCTTCCAGCTCAGGCCGGCGAAGAAAATGACAAACAGGCCCGAAGCCACCACCAGCAGCGTGGTGCCCAAGTCAGGCTGTTTGAGGATGAGCGCCGCCGGCACGGCCAGGATGATGCCGGCCACGATGAAATCCGCCGCCTTCAAGGTGCCCTCCCGGCGCTGGAACCACCAGGCCAGCATCATGGGCATGGCGATCTTCATGATCTCGCTGGGCTGTATCACGATGCCCACGTTGAGCCAGCGCTGAGCACCCTTCTTGACGATGCCGAAGAACTCGACGCCGAAAAGCAGCACCACTCCCGTCGCGTACAGGGGCAGGGCCAGCATCATCAGCCGCTGCGGAGGCACCTGGGAAACCACGAACATCACGCCAAAGGCCAGCAGCATGTTGCGCGCGTGTGTCGCGAAACGCGTGCCGTGGTCAAAGCCGACGGAATACATCGTCACCAAGCCGATGGCGGCCAGCATCAGGATGGCCAGCAGCAGCCAGTGATCGAAACCGGTGAACACGGGCTTGATGCGTTGCCAGAGGCTCGGGCGATCGATGACGGCGGCCATCCCGCGATTATCCTCTGCCCCATGGACAGCCCCACGACACACCTTCTTTATTTGCACGGATTCCGGTCCTCCCCGCAATCGGCCAAGGCGCGCCAGGTCGCCGAGCGCGTGCGACGCGACCACCCCGGCGTCGTCTGGTGGTGCCCGCAGCTGCCTCCCTCGCCCGCCCGGGCCGCGGCCCTGATCGAGGAAGGCACGCGCGGCTGGCCGACCGGCCGCATGGCGGTGGTCGGATCCTCGCTAGGAGGTTTCTATGCCCGCTGGTTGTCGCTGCGCCGGGGCTGCGCGTCGGTGCTGCTCAACCCCGCCGCCCACCCGGCGCGCGATCTGGCCCGGCACATCGGCGAGCAAACCGCCTGGCACGACCCGGACGAGCGCTTCTTTTTCGAGGCGGCCTTCGTGGACGAGCTGCGGCAGCTCGAGGCCGACATCGCCACCATGGCGGGCAACCCCGACCGGTCGTTCGGCCGGCAGCTGGCCATCATCGCCCAGGGCGACGAGCTGCTGGACTGGCGCGAGATGCAGGCGTTCTGCGCCGGCGGCCAGATCCGCCTGCTGCCTGGCAGCGACCACGCCCTGAGCGATTTCGATCACCACATTGGCGCCGTTTTCGAACACCTGAACCTGGCCCGCTGACGCGGGGCAAACGCCCGCGCATGGGACAATCGCCCCATGCACATTCTGTTCGACGAAGCCGGCAAGCTGATGACCGGCCGCCTCATGTCCGAGGCAGACAGCTCCGTCCAGGTGGAGCTGGAGTCCGGCAAGCGGGTCAAGGTAAAGCTGGCCAATGTCCTGCTGCGCTTCGACAAGCCCGCGCCGGCCACCCTCATGACCGGCGCCAACGCCTTGGCCGCCGAGATGGAGCTGGAGCTGGCCTACGAATTCGCCCCCGAGGAGGAATTCGGTTTCGCCGACCTTGCCCATGAATACTTCAGCGCACAGGCCAGCAACGAGCAGCTGGTCGCGGCGCTGATCTGCCTGCAGGGCGCCCCCCACTATTTCCGGCGCGCGGGCAAGGGACGCTTCAAGAAAGCGCCTCCCGAGATTGTGGCCCAGGCTCTCGCTGCCATCGAGAAAAAAAAGCAGATCCAGGCCCAGATCGACGCCTGGTCCGCCGAACTGCAGGCCGGCCGGTGCCCCGAGGCGGTGCGCCAGCAGCTGTTCCGCATCCTCTTCAAGCCCGACAAGAACGCCCCCGAGTACAAGGCGGTGGTCGAGGCGGCGCGCCAGAGCCATCTGGCACCGCTGGCCTTGCTGCAAAAGGCTGGCGCCATCACCAGCGCCTACCAGTTCCACTGGCAACGCTTCCTGTTCGAGCATTTCCCCAAAGGCACGGGATTCCCGGCCGTGCAGGCGCCGGCCATCACCGACGAGCTGCCGCTGGCGCCCGTGCGCGCCTTCTCGATCGACGATTCGCACACCACCGAGATCGACGACGCGCTCTCGCTGCAGGGCCTGGGCAGCGGCACGGTCGAGCTTGGCATCCACATCGCGGCGCCGGGCCTGGCCGTCGCGCCCGAGAGCCCCGTGGGCCAGATCGCGCGCGACCGCCTGTCCACCGTCTACATCCCAGGCCACAAGATCACCATGCTGCCCGACGACGTGGTGCAGGCCTACACGCTGGAAGCCGGCCGCGACTGCCCGGCCGTCTCGCTTTACGCCACCCTGGATGAAGCAACGCTGGAGGTGAAGGCCACCCGCACGGCGCTGGAGCGCGTGCCCGTGGCCCTGAACCTGCGCCACGACAAGCTGGACCACATCATCACCGAGGACTGGCTCAGCGGCGCCGCACCCGCCGACACCGCACCGGCGGAAATCGCCACGCTGCAGCCGGAACTGGCGTTCCTGCTGCGCCTGGCCCGCCACCTCAAGGCCCGGCGCGAAGAAGTGCGCGGCAAACCCGAGACCTTCACGCGGCCCGACTACACCTTCCGGCTCGAGGGCGTGCAGGGTGACGAACCCGACGGCAGCGAAACCGTGCGCATCGGCACGCGTTCGCGCGGCGCCCCGCTGGACCTGATCGTGGCCGAGGCCATGATCCTGGCCAACAGCACCTGGGGCCAGCTGCTGGCCGACAGCGGTGTGCCCGGCATCTACCGCAGCCAGGCCAGCCTCGCCCCCGGCGTCAAGGTGCGCATGGGCACCAAGGCTTTGCCGCACGCGGGCATCGGCGTGCGCTGCTACGCCTGGAGCACCTCGCCGCTGCGCCGCTATGCCGACCTGGTCAACCAGTGGCAGATCATCGCCTGCGCACGCCACGGCAACACGGCAGCCCTGGTGGCGCCCTTCAAGCCGCGCGACGCCAGCCTGCTGTCGGTGATCAGCGCCTTCGACGCCGCCTACGGTGCCTACAACAGCCACCAGAACGCCATGGAGCGCTTCTGGACCCTGCGCTACCTGCGCCAGGAGGGCATCACCGAGCTGACCGCGGCCATCATCAAGGACAACCTGGTGCGCGCCGACACCCTGCCGCTGGTGCTGCCCGTGCTCGGTGCCGGGGGGCTGCCTCGCGGTGCCCGCGTGCGCGTGCGCCTGGGCGAGATCGACGAGATCAGCCTGGAGGTCGGCGGCACCGTGATCGAGCGGCTGGACAGCCCCGACACCACCGCAGACGATGCCGTGGTGGACGACGAGGCAGACGAGGACATGGCCGGACCGCTGCACCTGGCCATCGACGACGAGGCCGAGGCGCCGCCGGCGCAGGAGACACCGGCGTCCGCCCCCGTGCCGCCCGAACAGGGATAATCGCGGCGTGAAATCGCTGTTGGTCTTCTTCCGGCAATTGACCACGCTCCAGATCGCGCTGGGGATATCGGTCATCGCGCATGCAGCCCTGCTGACCGTGCGCTTCGTCCATCCCGAGGGCTTCAACCGCGTGTTCAAGGACACCCCTCTGGAGGTGATCTTGGTCAATGCCAGCAGCGATGAGCGCCCGGACAAGGCTGCCGCGATCGCTCAGGCCAACCTGGCCGGCGGTGGCGAGGCGTCCGACCAGCGCCGTGCCACCTCGCCGCTGCCACCCACGACCGTCGCACGCATCGGCGACACCATCACCGAAGACGAGCGCCGCATCGAGGCCCTCAAGCAGCAGCAGAACCAGCTGCTCGCCCAGGTGCGGCGCGAACTGGCCAAGCTGTCCTCGGCGGATGTTGCCGACGACGGTGGCGAGCAGGCCCGCGAGCAGCGCGAGCGCAAGCGCCAGGCGCTGGTGAAGATCCTGGCCGAGATCGAAAAGCGCATCAACGAGGAAAACGCACGCCCGCGCAAGCGCTACATCAGCCCCGCCACGCGCGAGGAGGTCTATGCCGTTTACTACGACGATCTGCGACGCAAGATCGAGGAGCGCGGCACCACCAACTTCCCCGAGGCCGGTGGCCGCAAGCTCTATGGCGAGCTGACCATGATCATCACGGTCAACCACACAGGCCAGGTGCTCGACACCGAGGTGGTGCAGACCTCGGGCATCCGTCAGCTCGACACGCGCGCCCAAGCCATCGTCCGCAGCCTGCGCTTCGGGCGCTTCAACGAGGCGATGCGGCGCCGCGCGGACCAGATCGTGGTCGTGTCGCGCTTCCGCTTCACCCGCGATTCGGGCCTGCAGACCACCCTGAGCGCCGAGCCATGAAGCCGCTGCTGCGCTGGGTGATGTGGGTCGCTCTGGCCGGTCTCGCGCTGCAGCTGTTCTTTCTCGGACGCATCGCGCTGATGGCGGCGGTCGATCCGCAAAGCACCGCCTTCATGCGTTCGGAGGCCTGGCGCATCGCCCATGCCGGCATGACCGGCCAAGCGAAGTGGCGCTGGTCTGTCCGCTGGAAGGACTATGACCAGCTCGGCACCGCCATCAAGCGCGCCGTCATCGCATCGGAAGACGCCAGCTTCGCCAGCCATGGCGGCGTGGACTGGGACGCCATCCAGCAGGCCTGGAAGCGCAACGAACGCCGCCAGGCGCAGGCAGCCCGCAATCCGTCGAAGGCAAACCGGCCGGTACGCATCATCGGCGGATCGACCATCACCCAGCAGCTGGCCAAGAACCTGCTGCTTTCGGGGGAGCGGAACATGCTGCGCAAGGGTCAGGAACTGGTGCTCACGCTGATGCTGGAGGCACTGCTGGACAAGCGGCGCATCCTGGAGATCTACCTCAACAGCGTCGATTGGGGCGAGGGCATCTTCGGCGTCGAGGCAGCCGCCCAGCGTTACTTCGGCAAGCCCGCCGCCCGGCTGAGTTCCTACGAGGCTGCCCGGCTGGCCGTGATGCTGCCCTCGCCCAAGCTGTTCGAGAAGCGCCGCGACTCGGGCTACCTCGCGCGGCGCGCCTCCACCATCGTCGCCAACATGGGCGCCGTAACCCTTCCCTGAACCATCGAAAGACTGACGACGTGCGCATCCTCGGCATCGACCCCGGCCTGCAGTGCACCGGCTTCGGCGTCATCGACACCGAAGGTGCCGCCATGCACTACGTCGCCAGCGGCACGATCCAGACCAGCCCGAAGGACGGCGCCCTGCTGCCCGCGCGCTTGAAGACCCTGTTCGACGGCATCGGCGAGGTGGTCCGGCGCTACCAGCCCGACTGCGCCGTCTGCGAGATCGTCTTCGTCAACGTCAACCCGCAAGCCACACTGCTGCTAGGACAGGCGCGCGGGTGCTGCCTGACCGCGCTGGTGGCCTCTGGCCTGCCCGTGGCCGAATACACGGCGCTGCAGCTGAAGAAGGCCATCGCCGGCCACGGCCGCGCCACCAAGCCGCAGATCCAGGAAATGGTGCGGCGCCTGCTGCAGTTGCCGGGCCTGCCCGGCAAGGACGCGGCCGACGCACTGGGCCTAGCGATCACGCACGCACAGGTCAGCCGCACGACGGCGGTCATGAACCGCGTGACCACGCTGCAGGCACGCACGCACGCCGCCTACAAGGCTGGCCGCGTCTATTGAGAGAAGGCGTGCAGCATCCGGTCAGAGGATGCGCTCAAGCACCAGCACGCCGAAGAAACCGAGGGCGGCGATCACCGTCCACTTCAAGATGATCAGGCCCCAGCGGCGGTACCTGGCCTGGCCTGTACCAACGTACCAGGCAAAGCACACACCGGCCGCCAGCAGCAACAGGAAGATGGTCCAGCGGAACAGCAGCATGGGCCGTGGTGCCGCAAGGCTTACCAGGATGGCGCGAGCTGGGCGAACCCCCGGGGTGCATCGCGGTCCCGCTCGAAAGTGACGATGTCCCAGGCGTCGGGCTGCGCCAGCAGGGCCCGCAGGAGCTGGTTGTTCATCGCGTGGCCGCTGCGGAAGGCACTGTAGGCGGCCAGCAGCGGCTTGCCCACGATATACAGGTCGCCGATTGCGTCCAGGATCTTGTGCTTGACGAACTCGTCCTGGTAGCGCAGGCCCTCGGCATTGAGCACCTTGACGTCGTCCATCACGATGGCATTGTCCAGGCTACCGCCCAGCGCCAGGCCATGCGAGCGCATCATCTCCACGTCGCGCGTGAACCCGAAGGTGCGTGCCCGCGCGATCTCGCGGGCGTAGCGCCCGCTGCCCATGTCGAACTCGACGCGCTGGCCTGTGGAGTTGACAGCCGGATGGTCGAACTCGATCTCGAAGCTGAGCTTGTAGCCGTGGAAGGGCTCCAGCCGCGCCCACTTGAGTTGGCTGCCCTCGCCTTCGCGCACCTCGACCGGCTTGCGCACGCGCAGGAAGCGCTTGGGCGCGTTCTGCACCACGATGCCGGCACTTTGCAGCAGATAGACGAACGAAGCCGAGGAACCGTCCAGGATGGGCACCTCCTCGGCAGTGATGTCGATGTACAGGTTATCCAGCCCCAGGCCCGCGCAGGCGCTCATCAGGTGCTCGATCGTGTGCACCTTGACGCCGCCGCTGGAGATCGTCGAGGCCAAGCGCGTGTCGCTGACCGACTCGGCGCAGACGGGGATGTCCACCGGCTCGGGCAGGTCGACCCGCCGGAACACGATACCGGTATCAGGCGCGGCAGGACGCAGCGTCAGTTCCACCCGCTGACCGCTGTGCAGGCCGACACCGACGGCTTTGGTCAGGGATTTGAGCGTGCGTTGGGCAACCATCGTTGTATTGTAAATTTCTGCACCGGATTCCCGTACCGGGAAAAAGGCTATCACCGCCATAGATTCCAGGGGCAATCGCCGCCAAAGGCATCCCGGAACCGGCTATGGAAAGCCAAAGATTCCCCTCCCGGCGCCGCTGGCGCCGGGAGGGGGAGCCGCGGCAGCGGCACAGGAGGGGGCGACCGGTCAGTCGGCCTGCTTGCGCAGGAAGGCCGGGATCTCGAAGTCGTCCATGCCGCCGGAGGCCAGCGCGTCGACCTTGGCCGCGGCCTGCGTGCGGTTGGTGCGCCAGACGCTGGGCACGACCATGCTGTCATAGTTCGCGCCGGCAGACTGGGTGCCCACGGTGGTGCCGCCCACCGACGGGGTTGCGGCGAAGGGCATGTTGTCGGTACCGGTGCGCAGCACCTGCAGCGGAGGCGCCGTGCGGCGCGCGACACCCTGGCGCGAGAGGCCGGTGGCCACCACGGTGACGCGCATGGCGTCGCCCAGGCTGTCGTCGTAGGCTGCGCCGTAGATGACGTGCGCATCCGGAGCAGCATAGGCCTTGATCGCGTTCATGGCCTCCTTCGATTCCTTGAGCTTGAGGCTGGCCTTGGACGCGGTGACCAGCACCAGCACGCCCTTGGCACCCGACAGGTCCACACCCTCCAGCAGCGGGCAAGCCACGGCCTGCTCGGCGGCGATGCGGGCACGGTCCGGACCTTCGGCGGTGGCTGTGCCCATCATGGCCTTGCCAGGCTCGCCCATCACGGTGCGCACGTCCTCGAAGTCGACGTTGACGTTGCCGTACTCGTTGATGATCTCGGCGATGCCGCCCACGGCGTTCTTGAGCACGTCATTGGCGTGAGCGAAGGCTTCGTCCTGCGTGATGTCGTCGCCCAGCACGTCGAGCAGCTTCTCGTTCAGGACAACGATGAGCGAATCGACGTTGGCCTCGAGTTCGGCCAGCCCGGTGTCGGCGTTCTGCATGCGGCGGCCACCTTCCCAGTCGAAGGGCTTGGTGACCACACCCACGGTCAGGATGCCCATTTCCTTGGCCACGCGGGCGATCACCGGCGCGGCGCCCGTGCCAGTCCCACCGCCCATGCCGGCGGTGATGAACAGCATGTGCGCGCCATGGATGGCTTCACGGATGTTTTCCACGGCGGCCTCGGCGGCCTCGCGCGCCTTCTCGGGCTTGCTGCCGGCGCCCAGACCGGTGTTGCCAAGCTGGATCGTCTTGTGTGCCGAACTGCGCGTCAGCGCCTGGGCATCGGTGTTGGCGCAGATGAACTCCACGCCCTGCACGCGCCGGGCAATCATGTGCTCGACGGCGTTGCCGCCACCGCCACCGACACCGATCACCTTGATCTGCGTGCCCATGTTGAATTCTTCGACTTCGATCATTTCGATGCTCATGGTGGCCTCCTGTTTGTGCGCCTCGGGGGACGCGGGTGATTCAAGATTCAAGATGGTCAAAGGAAAACTCTGTGGAAAACGGAAAACTTGGGTAAGGGTCGCCGGGGTCCGGCGGCGGGCCGGTGCCGTCCCGCTTTCGCAACCGGTGGCGGGTGCGGGGATGCCAGTGCAATCCGGTCACCGAGGAAGCGCCCGCCGGCCAGCCCGCCTTCCGTCGCGCCGGACGGAGGATGGGCGCATGCGCATCCGTCCCCTGGAAGGAGCGGCGCGCACGGGCGGGATGACTCGGTGCCTGATGCATCAGAACGTCCCCACGAACCAGTTCTTCATGCGCTCGAACACGCCCTGCATGGCGCTGGCCTTCTGCGCGACCTTGTGGCCACGCACCCGCGCCAGGCGAGCTTCCTCGAGCAGGCCCATGACAGTGGCCGCGCGCGGCTGCGCGACCATGTCCGACAGGGCGCTGGCATAGTGCGGGATGCCGCGGCGAACCGGTTTGAGGAAGATGTCCTCCCCCAGCTCGACCATGCCCGGCATCATTGCGCTGCCCCCGGCGAGCACCACGCCCGAGGACAGCACCTCCTCGTGACCCGACTCGCGGATCACCTGCTGCACGAGCGAGAAGATCTCCTCCACGCGCGGCTCGATCACGCCCGACAGCGCCTGGCGGCTGAGCATGCGCGGGCCGCGGTCACCCAGGCCAGGCACCTCGACCTGCTGCTCAGGGTCGGCCAGCAGCTGCTTGGCGCAGCCGCTGGCCACCTTGATGTCCTCGGCATCCTTGGTCGGCGTGCGCAGCGCCATCGCGATGTCGCTGGTGATGAGGTCGCCGGCGATCGGGATCACGGCGGTGTGGCGGATCGCGCCGCCGGCGAAGATCGCCACGTCGGTGGTGCCGGCACCGATGTCCACCAGCGCCACGCCCAGCTCCTTTTCGTCCTCGGTCAGGATGGCCTGGCTGCTGGCCAGCGGGTTGAGCATGAGCTGGTCGACCTCCAGGCCGCAGCGGCGCACGCACTTGATGATGTTCTCGGCCGCGCTCTGCGCGCCGGTGACGATGTGCACCTTGGCCTCCAGACGGATGCCGCTCATGCCGATCGGCTCCTTGACTTCCTGGCCGTCGATCACGAACTCCTGCGGCTCCACCAGCAGCAAGCGCTGGTCGGTCGAGATGTTGATGGCTTTCGCGGTTTCGATCACGCGTGCCACGTCGGCCGGCGACACCTCGCGGTCCTTGATGGCAACCATGCCGCTGGAGTTGATGCCGCGGATGTGACTGCCGGTGATACCGGTGTACACGCGCGCGATGCGGCAGTCGGCCATCAGCTCGGCTTCCTTGAGCGCCTGCTGGATGCTCTGCACCGTGGCGTCGATGTTCACCACCACGCCGCGCTTGAGGCCGTGGCTGTCCGAGATGCCCAGACCGGCGAGCTTGAGCTCGCCACTGGCCTGCACCTCGGCCACCACCACCATGATCTTGGCAGTGCCGATGTCCAGTCCGACCACCAGGTCCTTGTATTCCTTGGCCATATTTCTCGTATCTCTAGCGTTGCGTGTTCTTGGGTGGTGTTTCGTCCAATGTCGTCACGCCGCGCACGCGCAGCGCGTATCCGTTCGGGTAGCGAAGATCCACCGATTCGAGCGCGCCCGGGTAATGCGGCGTCAGCTGCCCGAGCGTGCGCGCGAAGCGGTTCACCCGCTCCAGCAGTTCTTCCGTCTCGCCGCGGCCCAGTTCGACCAGGGCGCCGTTGTCCAGCCCTGCACGCCAGCTGCCCCGCTCGTTGAGCTCCAGCGTCTGCACGCCCATTTCCAGCTGTCCGAAGGCCTCCTGCAGCTTCAGGTACGTGTCCCACACCAGCGGCGCCTGATCGTCCGGCCCCACCAGTTCGGGCAAACCCTCGCCGTCGTCGGGCGTGGCCTCGAAGACCTCGCCCAGCCGGCTGAGCAGCCGGTTCGAGCCGGACTGCCCCCACCAGGCCACGGCCTCGTGTTCCTGCAGGGTCACACGCAGGCGATCCGGGAACTCACGCCGCACCATGGCCTGACGCACCCACGGCATGGACTCGAACATCTCGCGCACCCGCTGCAGGTCCAGCGCCAGAATGCCGGGGGCCAGGACCGTGCGCATCTGCGACGCCAGCTGCGCGCGCAGCGTGACCGCGCTCTGGTGCGAGATCTCGCCATCAACCGACAGCCCGCGCACCGCCCACACCGGGTGGCGCACCAGCCACAACCCCGCCGCCGACAGGCCGAGCACGACCAGCACCGTGACCAGCACCTGCGTGGCCAGGGTCATGAGTCGGATGTCCAGCGGCAATTCGGCATCGCTCATGGTCATGCGGCGGATGACGCGCCCTCCGGGTTGTCCAGGGTCGCCGAAGCGAGCACGCTCAGGCACAGGTCCTCGTAGGACAGTCCCGTCGCGCGCGCCGACATCGGCACCAGCGAATGCCCGGTCATGCCGGGCGAGGTGTTGATCTCCAGCAGCCACGGCTTGCGGGTGGCCGCGTCGATCATGACGTCGGCACGCGCCCAGCCACGGCAGTCCAGCGCTCGATAGGCCTTGAGCACCAGCGCCTGGATGGCAGCCTCCTCACCCGCCCGCAGACCGCTGGGCACGAGGTACTGAGTGTCGTCGTTGAAATACTTGTTCTGATAGTCGTAGTTGCCGCCAGGCGCCACGATGCGAATCACCGGCAGCGCGCGGGCGTCGGCCCCGGTGCCGAGCACGGGGCAGGTCACTTCGTCGCCCGCGATGAACTGCTCGCACATCACCATCGGGTCCTGCTGTGCGGCGGTGGCATAGGCCGCCTCGCATTGATCGGCCGAGGTCACCTTGGTCAGGCCGATGGTCGAGCCCTCGCGTACCGGCTTGACGATCATCGGCGCACCCAGCGCCTCGAACGCGGCACGGGTTTCCTCGGCGCTGTGCACCTGCCGCCATGCCGGTGTGGGCAGGCCCTCGGCCCGCCAGATGCGCTTGGTCATCTGCTTGTCCATGGCCACGCTGGAGGCCATCACACCCGGCCCCGTGTAGGGGATACCCAGCAGTTCCAGCGCACCCTGCACCGTGCCATCCTCGCCATAGCGGCCATGCAGCGCGATGAAGCAGCGCGCGAAACCCTCGCGGCGCAGGTCGTCCATCGGGCGCTCGGCCGGGTCGAAGGGGTGTGCATCCACGCCCTTGCTGCGCAGGGCTGCGAGCACGCCCTGCCCCGACATCAGCGACACCTCGCGCTCGGCCGAGCTGCCACCCATCAGGACGGCCACCTTGCCCAGCGATGCCGCGTCGATGCGACCCGATTCTTTCACGTCGGTCATTTCCTGCTGAACCTCAACTTCCTGTCGGTCCCGAACGGGACAGTTCGATGATCTGGCCGGCCACCGCACCGATGGACCCCGCCCCCATGCACAGCACCACGTCGCCGTCGCGCGCGTTGTCGAGCACCGCCTGCGGCATGGCGGCGATGTCATCCACGAACACCGGCTCAACCTTGCCGGCCACGCGCAGCGCCCGCGCCAGTGATCGGCCGTCGGCGGCCACGATGGGCGCTTCGCCGGCCGCGTAGACCTCGGCCAGCAGCACCGCATCCGTGCTGCCCAGCACCTTAACGAAATCCTCGAAGCAGTCGCGCGTGCGGGTGTAGCGGTGCGGCTGGAAGGCCAGCACCAGGCGCCGTCCCGGGAAGGCACCACGCGCCGCGGCAATCGTGGCCGCCATTTCCACCGGGTGGTGTCCGTAGTCATCGACGATGGTGGCGTGCCCGCCCGAAGGCAGTGCGGCTTCGCCGTAGCGCTGGAAGCGCCGGCCCACGCCCTTGAACTCCGCCAGTGCGCGCAGCACCGCGTCGTCGGGCACGCCCAGTTCCACCGCAATGCCAATGGCAGCGAGCGCGTTGAGCACATTGTGCTCGCCCGGCAGGTTCAGCACCACATCCAGATCGGGCAGCTCCACGCCGTTACGCCGCTTGACCCTGAAATGCATCTGCCCGTCAACGGCGCGCACATCCTCTGCCCGGATCTGCGCGTCCGGCGACAGGCCATATGGGGTGATCGGGCGTGCGATGCGGTGCATGATCTCGCGCACCGCCGGATCGTCGACGCACAGCACTGCCGCGCCGTAGAACGGCATCTTGTGCAGGAAGTCGACAAAGGCCGTCTTGAGCTTGCCGAAATCATGGCCGTAGGTGTCCATGTGGTCGGCATCGATGTTGGTCACGACCGCCAGCACCGGCATAAGGTTCAGGAACGAGGCGTCAGATTCGTCGGCCTCGACCACGATGTACTCGCCCGTGCCCAGACGCGCGTTGGCCCCGGCGCTGTTGAGCCGCCCGCCGATCACGAAGGTCGGATCCAGGTTGGCCGCTGCCAGCACGCTGGCCACCAGGCTGGTGGTCGTCGTCTTGCCGTGCGTGCCGGCGATGGCCACCCCCTTTTTCATGCGCATCAGCTCGGCCAGCATCACCGCTCGCGGGACCACCGGGATGAGCTTCGCCCGCGCCGCCACCACCTCGGGGTTGTCGGGCTTGACCGCGGTGGAGATTACGATCGCGTCAGCCCCCTCGATGAAGTGCTCGTCGTGTCCCTGGTACACCTGCGCGCCCATGGCCTTCAGGCGCTGGGTGGCCATGTTCGCGCCCAGGTCGCTGCCCGTGATGGTGTAACCCAGGTTGAGCAGAACCTCGGCGATGCCGCTCATGCCGGCCCCGCCGATGCCCACGAAGTGGATGTGCCTGATCGCGTGCTTCATGGCCTCCCCCCGTTGTTCACCCTGGCCAGCGTCTCGCAGGCTGCCACCACGGCACCCACGGCTTCTGTCTTTGCCATTGCTCTGGCCTTTTCGGCCATCTCCATCAGTTGTGCCCTGTCCACACGGCGCAGCGTCTGCGCGAGCGACTCGGGCGTGAATTCGGTCTGCGGCACCAGCCACGCACCGCCGGCGTTGACCAGGAAGCGCGCATTGACGGTCTGGTGGTCATCCACCGCCGCCGGGAAAGGAACGAACAAAGCAGCCGCACCCACCGCCGCGATCTCCGTCACCGTGCTCGCGCCCGCCCGGCAGACGATCAGGTCCGCCTCGGCGAAGGCGCTGGCGGTGTCCTCGATGAACGGCGTCAGCGTGGCCTCGACACCGGCCTGGGCGTAGTTGTTGCGCAGCGCATCGATCTGCTTTTCGCCACTTTGGTGGATCACCCGCGGGCGCTCCTCCGGCGCCAGCAAGGCCAGCGCCTTGGGCACCGTGTCGTTGAGCGCTTTCGCCCCCAGACTGCCGC
>JAEZLX010000134.1 GCA_023415035.1 Pseudomonadota bacterium | reverse complement strand
GAACAGGGCATCGACTTCGTCACCGAGACCGAGCTGTTCGCCACCGGCGCCACCACGCGCCGCCGTCGCAAGCAGGAGCAGATCAGCGACGTGGACACGCTGATCAAGGACCTGAGCGAGCTGAATGTCGGTGATCCGGTGGTTCATGCGCAGCACGGCATCGGCCGCTACCGCGGGCTGGTCAACATGGACATGGGCGAGAAGAACCCCGACGGCTCGCCCGCCCTGCAGGAGTTCCTGCACCTGGAGTACGCCAACGAGGCCGTGCTCTATGTGCCGGTGAGCCAGCTGCACCTGATCGGCCGTTACACCGGCGTCAGCGCCGAAGAGGCACCGCTGCACAGGCTGGGCAGCGGCCAGTGGGAAAAGGCCAGGCGCAAGGCGGCCGAGCAGGTGCGCGATGCCGCGGCCGAGCTGCTGAACATTTACGCGCGCCGCGCTGCCCGGCAGGGCCATGCCTTCCGTTTCAGCGCGCAGGACTACGAGACCTTCGCCAACGACTTCGGCTTCGAGGAAACGGCCGACCAGAAAGCGGCCATCCACGCCGTGATTCAGGACATGGTCAGCCCTCAGCCCATGGACCGGCTGGTCTGCGGTGACGTGGGCTTCGGCAAGACGGAAGTGGCGCTGCGCGCGGCCTTCGTGGCGGTGACCGGCGGCAAGCAGGTGGCGTTCCTGGCGCCGACCACGCTGCTGGCCGAGCAGCACTACCAGACGCTGGTGGACCGCTTCGCCAAGTGGCCCGTGAAAATCGCCGAAATGAGCCGCTTCCGCTCGGCCAAGGAGATCACGGCCGCCATGAAGGGCATCGCCGACGGCACGGTGGACATCGTGGTCGGCACGCACAAGCTGCTATCGGAGAAGGCCCAGTTCAAGAACCTGGGCCTGCTCATCATCGACGAGGAGCACCGCTTCGGTGTCCGCCACAAGGAGGCCATGAAGCAGCTGCGCGCCGAGGTCGACGTGCTCACGCTCACGGCCACGCCGATCCCGCGCACGCTAGGCATGGCGCTCGAAGGACTGCGCGACCTGTCGGTCATTGCCACGGCGCCGCAGCGGCGCCTGGCCATCAAGACCTTCGTGCGCAACGAGGACAACGGCGTGATTCGCGAGGCGGTGCTGCGCGAGCTCAAGCGCGGCGGCCAGGTCTACTTCCTGCACAACGAGGTCGAGACCATCGAAAACCGGCGCCAGAAGCTGGAGGAGCTGCTGCCCGAGGCACGCATCGCCATCGCGCACGGCCAGATGCCCGAGCGCGAACTCGAGCGCGTAATGCGCGACTTCGTAGCCCAGCGCTTCAACCTGCTGCTGTGCTCGACCATCATCGAGACCGGTATCGACGTGCCCACGGCCAACACCATCGTCATCAGCCGCGCCGACAAGTTCGGCCTGGCTCAGCTGCACCAGCTGCGCGGGCGCGTGGGCCGCAGCCACCATCAGGCCTACGCCTACCTGCTGGTGCCCGACATGGACAGTCTCACCAAGCAGGCCGGCCAGCGTCTGGAGGCCATCCAGCAGATGGAGGAACTGGGCAGCGGCTTCTACTTGGCCATGCACGACCTGGAGATCCGCGGCGCCGGCGAGGTGCTGGGCGAGAACCAGAGCGGCAACATGATGGAGGTGGGCTTCCAGCTGTACAACGAGATGCTGGCCGAGGCCGTCCGCTCGCTCAAGGCCGGCCGCGAGCCCGACCTGCTTTCGCCACTGTCCGTCACCACCGACATCAACCTGCACGCGCCGGCACTGCTGCCCAACGACTACTGCGGTGACGTCCATCTGCGCCTGAGCTTCTACAAGAAGCTGGCCACCGCGAAGACGGCCGACCAGGTGGACACGCTGCTGGAAGAGATCGTGGACCGCTTCGGCAAGCTGCCGCCACAGGCACAGAACCTGATCGACGTGCACCGGCTGCGGGTGCTGTCGCAGCCCTACGGCGTGATCAAGGTCGATGCGGCGCCGGGCGTCATCCACATCACCTTCAAGCCCAATCCGCCGGTCGAGCCGATGCGCATCATCGAGCTGATCCAGAAGAACCGGCACATCAAGCTGGCCGGCAACGAGAAGCTGCGCATCGAAAGAGCCCTGCCCGAAGTCAAGGACCGGGTGCAGATGGTGCGCGACGTGCTCAGGGCGCTGGGGCAGCCTCTGACGACGGGCGACCCGGTTCTGTCCTGACGGCGGCCCTGGCAGGCAGGCGGCGAGCGTCCGCCTGCCCCTGCTCCTTCACGAGCGCCAGCCAGCGCTGGCGTTGTTCCGCGCTGGCGTTGTGCACCGGGCCGACGCGTGTCATGTCCACCGGACGGATGCCACAGAACTTCAACGTGCTGCGCACCAGCGACCTGGCGGTCGGGTCGCCCTGGATGAAGCGCAGGTAGAAGCCGGGAGAATCGGTCGTCATGATCACGCGCGCGGAACGCCCGCGCAACAGGCCTTCCGGTCGGCCATTGGGCAGGTAGCGGAACGCCCAGCCACGCTCCAGCACCCGGTCGAAAAAGCCCTTGAGCAAGGCCGGCATCGAGCCCCACCAGACAGGCGCAACCAGCACCAGCCGCCGTGCGCCGGCGATCAGGGCCTGGGCGCGCTGCAGGTCCGGCTCCAGCGGCTGTCTGGCATTGAAACCCTTGTGCAGAACGGGATCGAACCGCAGGTCCCTCAACGCCAGCAGTTGAACGTCCGCGCCACCGGCGCGCAGTCCTTCGGCATGACTTTGCGCCAGCGCGGCGCACAGCGAAGACGCATCAGGGTGGCCGTCGATGATGAGCACATCCGCCATGGAACACCTTCCTTTCGTTAATCTTTACACTGTTAAGATTGACACCCGAAGTCTCCGATAGAATCTTTCTCGTGTCAAGATCAACATCGGACCATCGCCCCTACCACCATGGCAACCTGCGCCAGGCCCTGCTGGACGCGGCCATGGGGATGCTGGCGACCACGCCTGCCGCGCAGCTGAGCCTGCGGGAACTGGCCCGCGCCGCGCAGGTGAGCCATGCGGCGCCGTACCACTACTTCACCGACCGCCAAGGACTGATCCGTGCCGCTGGCGTGGAAGGCATGCGGCGGCTGCTGCAGGCGCAGCAGGCGGCTGTGGCGACCGGCACCTCGCCGCGCGAACGGTTGCTCGCGCTGGGCCTGGCCTATGTGCGCTTTGCCGCGAACGAGCCGAATGCGTTCGCCCTGGTGTTCGATCCGCAGTACTGCAAGCCGGGCGAGCCCGCCGAGGACATGGCGCCCCTGATCACCGCGAACGAAGCCCTGCTGGCCAGCTGCGTGGACGAGGCGCAGCAGGCCGGCGTGCTGCCACCGGGTGAAACGGCCCCCATCTCCACCGCCCTGTGGGGCACGGTGCACGGTCTGGCGCAGCTGGTGATGGCCGGCCACGTGCCGCTGCCGGAGGCCGAAGCAGCCCTGGCGGCCCTGCTGCCATCGCGACAGCCGCGATAATTCCGGGATGACCTCCGCAACCGAATTTGCCCCGGGCCTCGTCGTCCGGGGTTTCACGCCGCCGCTGAGGCTGAGCGACTACAAGCTCATCGCCTTCGACATGGATTCCACGCTGATCAGCATCGAGTGCGTGGACGAAATCGCCGATGCTGTGGGCCGCAAAGCCGAAGTGGCGGCCATCACCGAGGCCGCCATGCGCGGCGAGATCACCGATTTCAAGGACAGCCTGCGCCGGCGCGTGGCGCTGCTGCGCGGCGTGACCATCGCGGACATGGAGCGCGTCTATGTCGAACGCCTGCGCATCAACCCCGGCGCGGCCGAGCTGATCCGCGCCTGCAAGGCCGCCGGCATGAAGGTGCTGCTGGTCTCGGGTGGATTCACCTTCTTTGCCGAGCGCGTGCGCGACACGCTGGGCATCGACTTCATGCGCGCCAACGTGCTCGACATGCGCAGCGGGCCCAACTGCGGCGAGCTGACCGGACAACTGGTCGAGCAGGCCTGGGGGGACATCTGCGACGGTGCCGAAAAGCGCCGCACACTGCTCGAAGTGGCCTCGCTGCTGAACATCGAGCCCTCGCAGTGCATCGCGATGGGCGACGGCGCCAACGACCTGCCGATGATGGGCGTTGCCGGCCTGTCCGTGGCCTATCACGCCAAACCCAAGGTGCGCGAGCAGGCCATGGTCGCCATCAACGAGGGTGGCCTGGACCGGCTGCTGGAAGTTCTGCGCTGAATCGCCTCAGTCCCGCGCCGGTCCGGCCGCGAGGATCTCGTAGCCGCCCTCGTCCAGGTGCCGGTGCGGCCCCCACACGGCCTCCAGCGCGGCCGACTCGGCCTGCAGCCAGTGCTCGTAGAGCAGGCGCTCGTCATCACCGAGGGCCTCGCTGTCGGGCGGGTCGCCGTGAATGGCCCGGATGCGCTGCACCGCGGCATAAACCGGCAGCACCATCGCCGGATCACCCAGCGACGCATCAAGCGCGCGGGCGAAGGCGCGCTCGGCCTGCTGGCGGGCCGATGCGCTGCCCCCGTCCGGGGTGTGAAGGCGGACTCGGTAGTGGGAGGACTGGCTCATGGTGGCCGATTATCAGCGCGCGGTGTCGTCCCGCCCGTAGTGGACCCGCAGCGGACGCAGGATGTCACCCAGCCCGTTGTGGTCGATCTCGTGCATCAGGGCGATCAGGCGGCCCAGCTCGCACCTGGGAAAGCCTTCGCGGGCAAACCAGTTGAGGTAGTGCCCCGGCAGGTCGGCGATGCGCCGCCCCTCGTACTTGCCGAAGGGCATTCGGACCTCGAACAGGCACTCCAGTTCGTGGGCTTTCATGCGCCCGCCCGCGAACGGTCGAGCCAGCGGGAGACCACCCTTGCAAACTCTTCCGGCTTCTGCCGCATCAGCCAGTGACCGGCGTCGAATCCGTGCGCCTTGCTGCCGGGCGTGTTGTCAAGCGTTTCGACCCAGTGCCGCGAGTGGAACATGAAGGGTTTGCGACGGCCGTAGCAGAACAGGATGGGGATGCGCGAACCCATCACCTTGTGCACCCGCGCCACGCCGCGCAAACCGCCGTAACTGCCAAACCATTGCATGGCGTAAGGGTAGTTCATCTGCCAGCCGATGGCGGCGGGGTCCGTGCGGGATCCCACCTGCCGGGCCATGAAGCGCGTGAGGCGATCGGCCAGTGACGGCCACCAGGCACCCAGCTTCCAGGCAACGGCGAGCCAGAGCTGATAGCCGGCGATCAGCAGCTTTTCCCGCAGCGTCAGCGCCTGGAGATAGGCGCCGGAGTTGCTGTCGCCAATGTCCACCCCCACCACGCGTGCCACACGTTCGGCGTTTCGCGCCGCGTACTCGTAACCGAAAAAGCAGCCCCAGTCGTGCAGCACGAGCGTGACGGGTGCATCCGGGCTGATGGCGTCGGCAACCGAGCCGATCAGGCGGCACATCCCGTCCACCGACACGGGCCGGGGCGGGCGTGAGAGGT
>JAEZLX010000213.1 GCA_023415035.1 Pseudomonadota bacterium | reverse complement strand
GTGATGAGGAGGTCGAGGATTGCCCTGCCGGCACCAACAGGGTCAGCTGTGCCAACCTGGGCGAACCGGGTGATGTTCCCATGCCCAGCACCACAAAAACCCTGAGCTGGACACCTGACAACGTTTTGGGCACATCAGCAGCGTGTCCCGCAGACAAGGTGGTCAACGTCGTGGGGCGCTCCATCACATTTACCAATATGGGGTATTTCTGCGGACTTCTGTCCTCCTACGTTTACCCAATGGCGGTGCTGTTGGCGACGTTTGCGGCCATTCTCATTGTCTCTGGCGCTACCAAGGAGGCCTGACCTATGCCCGCACTTGCTGCATGGCTCCTTACCCTTGTTGGTCCGCTTGTGGCCAAGGTCTTGTTGGCTCTTGGCTTCAGCGTCGTGACGATCACCGGCCTTGATCTGGTCATTGGCGAGATCAAGTCCGTGCTGGTGTCCTCGGCTACTGGCATGGGTGCAGATTTGCTGGCCCTGTTTCAGATCGCTGGCGGCGGCACCGCCTTGGGCATCGTCCTCGGTGCCATTAATACCCGCATTGCTATCTGGACCATCACCAAGGCAACGCGCATTCTTGGTACCAGCTCATGATCACGCTCATTACTGGCGCACCTGGTAGCGGCAAGACCCTCTATACAGTCGATAAGCTCCTTCAGCCGCTGGTGGGCACCACCGTCAAGGGTCAGGACGAGGACGGCAACACCGTCGAATATCCGCGTACCATCTACAGCAACATCAACGGCCTGCTCATCGACCATGAGCTGATCGACGCCGAATGGCTCCAGGCCCTGCATGAGAACAAAACGACGGGCGCTGTGGTGGTGTTCGATGAGGTGCAGCGTGTGTGGCCCAACCGGCCTACCGGCAGCAAAAAGCCGGCCGCCGTCGAGTACCTGGAGACGCACCGGCATGATGGCATTGACCTGATCATCATGACGCAGAACCCCCAGCTGCTGGACCCGGCCGTCCGAGCGCTGGTGGGCCGGCATCTGCACATGCGCCGCGTCGGCTCGATGGGCGCTGCCATCGTGTACGAGTGGGATGCCTGCTCCAACGCGCTGAACTTCAAGGGCGCCTTCACCAAGCACCCATACCGCTACAGCCGCAAGGCTCAGCAGCTCTACCGCTCGGCCAAGGTGCACACCAAGCAACAGCGCCGGCTCCCGTTCGTGTTCTGGATGTTCGTTGTTGGCCTGGCCGGGGCGCTCTACATGTGGCCCAACCTGATGAGCAACATTACCAGCAAGGGCAACAAGCAGCCGGCACAGTCGAGCCAGCAGCCAGCCAGCACGTCCCCAGCTCCAGCTCCCGCGCCTGCGCCTGTTCCTGCTTCTGCGCCCAACTCGATCACTGAGCGGGTGAGGGCGCAAATGGAGTGGAAGGCTCAATTCGTGCCTCGTCAGGATGGAATGCCGCATACTGCGCCCAGGTATGACCATCTGACCCAACCGGCCTGGGTGCCTTACCCGGCGATCTGTGTTTCCACGGCCAATGCCTGCCGGTGCTATGACCAGCGCGGGAACCGGCTTGATACTCCCGATATGCTCTGTCGCGATTACGCTGACAGGGGCTATGTGCCCGACTTCCTGCCCGATGGCTCCGAGGCACCAGCGGGGGCGCAACTGATCCCACCTGCACGTGCAAGGACCGGCTTGCCGCCTCCTGGCCCGATGGTCAGTTCCGAGCCCTCGCGGGTGAGCTACGACAACACCGCGTTGCTGGCCTACGCTGCCCAGCGTGAGGGAAGGGTGGAGCGCTGACCACTGGAGACAAACCGGGGACCCGCTTGCGGGGCTGGGGGGGATGGGGGGTGCCGACCCCCCCATGTCAACCTCACGGTAGCCAACGGCCCCCACGAGTCAAGCGAATAGCGGTTCGTTTGCAGACCCGAAAGACCCCAGCGCCTCCAGGCGCTCGATCTTGGCCTGAAGCCTTGCTATTTGGCGCTCCAGCGCCTTTGCCTGCATGAACCAGCGTGCGGCCTCGTTCTGCGCTCTTGTTTCGATTTCTGAGATTCCCCAGCGGGTGCGCCAGAACAGCGCCAGCAGTACGGCGCGGGGTGCTTGATCTTCTGTGATGTAGCGGCGTAGTGTCCGCGTGCTGATGCCCAGGTATCGGGCGATTTCTTGTTGTGTGGCCGGTATGTCGCGGAGCATGAGCGACAACGGCGGCAGGTGTCGCGGTGTTCTCATGCTGGACAGTTTGTCCGCTGGCTCAGTTGGCCGTGGCCGCAGGGCTGGCAAGCTCTGCAATGCTCGCGCCTTTAACTTTACATAATATACATTGTAGAAAGTAAATGAAACCCATGGCACAGGACCTGCATCTGGAACCGCATCGTTGTTCCCCGAAATCCGGTCATGCTACATCCGCCACGCGCCTACCTCTATCTTGACGCCGTTGCCCGTGCGGGCTCCATCCGCAAAGCCGCGGAAAAGCTGCATGTGGCCTCGACTGCGCTCAACCGCATGATCCTTGAGCTTGAGGATCAGGCGGGCACGCCGTTGTTCGAGCGTTTGCCGCGCGGCGTTCGCCCGACAGCCGCCGGCGAGGTTCTGATCCATGCCGTGAGACGCTCTCTGTCCGATCTGCGCTCGGCGGAGTCGCAGATCGAGCAGCTTCGCGGACTGGTTCGTGGCACGGTGCGGCTCGGCTGTGCCGAATCGGTGGCAACCGATTTCGTCCCCAGCGCCATCGTCCAGTACCAGACACAGCATCCGGGCGTGCAGTTCCAGGTCCAGGTGGTGTCGGGCGTCACGAATCATCTGCTGCAGCTGCTAGAGCAAGACACGGTGGAACTGGTGCTGGTGCACGATCCGGCGCCGGGTGATGACTTGCGCGTGATCAGCCGGCTTCACCAGCCGCTTTGCGCCATGCTGCGACCCGATCATCCGCTGGCAAAGCGCAGGAGCCTGCGCCTGGCCGACTGTCAGGCGTACACGCTGGAGCCCTCGGCCACCATCCTCGTCGACCAGAAGATCGGCAAGCGTGTGGAAACCGGTGTCATCGCCACCCACCTGCTGGGCAACAAGGACGCCAGCGCCTTTGCCACCGGTGCCGTGCTCTCGGCCAAGTTCATCAGCGAAAACCCCGAAGTCGCCAAGCGCTTCGCCGCCGTCTGGGCGCGCAGCGTGAAGGAGGCACAGGCTGACAGCAGCGCACGCGGCTACCTCGTGGCCGGCATGAAGGTGCCCCCGCAACTGGCCGCCACCGTGCCGCTGCCGCGCATGGTCCTGGCGCAAGACCTCTCGCCTGCCGACCTCAAGGACTTCCAGACCTTCCTGGATCTGGGCGAATCCTTTGGCGTCATCAAGAGCAAGATTGACGCCAAGTCCATGGTCAAGGGCTTCTGACAGGCCTCACAACACGGAGCGACGACATGCGCGTCATGCCATCGATGGACACATCAACACCCCCCTCGGCCTCGGCCGAGAACAAGTACCGCTGGTTCCCGGAAGGCACCCATATCACCGTGCGCGGCCTGACCAAGCGATTCGAGGGCGTCACCGTCTACGACGGCTTCGACCTCGACATTCCCAAGGGCAAGATAACCTCGGTGTTCGGTCCGAACGGCTGTGGCAAGAGCACGCTGATCAACATGATCTCGGGCATCCTGCTGTACGACGGCGGCCAGATCCTCTTTGAAGGCAAGGAAGCCCACGAGACGCGCATCGGCTACGTGTTCCAGAACTACCGCGAAGCTGTCTTCCCCTGGATGCGTGCGATCGACAACATCCGCTATCCGCTGCAGTTCCTGGACATCTCCAAGGCCGAACGCCAGGCCTTGCTGGACCAGGTGGTGGACAGCTTCGGGGTCTCCTTCGACCTCAACCGCTATCCCTACCAG
This sequence comes from Pseudomonadota bacterium, assembly GCA_023415035.1. GTDB lineage: Bacteria > Pseudomonadota > Gammaproteobacteria > Burkholderiales > Burkholderiaceae_C > Hydrogenophaga. Next base: position 7,734 of record JAEZLX010000213.1, on the reverse strand, counting down.
ATGTCGGGCGGCCAGCAGCAGCTGGTTTCGATCATGCGGGCGCTGGTGGTGCAGCCCGAGGTGCTCTTCCTCGACGAGCCCTTCTCAGCGCTGGACTACGAGATGGTGATGTTCCTGCGCGGCATCCTGCAGAAGGTGCTCAAGGAGCGGGAAGTCACCACGCTGCTCGTCTCGCACGATCTGGACGAGGCCGTGCTGCTGGCCGACGAGGTGCTGTTGCTGACCAAGCGTCCCACGCGCGTGGCCGAACGTCTGAACTTTGACGCGCCGCGCCCCCGCAGCGCCGACACCACGGTCACGCCCGACTTCGTCCAGACCAAGACCCGAGCTCTTGAAATCTTCCAACGCGAGGTGCGCGCATGAAGTCGTTGAACCGTTTTCGTCCGCTGTTGGGCGTCTTCCTGCTGCTGGCCGGCTGGGCCGCCATCCATGCCGTCAAGCTCGTCGATCCGGTGCTGCTGCCCTCCCCCGTCGAGGCGGGTCAAGCGTTCTGGAGCGGCATGACCGAGGGCACGCTGGGTGACGACTTTCTCAAGACCATCGTGCGCACGCTGGGGTCGTTTGCCGTCGCGCTGGTGATCGCCGTGCCGCTGGGCATCATCCTGGGTGCCTCGCAACGCCTGTACGAGTCGATCGAATTCGCCATCGACTTCTTCCGCTCCACGCCCGCATCCGCCATGTTCCCGCTATTCCTGGTGATCTTCGGCACGGGCGAGAAAACCAAGATCGCGGTCGCAGCCTTCGGTGCGGCGCTGGTGATCCTGTTCAATGTGGCCTACGGCGTGATGGGGGCACGCAAGCAGCGCCAGCTCGCTGCCCGCGTGATGCGTGCACCGCGCTGGCGTGTGCTGACCGACGTGACCCTGCTCGAATCCATGCCGCAGGTCTTTGTGGGCATGCGCTCGGGTGTCTCGCTGGCACTCGTGATCGTCATCGTCGCAGAGATGTTCATCGGGTCCACCGACGGACTGGGCCAGCGTGTGATGAACGCGCAGATGGTCTTCGACATGCCAGAGATGTATGCCGCCATCTTCGCCGCCGGCGCGCTGGGCTACGCCATGAACCTGATCTTCCTGCTTGCCGAGCGCCGCTTCGTCCACTGGGGTGGCAAATGACATTCGAACTAAAAGAACCCGTGTCCCCTGTCCTGGAAATCAATCGCCCCAAGGTATTGGCCGAAGTCAATGCCGTCTTTGACGCCTACGAGAAGGCGCTGGTCAGCAACGATGTCGCGGTGCTTGACGAGCTGTTCTGGAACTCGCCCCTGACACTGCGCTACGGCGCGGGCGAGAATCTCTACGGATACGACGCGATCAAGGCATTCCGTCAGGGTCGTCCGGCCGGCAACCTGGAGCGCACGGTCACCGCCCGCCAGATCACGACTTTCGGCAACGACATGGCCGTGGCCAACATCGAGTTCCGGCGCGAAGGCAACGCGCGAATCGGCCGCCAGAGCCAGACCTGGGTGCGCATGCCCGAGGGCTGGCGCGTGGTCTCGGCCCATGTGAGCCTGATGCTCTGAATGGCCCGGGCCTGAACAGGCCCGTCGTTCACACCCCCAGCGCACACCCTTCACTGCGAGGGTCGTGCGCTCCCGAGAGGAAACCGTCAGCCTCCAGCCGGATCACGCCAGGTTGCCCGGCCAGAGGGCTCTGGGCAGGAATGATGGAAATCTCGTGTCCCATGGCGCTCAGGTAACGCAGCGTTTCCTCCCCCACATCGGCTTCCAGCTTCAATGTATCCCGCGAATCGGAAAACGTCCGCCCAAGCAAAAAGCGCGGCCGGGCCATGGCCTGCAGCGGGTCGAAACCGTAGTCGATCATGCGCGTCAGCAGGGCAACCAGGGTCTGGGGCTGTCCGTCTGCCCCCTGGGTGCCATAGACCAGCTTCGGGCGCCCGCCCTCCATGTAAACCCCGGGGTTCAGTGTGTGGAAGGGGCGCTTGCCGGGCCTGAGCACGTTCGGATGGCGTGTGTCGGTGCTGAAGGCGGCGCCCCGGTTGTGCCAGAGCACACCGGTGTCACCCGCAACAACCCCGCTGCCCCAGTCGAAATAGATGGTCTGGAGCAGACCCACACCCCTGCCGTGCGCGTCGGCCGCCCCGAGGAACACGGTGTCACCATGCTTGAAGACATGAGGCCACGCACGGGCCCGTTCACGCGAAATCCGCTTGGCCTGATTCCGGATGTACTCCGGGTCCAGCAGCCGCGCCACTGGAACCTCGACATCGTCCGGATCCGCCACGAAACGGTCACGGTCGATGAACGCCAGCTTGATCGCCTCGACCAGCAGGTGGTAGTAGTCGGCACTGCCCTCCTCCACGCGCGAAAAATCGGTATGCCCGAGCATCGCCATCGCCTGCAGGGTGGCAACCCCCTGCGTGGGCGGAGCGAAGGTCAGCAGTTCGCCCTGGCGATAAGGGATACGTAACGGCTCCTCTTCGCGCGCATGGGTGACCTGCAGGTCGGCGAGCGTCAGTGGCGATCCCGCCTTGGCCAGACCTTGGGCCAGGCGCCAGGCCGTCTCTCCCTCATAGAAGTCACGCGCGCCCGCATCGGCCATGCGTGTCAGCGTGGCGGCCAGCTTCGGCTGGCGCAATACGTCAGACGAAGAAAGAAAGGTATCGGCAAAGCCGGGCCACCCGGCCATTTCGGATGCGCGTTGCTGCGCCCAGAAGTGCTGGGACTGCGAGACGGCAACGCCTTCCTGTGCATGAACAATGGCCGGCTCCAGCAGCTCTCGCCAGCTCAGGCGGCCACCCCAGGCTTGACGGGAAACGTCGAACGCCTTGCCCCAGCTGTCAACGGCGGCCGCCGATGTCAGCGCCGCTGCCGGTCCGCGAACGGGAATCGATCCGGCATATGCCGGGCAGTGTTGCGCAGCTTGCCCGATGCCCGAGATGTTTCTTACCCGGCCATCGGTTGATGCGATCATCCAGAAGGCGTCGCCCCCAAGACCCGTGAAATGAGGATAGACCACGGCCAGGACGGCCGCCATGGCCAGGGTGGCCTCGATGGCGTTGCCGCCGTTTGCCAGCACGCGCCTGCCGGCTTCGCTGGCCAAGGGATGCGGGCTCGTGACAAGGCCCCGTGTCGATGTCGCTAGCAAAAACTGCCTCCTGATGCATGTCCATGCGCGGCCGGATGACCCGCATCATGAGGATTGGACGTGGCACGGGCGGGCACGACAAGCACCGTTTTTCGCCCATGGCGAGCGAAAAATGAGCGCACATCGGCACCGGCATTCCCGCAGCCGGAAACACCGCGGCCCGACAGACCACTGAGGTCTGCCGGGCCGCAGCTTCTGTCTCAAGGGGCCTCAGGCCCCTGGGCATCAGTCTTCCACGAAGGCTTCTTCGCGCTTCTTCTTGATGGACGGCATCAGCACGACCACCAGCAGCAGGGCTGCCGCCACCAGCATGCCGGCGGAAATCGGACGGGTGACGAACACCGACCAGTCACCACGGGAGATCAGCAGCGCACGGCGCAGGTACTCTTCCATCATCGGGCCCAGAATCAGACCGAGCAGCAGCGGCGCGGGTTCGCAACCGAGCTTGATGAAGATGTAGCCGATCAGACCGAACAGCGCCACCAGCCACACGTCGAAGGTGTTGTTGTTGGTCGAGTACACGCCGATCGCGCAGAACAGAACGATGGCCGGGAACAGCCAGCGGTACGGCACGGTCAGCAGCTTGATCCAGATACCGATCATCGGCAGGTTCAGCACGATCAGCATCAGGTTGCCGATCCACATCGAGGCGATCAGGCCCCAGAACAGCTCGGGGTTGCTGGTCATGACCTGCGGGCCCGGCTGGATGTTGTGGATGGTCATGGCACCGACCATCAACGCCATCACGGCATTGGGTGGAATACCCAGCGTCAGCAGCGGGATGAACGACGTCTGCGAACCGGAGTTGTTGGCGGACTCGGGAGCGGCCACACCACGGATGTTGCCCTGGCCGAACGGCACTTCACCGGGCTTGAGCTTGGTTTTCTTCTCGATTGTGTAGGCCGCGAACGAGGACAGCAGCGCGCCGCCACCAGGCAGGATACCCAGCGCCGAGCCCAGTGCCGTACCACGCAGAATGGCCGGCAGCATGCGCTTGAAGTCTTCGGCCGTGGGCATCAGGCCCGTGACCTTGGAGGTGAACACCTCGCGGTCTTCTTCAGACTGCGACAGGTTGGAGATGATTTCACCGTAGCCGAACACACCCATGGCAATCACGATGAAGTTGATGCCGTCGGTCAGCTCGGGAATGTCGAAGCTGTAGCGAGCCACGCCGGAGTTCACGTCGGTACCCACCAGGCCGAACAGCAGACCCAGCAGGATCATGGCCACGGCCTTGATCAGCGAGCCGGAGGCCAGCACCACGGCACCGATCAGACCCAGCACCATCAGCGAGAAGTACTCGGCCGGGCCGAACTTCAGGGCCACTTCGGTCAGCGGCGGCGCGAAGGAGGCAATCACCACCGTGCCCACGGAACCGGCGATGAACGAGCCGATACCTGCCGCGGCCAGCGCCGGGCCTGCCCGGCCCTTGCGGGCCATCTGGTAGCCGTCGATCACGGTCACCACCGAGGACGACTCGCCCGGCAGATTCACCAGGATGGCCGTGGTCGAACCGCCGTACTGGGCACCGTAATAGATGCCCGCCAGCATGATGAGGGCGGACACCGGCGGCAGCCCGTAGGTCACGGGCAGCAGCATCGCGATGGTGGGCACCGGGCCCAGACCGGGCAGAACACCGATCAGCGTGCCCAGCAGACAGCCGAGCAGCGCGTACAGCAGGTTCTGAAAAGTGAAGGCAACCCCGAAACCGAGGGCCAGATTGTCAAACAGTTCCATGTTGTTCTTGCTCCCGGATCAGTTGCTCGTGAATGCAGGCCAGACCGGGAACTGCAGGTTCAGGAGGTAGACGAAAGACACGTAGCTGCCCACCGCCAGCACGGTGGCCAAGATCACCACTTCCTTGAAGTCCTTCTTCCAGGTGAACTCCTTGCGGGCCATGCTGGAGATGAACACGAGGCCGTAGATGGCAATGATCAGACCGAACTGGGGAATGCCCAGAGACGGGACACCGACCATCAGCGCACCGAAAGCCAGGTTGGCACCCAGGATGAAAAGCAGCGGTCGCCAGGCAAACTTGCCAATGGGGTCCCCGTCCTCGGGCCCCTTGCGCAGCGCGTTGAAGGTGATGACCACCCCCAGAACGGCCAGCAGGATGCCGAGCAGGAATGGGAAGTAGCCCGGACCCATACGGGCCGCATCGCCAATTTCGTATTCACGTGCCCCCAAGGCGAAGCCACCGCCAGCGGCGATGAACAACAACCCCGAGTAAAAGTCTTTCTGGCTGGCTATTGCCACGGAAATCTCCTCGTTTGGTGTAAACAAAACCACCCGGATTGTCAGGGCGCTGAAAGGTCGCCGGCATGTGGGTTACACCTACTCATGCCGAAAAGCCCCTGTCCTGTCACCTTCGGGACAGGTATTGCCATGCCCATTACCAGCGGCCTGCGGGCTGGCGCGCACGGATGGCCGCCGCGATCCGTTCGGCATCCGCCTCACGGCGGGCCATACGCGCGAAGTCGATCGCGGTCAGGCCTTTGTCGTTTCTGAGCGTGGGATCGGCCCCCTCCTCCAGTAGCAGCGCCACCACCTCGGGAAGCCCGTATTGGGCCGCCATCATCAGCGGCGTGGTCCGGTTGGGTGATTCGGCGTCGATGTAGGCGTGATGCTCGAGCAGCAGGCGCACGATCTCCGGGCTGGCGGGCGCCTTGCTGCTGGCCGCGTAATGCAGCGCCGTCCATCCGGGCTGGTTGACCTCGGCCTTGCGGTCCACGACCAGCCGACGGGCCAGCGGCAGATCGCCACGGATCGCTGCCAGCATCAACGGCGTTTCCCCGGCCGGGCTCTTGGCGTTGACATCGACCACGTTCTGCCGGACCAGGAAGTTGGCCACCTTGCTCGAGCCATGCCGGATGGCCACCAGCAGCGCGTGCTCCCCCTTCTCGTTGCGGCGGTTCAGATCGGCGCCGCGCAGGGCCAGCGCGATGGCCGCCGACTCGTCATCGCGGATCGCCGACTGAAACAGCGTCCCTGCGTCGTCGGCAAGCAACGATGTCATGAAGCAGAAAAATGCATAAAAAACAATATGATTTTTGACAAACTTCATGTTATGCATCAAGTTCTATTGCTGCCGTGAAGGGCGGAAAAGCTCGTCGAAATTGCGGCTGGTGATCTCGGCGACCTCTTCCACCGGCAGGCCTTTGACTTCGGCGATGCAGGCGGCCACGTACGGCACCAGCGCCGGCGAATTGGTCTTGCCGCGATACGGCACCGGTGCCAGATAGGGGCTGTCGGTCTCGATCAGGAGACGGTCCATCGGCACCATCCGCGCCACCTCGCGCAGGTCGGCGGCGTTGCGGAAAGTCACGATCCCGGAAAACGAGATGTAGAAACCCAGGTCCAGCGCGGCGCGGGCCACTTCCTGCGTTTCGGTGAAGCAGTGGAGAACGCCGCGCAGCCGGGGCAGACCATCAAGCGGGTCGTCGCCCGCGACAAAACCCCCATGCCGGCGCAGCATGTCCAGCGTGTCGTCCGAGGCGCTGCGGGTGTGTACCACCACCGGCATGTCGGTTCGGCGGGCGGCCTCGATGTGTGTGCGAAAACGCTCGCGCTGCCAGGCCATGTCTTCCACGGTGCGGCCGTTGAGGCGGTAGTAGTCAAGCCCTGTCTCGCCGATGCCGATGACCTTCGGGCGCGCAGCCAGTGCCATCAGCTCATCAACGCCCGGCTCGTGCACATCCTCGTTGTCGGGGTGCACGCCCACCGTCGCCCACAGGTTCTCGTGTGCCATCGCCAGGCCATGCACCGCTTCGAATTCTTCGATGGTGCAGCAGATGGTCAGGGCCCGGTCGACGCGGGCATCGGCCATGGCATTCAGGACGGACGGAAAGTCCTCCTGCAGTTCAGGAAACGTGAGGTGGCAGTGCGAATCGGTAAACATGTGACGGAATCATCCCGGATGCGGGATGGTAGTGCACGGCCGCCACCTGGCCGCGGTGCAGGGACACTCAGATGGTCTGGGTCGGCCGGTCCGAGGCCAGGTGCGCGCCCAGGATCTCCTCGATCTTGGTCTTGAGCTGGCGCGACTTCTCGTCGGACGGGAAACGTATGCCCACGCCCTGCGTGCGGCCACCGGCGGCCTTCGGCGGCGTCACCCAGGCCACCTTGCCGGCCACCGGGTAACGCTGGGGATCGTCTGGCAGGCTAAGCAGCACATAGACATCATCACCCAGTCGGTAGTCGCGCGTGGAAGGGATGAAGATGCCACCGTCGGCGAAGAGGGGAATGTAGGCAGCGTACAGGGCCCCTTTCTCCTTGATGGAGAGCTGGATGACACTGGGTCTCGGCGCTGACGACGACGGTACGGTGCTCATGAACGTTGAGTGTAGCGCGTAAGTGCTCGTTGGGCACGTGCTGCCCAGGCCTGTTGCAACAATGCCGCCTGGAACGGATGCTCGACAGTGCGGGCGGCATCCATCAGCTCCTTGGCCCAGACCGACAGGCGCCAGGGATGGACCGGTCCGGGCAGCCTGGCGGCATCGAAATAGCGGGCATGGCCACCGGACGTCACCGATTGCAGATCGTGGCAGAGCTTTTGCAGCGTGTCCAGCTGTTGGGCAGGTGTCCAGTCTGCGATCGTGGCCCAGTCGCCACGCGCGATGTCGGCGGG
>JAEZLX010000121.1 GCA_023415035.1 Pseudomonadota bacterium | reverse complement strand
TGGCATCGTGCTGGTGACCGGGCCGACCGGCTCGGGCAAGACCACCACGCTGTACGCCTCGCTGCAACAGCTCGATGCCGCGCAGCTGAACATCATGACGGTGGAAGACCCGATCGAGTACGAGCTGGCGGGCATCGGGCAGACGCAGGTCAATGCGAAGATCGACCTGAGCTTCGCGCGGGCCCTGCGCGCCCTGCTGCGCCAGGACCCGGATGTCATCATGATCGGCGAAATCCGCGACTTCGAGACCGCGCAGATCGCCATCCAGGCCTCGCTCACCGGCCACCTGGTGCTGGCCACGCTGCACACCAACGACGCGCCCAGCGCCGTGACGCGTCTGACCGACATGGGCGTGGAGCCCTTTCTGCTGTCGAGCTCTCTGCTGGGCGTGCTCGCGCAGCGTCTGGTGCGACGCCTGTGCCCGGACTGCCGACGCCAGGATGACGCGGGACGCTGGCATCCGGTGGGCTGCGAGCACTGCAACCGCACCGGCTACCGGGGCCGCACCGGCATCTACGAGCTGCTGGTGGCCGACGACGCCATCCGCGCGCTGGTGCACAACCGCGCGTCCGAGGCCGAGATCGCCGCCGCCGCGATGGCCAACGGCATGCAGCCCATGCGGGCCGACGGCCAGCGTCTGGTCGAGGCGGGCCTCACCTCGCTGGAAGAAGTGCTGAGCGTGACGCGGGACTGACATGCAGCAACCCCTGCGCCGCTTCGCGTCTTCCTCCGCTCTGGCCGTCGGCCGGAGGGGGACCGCACCAACGGCCCGACCCAGCCGGTCCCGTGGTGTGCCGGGGGCCGTGACCCTGTTTCATGCGATGTGGATGGCGCTTAGCGCCATGGATCACTGAGATGCCGGCCTACGCATTCGAGGCGCTGGACGCCCAGGGAACGACGCACAAGGGCGTGATCGACGCCGACACCGTGCGCGCCGCGCGCGGCATGCTGCGCGAGCGTTCGCTGATCCCGCTGTCGGTCGAACCGGCAGCCACCGCGGCTGCCCGGGGCGGCCAGGGCTGGAACCTGACCCTTTGGGGTGGCGGTGCGTTCAACAACACGGCGCTGACGATCTGGACCCGCCAGCTGGCCGGGCTGGTGTCGGCGGGCCTGCCGCTGGAACGCGCACTGGCGGCGCTGACCGATGAGGCGGAAGACCCCGCGCAGCAGCGGCTGCTGGCCTCGCTGCGTGCCGAGGTCAACGCCGGTGCCAGCTTCGCGCGCGCCCTGGCGCAATACCCGAAGGATTTTTCGAGCACCTACACCGCCGTCATCGCCGCGGGCGAGCAGGGCGGGCAGCTCGGCGCCGTGCTGGAGAGCCTGGCAGACGACATGGAGTCGCGCGAGGCGCTGCGCAACAAGGTCACCGCCGCCGCGCTGTATCCGGCGATCGTGAGCGTGATCGCGCTGGCGATCGTGGTGTTCCTCGTCACCTATGTGGTTCCGCAGGTGGCCGGTGTGTTCGCGGGAAGCCAGCGCGCATTGCCCCTGCTCACCCGGCTGATGATGGGCGTGAGCGAGGCCGTGCGCTCGTACGGATGGTGGATGCTGGCCGTGCTGCTGCTGGTCGCGGGCGCCGTTCTGCTGGCGCGGCGGCGCCCCCCCCTGCGGCTGAAGATGGACGCGGCCTGGCTGCGCCTGCCGCTGGTCGGGCGACTTTCTCGCGGCTACAACGCCGCGCGCTTTTGCGGCACGCTGGCCATGCTCGCCGGAGCGGGCGTGCCCATCCTGCGCGCCCTGCAGACAGCTGCCGACACCCTGTCCAACAAGGCCATGCAGGCCGACGCGCTGGACGCGCTGGTGCTGGTGCGCGAGGGCGCGCCGCTGGCCGCAGCCATCGGCAGCAAGCGGCGCTTTCCGCCGCTGGTGGCGATGTTCGCGAGGCTGGGCGAGCAGACAGGTCAGTTGCCGACCATGCTGCAACGCGCGGCGTCGCAGCTCTCGGCCGAGGTGCAGCGGCGGGCGATGCACCTGGCCACGATCCTGGAGCCCCTGCTCATCGTGGGCATGGGCATCGTCGTGATGCTCATCGTGCTGGCGGTGCTGCTGCCGATCATGCAGCTCAACCAGCTCGTGACCTAGGAAGGTGATCCATGGCGGTGACACTGGATGGCAAGCTGGTGGTGGCGATCTCCTCGCGCGCGCTGTTCGATTTCGAGGAGGAGAACCGCGAGTTCGAAAAGGGCGACGACCTCGCCTACATGCGTCTGCAGCTGGAGAGGTTGGACCAGCCCGCTCCGCCTGGGGTGGCGTTCTCGCTGGTGCACAAGCTGCTGGCCTTCAACGACCAGCAGGCGCAGCGGGTGGAGGTGGTGATCCTCTCGCGCAACGACCCGGTCTCGGGCATGCGCGTGTTCCGGTCCGCCCAGCACTATGGCCTGCCCATCGAGCGCGGCAGCTTCACGCGCGGAGCACCACCATGGCGCTACCTGCGGCCCCTGCGCGCCAACCTGTTTCTCTCGGCGCACCAGGCCGACGTGCGTGCGGCGCTTGAGGCGGGCGTTCCGGCCGCGCACGTGTACCCGCAGTCGGTCAGGGCCAGCGACGCCCATCCGAACGAGGTGCGCATCGCGTTCGACGGCGATGCCGTGCTGTTTTCGGACGAAGCCGAACAGGTCTATCAGGCCAAGGGGCTGTCGGCCTTCCAGGAACACGAGTCGGCCAATGCCAGCCTGCCGCTGGGCAGCGGCCCGTTCAAGCCGGTGCTCGAGGCCCTGCACCGCCTGCAGGCCGAGGGGACGAGCAGCATGCGAATCCGCACGGCGCTCGTCACCGCACGCAGCGCGCCGGCGCACGAGCGCGCGATCCGCACCCTGATGAACTGGAACATCGAAGTGGACGAGGCGATGTTCCTGGGTGGCCTGCCCAAGGGCGAGTTCCTGCGCGAGTTTCAGCCCGATTTCTTTTTCGACGACCAGACCGGCCACATCGAATCCGCGGCGCAGCACGTGCCCGCCGGCCATGTGGTCAGCGGCGTGGCCAACCGCTGATGCCCCTCATCCCTGGCGGCGGCCCAGGATCAGTTCACGGAACGCAATGACGGACGGGCTCGGCGAGCGGTCGGGCCGCCGGAGCAGGAGCAGCGAACGCGTGATCGAGGGTCGCCCGATGGGTTTGACAACGAGCCGGCGCCACTGTATCAGCGGCCGCAGGGCCACCGTCACCACCGCCAGGCCCAGACCCGCCTCCGCCAGAC
>JAEZLX010000117.1 GCA_023415035.1 Pseudomonadota bacterium | reverse complement strand
CCTCGGCGGCGGCCTGCGCCGGCAAGCGCGAGGCGGCGGCATCCAGCAGCAGGCCGTAGCAGCGTACCTGGCGGTCATCGTTCATGCGAAACAGCGGGCGCTCGGCCTCGAAGCGGGCCCAGTCGCGCGTCTTGCCCAGGTGCAGCAGCCAGTCGTTGCGCAGCCGGTCCTCCCAGTAGCTGCCCGCCATGCGGTCCAACGCGGCGCGAATGGTCTCGGGCGCTGCGGTTTCCAGCTGCCGGCGCATCGTCCAGTACAACGCCAGGGGTTCCAGCGCATGGCCGCTGACCAATGGCAGCAGCTGCTGCAGACGCTCAGGCTGGTTGCGGCGGAAGGCCTCGCGCATCTCGAGCAGGGCCGATTCGGCCGTTGTTTGCGCCAGAGCAGGGCTGCCCAGCACGAGCGCGGCCATAATGGCCAAGGCAACACGTATCCATCGCATGCGATTCATCATCTGATTATGGACACCGACAACGGTCAGCATGTTCCCGCTCCGACGCAGGGCGCAGCCGAATCCGCCAGCCAGAAGGCACTATGGCGCAAGAGCCTGATCGAAAAGCGACAGTCGCTGTCCGACCGGGCGTGGCGCAATGATCTGCTGCAGCGCGTGATGCGGGTGTGGCTGATCGACCGGCCAGACACCGTCATCGGCGCCTACTGGCCCATCAAGGGCGAGTTCGACCCATTGCCCGCGCTGTTCCGCTGGCAGGAGGCCGGGCTGGAAGAGGATGCGCAGAGTGCGGCACGCCACCGCCGCATCGGCCTGCCGGTGGTCAACAAGATCGACAAGACCCTGACCTTTTACAGCTGGTACCCCGGCTGCCCGATGGAGGAGGACGCCTTCGGCATCCCGAAACCCAAGGACACCGAGATCATCCAGCCCACGCTGATCTTCGTGCCCTGTGTCGGCTTCGGCCCTGGCGGGTACCGTCTTGGCTATGGAGGCGGTTTTTACGACCGCACGCTCGCCAGCCTGAGGCCCAAACCCTTCACCGTGGGGCTGTCCTACGGCTTCGGCCACGTTCCCGGCCTGCAGCCGGAACCGCACGACGTGCCGCTGGACGCGATTCTCACCGACACCGGCGTGATGTGGCCACAAAAATAGGGCGCCCACGTCCCGCGGCTGGCCGCTGAAGAGGCTGGTTCTGCCTTGGGGCGGCCCGGCGGCGGGATCGTTTCCACGCCTCCCGCCGGAATGCGGACCGCTAGGGATGCTCTGCGCTGGCGTGCACCTGGCTGATGCGCTGCTCGTGGCGCACGATGTAGAGGCCGCTGCCGATGATGATGACCGCGCCGATCCAGGTGTGCATGCCCGGCAGGGTCTGCCAGACCAGCCAGTCCAGTCCCACCGCCCAGGCCAGTGCGGTGTACTCGAAGGGCGCCACGGCGCTGGCCTGACCGTGGCGGAAGGCGTCGTTGATCGCCAGCTGCCCCACGAAGCCCGTGATGCCCAGCGCCACCAGCAGCCAGGCGTGGCTGGCCGATACCGGGACCCAGCCCGGGGCGGCCAGGATGCCCGAACCGACAGCGATGAACACCATCATGGTCAGGATCAGGGATTCCAGGCTGTCGGTGCGGCTGAGCAGCCGTCCGGCGATGGCGGTCACGGCGTAACACAGCGCGGCCAGCACCAGCGAGAGTCCGCCCACGGTGGCCAGCCCCGACTGCAGTTCACTGCCGCTGGGTCGCAGCGCCACCACCACCCCGATGAAACCTAAGCCGATGGCCCACCAGTGCGCGCGCGGCACGCGCTCCTTGAGCACAGGCACCGACAGCATCGTGATGAGCAGCGGCGCGATGAAGAAGATCGTGTAGGCAGCCGACAGCGGCAGCTGGCGAACGCCGAGCGTGAACATGACCAGCATGGACACCCCCAATGCGCCACGCAGCAGGTGCAGCGACCAGCGCAGGCCGCGCAGCTTGTGCCAGGCACCGCGCCAGTGCACGTAGGCCAGCACCAGCGGCAGCGCGGTGATGCCGCGCATGCACGCGATCTGCAGCGGCGGATAGTGGGGCGACAGTGCCTTGAGCACCGCGTCCATGCACGCGAAGAACATCACCGCCACGAGCATGGAGGTGATGCTGCGCAGATTGCCCTGGTCCGGGCGATGACGGAGAAGGACTTTCATGCGGTCAGCCAGGCGTGCAGGGCGTCGTTGCTGTTGCCCGGCGACAGCTTGCAAGACAGCACGTCATCACCCAGTGTCACGGGGCACCGCAGCAGCCGGCGGTCGCGCGAAACCACGGCCGTGAAACGCCGCTGCGGGCCGAGCAGGCCCGGCAGTTCGTCGAGCTTGCGCAGACGCCAGGCCTCGGCGGAGACGCCGCGGCGCGCCGGCGGCAGTTCGATGCCCAGCCATTCGTCGCCCGATGCCAGGCCGGCCTGTTCGCCGACACCGCCACGCAGCACCGACCGGATGGTGATGGTGCCATTGCCATCAGCCACGCGCAGGCCCAGTTGCTGCGCCAGCGGTGCCATCTCCGTCTCCGTCTTGACACCATGCGCTTGCAGAAGCTCGACAACCGGCAGGTCGCCGGTGCCGTGCACCCAGGCGGCCAGTTCCGCCGCATAGTCGCGTCGGCCCAGGCGCTTGAGGGCGCGCGCCACATCCGCTTCCTTCATCGGGCCACCGCCGGTGCGGGCCCACAGCTCGCGCATCACGTCGTCCAGCGTCGCGTGGCCCTCGCGGCGCAGGGTCAGGTCCAGGCACAGGGCCACCAGGGCGCCCTTGCTGTAGTAGCTGACGGTCGCGTTGGGCGTGTTCTCGCCGACGCGGTAGTACTTGATCCAGGCATCGTAGCTGGCCTGCGCGACGCTTTGCAGCTGGCGTCCCGGCGTCTGCAGCACCTGGTTCAGGTTGCGCATGAGCAGCTGAAGGTAGGTCGCGTCGCTGATCAGGCCGGCGCGCCGCAGGAACAGGTCGTCGTAGTAGCTGGTGAAGCCCTCGAAGAACCACAGCAGCCGGGTGTAGTTTTCCTGGTCGTAGTCGTAGCGTGCGAACTCGGCCGGGCGCAGGCGCTTCACGTTCCAGGCATGGAAATACTCGTGGCTGATGAGGCCCAGCAGCGTGGTGTAGCCGTCGGTGGCTTTCAGCGCGGCGGGCTTCGCCTTGGCCTTGTTCGATTTCAGGGGCAGGTCGCTGCGCTGGCAGATCAGTGCGGTCGAGTTGCGGTGTTCCAGCCCGCCGTAGCCGTCGCCGGTGGCGCGCAGCATGAACAGGTAACTGGAAAACGGCGGTTGGCCGTCGCCATGCCAGAAGCGGATCTCGGCCTCGCAGATGCGGCGCGTGTCGGCCAGCAGGCGCTCGCCGTCAAATGCCGCCGGCGCACCGCTGACCACGAAGCGGTGCGGCACGCCGCAGGCCTCGAAGCTGCCGCTCCAGAACGGCCCCAGTTCCACCGGGCAATCGACCAGCTCGTCGTAGTCCTGCGCCAGATAGCGGCCACAGCCACGGTCATCGGTGCCATGGGCGGTCAGGCCCGTCGCCACCGACCAGCCATCGGGCAAGCCGGCGGCATCGATGCTCAGCGCATGGGGCTCTGCCTCCAGGCCGACCGCGCGCAGGCACAGGCTGGTGCCATTGAAGAACCCGCGATCCTGGTCCAGAAACGCCGTGCGCACCGACGCGTCGAAGGCATAGACCTCGTACGTCAGGCGCAGCGGGCGTTTCGGGTCTGCCTCGGCCACCCACGCGTTCTTGGCCACCTGCTTCAATGCCACCGGCCGGCCGCCCTGGGTGGCGCGCAGCCCCTGCAGGTGCTGCGAGAATTCGCGCACCAGGTAGCTGCCTGGAATCCAGACCGGCAGGCTCAGGCGCTGGCGCGCGGCCGGCCGCGCGATCTCCATGTCGACCGCGAACAGGTGGTTGTGGGGGGCGGGCGCGGCAACGCGAAAGTGCACCGCCGCCGTGCGAGGTGAACGGGCGGATGTCATGGGGGATGGGCTTATTTGTCGGCGTTGGCCAGCAGCTGTTCAATGCGGGCCTGGTCGATCGCGCCCGGCACACGGGTGCCGTCGGCGAAGAACATGGTGGGCGTGCCGTTGATGCGCATCTTGCGGCCGAACTCGACGTTGCGCTGCAGGGCGGCGACATCGCACTCGGCGGCCTTGGGAATGGGCACGTCGCGCACCATCCAGTCGACGAACACCTTGCCCTTTTCCTTGTTGTCCCTGGCGCACCAGATCTGGCGTGACTTGACCAGCGAGTCCTGGCCCAGGATGGGGTAGAGGAAGACGTGGATGGTCACGTTGTCGATCTTGGCCAGGTCACGTTCGAAGCGCTTGCAGTAGCCGCAGTTCGGATCCTCGAACACCGCCAGCTTGCGCTTGCCGTTGCCGCGCACGATGGTGAAGGCGTCCTTGAACGGCAGCTCCTTGAAGTTCACCGCGGTCAGGCGCTCGATGCGCTGCTCGGTCAGGTCCACGCGGGCGCGCGTGTCGATCAGGTTGCCCTGGATGATGAAGTTGCCGCTGGCGTCGGTGTAGAAGATCTCGCTGTCATTGAAGCGGACTTCGTACACGCCCTCCATGGGCGTCTTCGAGATCTCGTCGATCTTGGGCAGATTGGGCAGCCGCTCGGCCAGGTTCTTGCGGATGACGGCTTCCTGCGCGGTGGCGGCGCCGATCGAGAGGCCGGTCAGCAGGGCCAGCAGGCAGGTTCGGATGAGTCGGGTCATGGTGTTGGTTGGACGAAAAAAATCAGTCGGCCTGGACCGGTCGGCCCATGGCCTGGCGAACCAGCCAGTGCTTGAGCGGGCCGAGGTGGTTCACCCCCGACATGCCCCAGTTTCGCAGCGCCTGTACACGGCTGTCTGCCAGCGAGAACAGGCCGAACAGGCCGTCGGTCAGCCAGCCCATGAGCTGCACGTCGGCCTGACGTGCGCGCTCGTAGCGCCGCAACAGCCGCGTGTCGCCCACGCTGCGCCAGGCTTCCCGCTGACGCAATATCCGGGCCAGCTCGGCCACGTCGGCCAGGCCCACGTTCAGACCTTGCCCCGCCAGCGGGTGCATGGCGTGGGCGGCATCGCCGGCCAGCACCACGCCGCCGCGCCCGGTGGATGCGATCCAGCGCCGCGCCCGTGCCAGCTCCAGAGGCCAGGCCTGCGCCGGCCCCTGCATCCGCATCGCGCCCAGCACGCCGCCGCAGCGCTCCTGCACGGCCGTGGCCAGTGTCTCGGGGGGCTGTTGCAGCCAGTGTTCCGCCTGTGCTGTCTCCAGAGACCACACCAGCGCCACCGAGTTCCCCTGTGGTCCGCCCAGCGGCAGCAGCGCCAGAATCTCGCTGCCCGTGAACCACTGGCGCGCCACGCCGCCGTGGCCCTGTTCGCAGGTCAGGCGCGCGGCGATGGCCTTGTGGGGGTAGGGGTGCGAGTCGTAGTCGATGCCCAGCTCCTCGCGGGTGCGGCTGCGCCGCCCTTCGCAGACCACGGTCAGTGCCGCCGGCTGGCCTGGCTCCTGTTCGAGCACGTCGATGCTGCCCTGGAAATGCACCGCATGGGCCAGTCGCCGCTCCAGCGCCGGCACGTCGACGATCCAGGTCAGTGCCTCGGCCCCCTGTTCGGCCGCGCTGAAGCAGATTTCGCCCTCGCCGTCGCCATGCACTTCCATGGCGGTCACGGGGGTGACGGCGGTATCTGCGGCCTGTGCCGGATCGGCCTGTGGGCCGGCGTCTTCGGGCCAGGCACGCACCGAACGCAGGACTTCGCGTCCGAGGGTGTTGATGGCATAGGCGCGCACATCGGGCGCGGCGCTGGCCGGACGCGGCGGGGCGACGAGGGCCACTTTCAGGCGTTCGCGCGCCAGCAGGAGGGCCAGGGTCTGTCCAACCACCCCGGCGCCCCGGATGACCACGTCGTGCCGGCGTTCGGCACCGGGGCGGGGTGTGCTCTGAATCATGCTGGGGATTCTAGGGCGACACGCGCTTCGGTGGCGGGTTCACCCGATCCCGCCCTGTCACGCGGCAGGGCACAATGAGCGCCTTCGCGCGCCCATGGCGGCGCGGGCTCTTGCCGATTGCCGATATCCATCCGACTTCCCTACCCATGTCCGACACCGATATTTCGCAGGCCGACGTGCAGGCCACGATTGCCCAACTCTGGATCTACCCGGTCAAGTCCTGCGCCGGGTTGTCCGTGACCGAAGCCGAGCTCACCCCGACCGGTCTCGCCTGGGATCGCGCCTGGATGGTGGTCGATGCCCAGGGCAACTTCGTCACCCAGCGTGACTTGCCGCGCATGGCACTCATCCAGCCGGCCTTCCGCATGGGGCAGCTCGTGCTGCGCGCGCCGGGCATGCTGGCACTGCACCTGTCGCTGGAGGCGGCCGAATTCCCGCGCCGCGTGAAGGTCTGGGACGACGAGGTCGATGCCTGGGACATGGGTGACGTGGCCGCCCAGTGGTTCAGCGATTTCCTCGGCCCGGACGCGCCCGGGAATCTGCGCCAGCTCCGTCTGGTGCGCTTCGATCCCGAAGTGCGGCGCCTGTGCGACCCGGAATGGACCGGTGGCCGCGAGTCGGTCACGCAGTTTGCCGACGGTTTCGGCCTGCTGGTGACCAGCGAGGCGTCGGTGGCGAGCTTCAACAGCCGTCTGGAGGCCGCCGGTGCGCCGGCGATCGACCAGCGGCGTTTCAGGCCCAATGTGGTGCTCGGCGGTGTCGAGGCGCACGACGAGGACCGCATCGGCCGCTGGCGCGTCGCCGCGGAAGGCGGCACCGCCGTGCTGGAAAACGTCAAGCCCTGCGTGCGCTGCCAGATTCCCGACATCGACCCCGAGACCGCGCTGTCATCGCACGCGGTCACCGATGCCCTGCAGGTCTCGCGCCAGGACCCGCGCATGGGTGGGCGCCTGACCTTTGGCATGAATGCCATCATGCTCGAGGGCGACGGTGTGATCCTGCGTGTGGGCCAGCCCGTCGGGGCGGACTGGCGTTTCGAGTGACCCCCTGAAGCCGGGCGCGGCTCAGCCGGCGGCCTGCTCGCGCACGTAGCGTGCCAGCACGGCCGCCACCTCGCCCAGGTCGCGCTGCACGGTGTCGAAGCCCGCGTTGCGCTCGCGCGTGACCTCGTCCATGTAGATGGGGCGGCGGATCTCGATCTGCAGGCTGTGGCGGCGCAGCGCCGGCTGGCCGATGCGGGCGATCAGCTGCACGCCCTTGTACGGGTCGTTGCGCGCCACGGTGTAGCCGCGTGAACGCAGTTCGGCTTCCACCAGGTCCACGAAGGCCGGCTCGCAGGTCGTGCCGTCACGGTCGCCCAGCACGAAGTCGGCCAGCGGGTGGTCGCTCCGGATGCCCAGGCGCTCGTAGGCGTCGTTGGGCATGGAGTGCAGGTTCAGGTGCCAGACGGCACCGAAGCGCTGGGCGGTTTCCTCGATGCAGCGCGACAGCGTCTGGTGGTACGGGCGGTAGCAGCCCTCGATGCGCGAGCGCACCTCGGCCACCGTGAGGCGGCGGTCGTAGATGGGCGTCTTCGCATCGATGTTGCGCCACACCAGCCCGTAGCCCAGGCGGGTCTTCTCGCCCGGGTTCAGCGGCGTCGGCCACGGCCCGTCGAGCAGGTCCGGATCGAGGTCGTCCTCCGAGCGGTTGCAGTCCACATAGGTGCGGGGGAAGTGGGCGGCCAGCAGATGGCCCCCCACCGAGGGCACCGCCGCCCACAGGGCGTCCACGTGGGTGTCCTCGCCGCGCCGCAGCAGCGCCCGCGGCACGGCGTGGTCGTAGTCCGCCGGGTAGTCGGTGCCGCTGTGGGGCGAATCGCACACCAGCGGCACGGGCTCGCCGACGGGACGTTGCAGCGTGAACGGCTTCTCCAGGGGCATGCGCTCAGTCCAGCGAAATCTTGGCGACCTTGGCCACGCGCTCGTAACGCTCCATGGCCTGGCGGATCTGCTGGGCAAATTCCTCGGACGTGCCCGGAATCAGCGTCGCGCCCAGGTCGTCCATCTTCTTCACGAAGTCGGGGTTCTTCATGGCCTTGTGGATGGCGGCATTGAGCTTGCTCACCGCTTCGGGCGGCGTGCCGGCGGGGGCGACCACGCCGAACCAGCCGCCATTGCCCATCTGGGGAAAGCCCAGTTCGCCATAGGTGGGCACGTCGGGCAGCGCGGGCGAGCGCTTGTCGGCCAGCACCGCCAGCGCGCGCAGCTTGCCGGCCTGGATGTTCGGCAGGGCCGAGGGCAGGTTGTCGGTGATGGCGTTCACCTGGCCGGCCAGGGCGTCGCTCATGGCCTGGCCCGCGCCCTTGTAGGGCACGTGCAGCAGCTCCATCTTGGCCAGGTACATGAAGTGTTCGATGTTGGCGTGGCCCAGCGAGCCCACGCCCGGCGAGGCGAACGAGTACTTGCCCGGATTGGCCTGCGCCAGCGCGATGAACTCCTGCATCGTCTTGGCCGGCGTGCTCGGGTGCACGGCAAAGACGCTGGGCGTGGTCGCGACGTTGGTGACGGGCACGAAGTCCTTCACCGGGTCATAGCGCAGCTTGCTGCCGTAGACCGCCGGGTTGGCGCCGTGCGTGCTGACCGTGGCCATGCCCAGGGTGTAGCCGTCGGCCGGCGAGCGGGCGACGAATTCCATGCCGGTGGAGCCGCCGGCGCCGGGCTTGTTCTCGACCACGACGGACTGGCCGATCTCGCGGGTGGTGTACTCGGCCACCAGACGGGCGGCGATGTCGGTCGAGCCACCGGGCGCGAACGGGACGATCAGCTTGATCGGGCGGCTCGGGTAGGCGGCCTGGGCGTGGGCGCCGCCCGCGGCGATTGTGGCCGCCACGGTGAGCGCGGCGCACATCAGGTTCTTGATCTTCATGGCGGGTCTCCTCAAGGGGAAGTGGAAGTCGCAGCGTAGGAAATCAGCCTGTCACGTGCAAACGACATTTCCGGCTTCGATGATGACATGATGTAATCAGTGTCATGCGCATCCGAAGCCCGTCCCTGGTGGAACTCCATGCCTTTCTGGGCGTTGCCCGGCACGGCAACTTCCATCGTGCGGCTGACGAGTTGTGTGTCACGCAGGCGGCGGTGAGCCGCGCCGTGGCCCGGCTGGAGTCGCGCCTGGGTGTCCAGCTGCTGGACCGCACGGTCAACGGAGTGCGCCTGACGCCGGCGGGGGCCGAGCTGCGCCGCCAGGTGGAAGGGCCGGTCGCGGCGCTGGAGGCCGTGGCGGGGCGGTTCCGGGCGCAACCCGAAGTGCAGCGCCTGCGGCTGTCGGTGGTTCCCAGCCTGGGCAATCTCTGGCTGCTGCCGCGCCTGGAAGACTTCCGGCGCCGGCACCCCGAGATCGAGATCGAGTTCCGCCAGTACCACCACGACGAGGATTTCACGCGCAGCGACGTGGACCTGTGGGTCGCGCTCAAGGGGCGCGCCGGCCGGCACTGGCCGCGGCAGGTGGCGGCGCAGTATCTTGTCGGCCGCGAGATTGTGGCCGTGTGTTCCCCCGCGCTGGCTCGCAGCGCCGACAGCCTGGATGCCCTGCTGCGATGTCCGCTGCTGTACCACAGCAACTACCCCGACAACTGGACGATGTGGGTCGAGGCCGCGGGTGGGCGGCTGCCGCCGCGCTGGCGCGGCACGGGGTTCGATCTGGTCATGAACCTGATCGAGGCGGCCCGCGCCGGCATGGGCGTGGCAGTGGTCCAGCGCTGCATGGTCGAGGCCGACCTGGCCAGCGGGCGTCTGGTCATGCCCGTGCCGGGCAGTGCCAGCACCGGGCGCGGCTACTATCTCTGTCGCCTGCGCTCGGCGGCGAGCACGCCTGCCGTGGAGGCCTTCTCGCAGTGGGTGCGCGAACAGGCGCGACGCGAGGGGGGCTGAGTACAATCGGCTTCCGTTGCCCCGGCGCCTGAAGGGCGGTTCCTTCGCGCCAGCGCGGCATCTCCCGCCCCCCGTTCGACCGCGCATGTCGGGTGCTTCGGCCACGCCGTGTCGGCCAGGTGCTGCCAGGGGCTGTTTGACAAGGAAAATCCATGAGCCTCAAATGCGGCATCGTGGGCCTGCCCAACGTTGGCAAGTCCACCCTCTTCAACGCCCTGACCAAGGCCGGCATCGCGGCCGAGAACTACCCGTTCTGCACCATCGAGCCCAATGTGGGCGTGGTCGAGGTGCCGGACCCGCGCCTGGCGCAGCTGGCCGAGATCGTCAAGCCCGAGCGCGTGGTCCCGGCCATCGTTGAGTTCGTGGACATCGCGGGTCTGGTGGCTGGTGCCTCCAAGGGCGAGGGCCTGGGCAACCAGTTCCTGGCACACATTCGCGAGACCGATGCCATCGTCAACGTGGTGCGCTGCTTCGAGGATCCGAACGTCATCCATGTGGCCAACAAGGTGGATCCGATCGCCGACATCGAGGTCATCCAGACCGAGCTGTGTCTGGCCGACCTGGGCACGGTCGAGAAGGCGCTGCAGCGCTACACCAAGGCCGCCAAGAGCGGCAACGACAAGGAGGCCGCTGCCCTGGTCGCGCTGCTGACCAAGGTGCAGGCCGTCCTCAACGAAGGCAAGCCGGTGCGCACGCTGGAGCTCAACGACCAGGAGAAGGTGCTGCTCAACCCGCTGTGCCTGATCACCGCCAAGCCCGCCATGTTCGTGGGCAACGTGAGCGAGGACGGCTTCGAGAACAATCCGTTCCTGGACCGCCTCAGGGAATACGCCGCCGCGCAGAACGCGCCCGTGGTGGCCATCTGCGCCAAGATCGAGGCCGAGCTGTCCGAGATGGACGAGGCCGACCGCATGGAGTTCCTCAAGGAGCTGGGCCAGGACGAGCCGGGCCTCAACCGCCTGATCCGCGCCGGCTACAAGCTGCTGGGCCTGCAGACCTACTTCACCGCCGGCGTCAAGGAAGTGCGCGCCTGGACCATCCACATCGGCGACACGGCGCCCCAGGCCGCTGGCGTGATCCACACCGACTTCGAGCGCGGCTTCATCCGGGCGCAGACCATCGCCTTCGAGGACTTCATCCAGTACAAGGGCGAGCAGGGCGCCAAGGATGCCGGCAAGATGCGCGCCGAAGGCAAGGAATACGTCGTCCGTGATGGCGACGTGATGAACTTCCTGTTCAACGTCTGAGCAACGAGCCATGAACGAGGCCGAGCGTCAGGAACCCCAACGCCTGGCCCGGCGTGTTGCCGCGCTCGTGCCCTGCTCGCGCAGCGAGGCCGAGCGCTACATCACCGGCGGATGGGTCCGGGTCGACGGGCAGGTGGTGGACCGGCCCGAGGCGCGCGTGCGCGACCACCAGCAGGTCAGCATCGACCCCGCCGCCTCGGCCGAACCGCTGCCCCCGGCCACCGTGCTCTGGCACAAGCCGGCCGGCGTGGCCGTGCCCGACGCCCTGCAGCTGCCCACCAGCCTGGCGCTGCAGTGGTTCGATGCGCCGCACCGCTGCGCGACCGAGCAGAAGCTGGGGGCGCTGCCGCGTGCGCAGCTGCATCGCCTGCAGCCGCTCATGCCGCTGACCATCGATGCCAGTGGCCTGATGGCGCTGACCCAGCACCCGGGCATCTCGCGGCGCCTGACCGAGGGCGCGCGCGATCTGGAGCAGGAGTGGTTGGCCGACCTGCCGGATCCGGCTGCCGTGACGGCCGACGACCGCGCCAGCTGGCTGGCGGCGCTGCAGCGCGCCCGCACCGACGACACACGCCGCATGCCGCCCTTGCGGATCAGCTGGCAGAGCGACGCCCGCCTGCGCATCGCCGCCAAGGGCTGGGCGGCGCAGGACCTGGCGCGGCACCTGGCCGCCGCCGGACTGCCGGCCATGCAGCTGCGGCGCCAGCGCATCGGGCGCGTGAGCCTGTCGGGGCTCGACGCCGGACAGTGGCGTCAGCTCGGCATGGGCGAGCGCTTCTGAAGCCGCGCGGCCCACACACTCAGCGCGATTGCCCCTGTCAGCAGCGCCAGGCACCAGGCGTGAATTTCCTGCATGCCGCCGCGCGCGATCAGCAGACCGCCCAGCGCCGAACCCATGGCCTGGCCACCGTAGATGGCCGAGGTGTTGAGCGCCACCGTCGCGGGGGCGAGCCAGGGCGACATCTGCACCAGCCGCGCCTGCTGTGCCGAGTTGGAAGCGAAGCACCCCAGCCCCCATGGCACCATCACCAGCGCTTGCAGCCACCACGCGTGCGTGCCCAGCGGCCACAGGGCCACGGTGACTACCATGAGTCCCAGCGTCACGGCCACCGCCCTGGGCGGGCCGACACGGTCGATCTGGCGTGACAGCAGCATGTTGCCCAGCAGGCCGAAGGCGCCGAACCAGAGGAACAGCAGAGAGATCCGGTCGGGCGACAGGTGCAGCATCTGGTCCAGATAGGGCGCGAAATATGCGAACAGCGTGAACTGCCCGAAGGCCGACACCAGGGTCACGGCCACGGCCAGCATCAGGGGGGCCGAGCGCAAGGCGCCTGCCCAGGCCTGGCGGTTCAGCGCCGGCGGCCGGATGCCGTCCGGCAGCGCGGTGTACACCCAGAGCGCGCTCAGCAGCGCCATCAGGGCGGTCAGGCCGAAGGCCCAGCGCCAGCCGAGGTGGCCGCCGATCCACGAGGCCAGCGGCATGCCCAGCACCGAGGCCACCGACCAGCCCAGGAACACGAAGGTGATGGCGCGCCCCCGCAGGTGCGGCGGCACCAGCAGCCCCACGCTGGCGGCGGCCTGGGGCGTGAAGATGGCTGGCGGTATCACGGCCAGCACGCGCAGCGGCAGCAGCGAGCCGTACCCTGGTGCCAGCGCGCACAGGCCCAGGAACACGGCGTACCAGAGCATGACCAGCGACAGCAGGCGGCGCCGGTCCCAGCCCGCCACGAGCATGGCGAACAGCGGCGCGCCCACGCCCATGACGATGGCGCCGGCCGTGATGAGCTGGCCCGCGTGGGGAATCGACACGTCCAGTGACCGGCTGATGTCGTTGAGCGTGCCGGGCACGGCCATGACGCCGGTGCCGATCACGAAGTTGCCGGTCATCAGGGCCCACAGGGGGCGGTTCAGGGAGGAGGATTTTTCTTGTTGTGAAGACCGTTCGGGCATGGCGCGAGTATCGCGGAAGGGGGGCATGTCGTCTGTCGCGGCGGTGAGCGCCGGCGCGTCAGAGTGGCAGGCCGCCCGGGAAGACCCACAGCAGCGCGGCCGTCATCGT
>JAEZLX010000111.1 GCA_023415035.1 Pseudomonadota bacterium | reverse complement strand
TCGCTGCGCCTGGAAGCCGGCCTGTGCCTGTATGGCAACGACATCGACACCACCACCACACCTGTGGAAGCCAGCCTGGGCTGGGCCATCCAGAAGGTACGCCGCACGGGCGGCGAGCGTGCGGGCGGCTTTCCTGGCGCGTCGCGCGTGCTGGCGCAACTCGACGGCTCCGAGCCCCTCGCACGCAAGCGCGTGGGCCTGGTCGCGCTGGAGCGCGTGCCGGTGCGCGAGCACACCGAACTGCAGTCGACGGACGGCCAGACCATCGGCGAAGTGACCAGCGGCCTGCTCGGCCCCTCGGCAGGCAAGCCGGTCGCACTGGGCTACGTGACGCCCGCTCATGCTACGGTAGGCACCCGCGTCAACGCCATCGTGCGCGGCAAGGCCGTGCCGATGGAAGTCGGCGCGACGCCTTTTGTTCCCAACCGCTATGTCCGGGGCTGATGCCCCCATCCATCATTTCCGTTTCCAACCTGGAGCCCACCATGACCACCAAGTACACCGAAGACCACGAATGGATCCGCGTCGAGGGCGACATCGCCGTCGTCGGCATCACCCAGCATGCGCAGGACGCGCTGGGTGACGTGGTGTTCGTCGAGCTGCCCGAAGTGGGCAAGACCTATGCCCAGAAGGACGTGGCGGGCGTCGTCGAGTCCGTGAAGGCCGCGGCCGACGTGTACATGCCCGTCAGCGGCGAGATCACCGAAGTGAACGAGGCGCTGCGCGACGACCCCTCGCTGGCCAACAGCGATCCGCTGGGCGCGGGCTGGTTCTTCAAGCTCAGGCTCGCCGAGCCGTCCCAGCTCGACGCGCTGCTGGACGCCGCCGCCTACGACACCTTCACCAAGAACGCCTGACCCCAACTTCCGCTGCGAGCCTGGCCATGCTGATGTCATCCAACACCCCCGTGGGCGAACTTGAGAACACGTCGGAATTTGTGGCCCGCCACATCGGCGTCAGCGAGGCCGACGAGGCCCACATGCTCTCGGTCATCGGCGAGGCTTCGCGCCACGCGCTGATCGAGGGCATCGTGCCCCGCTCCATCGCGCGCAGCCAATGCATGCGGCTGCCGCCGGCCACCACCGAGGCGGCCGCGCTGGCCGAACTCAAGGCCATCGCAGCAAAGAACCGGCTCTACCGGAACTTCATCGGCCAGGGCTATTACGGCACGCTCACACCGGGTGTCATCCTTCGCAACATCCTAGAGAACCCGGCCTGGTACACGGCCTACACGCCCTACCAGGCCGAGATCTCGCAGGGGCGCCTGGAGGCGCTGATCAACTTCCAGACCATGGTGTGCGACCTGACGGCGATGCCGATCGCCAACGCCTCCATGCTGGACGAAGCCACCGCAACGGCCGAGGCGATGACGCTGGCGCGCCGCACGGTCAGGAGTACTTCCAACGTGTTCGTGGTGGCCGGCGACTGCCACCCGCAGACCATCGAGGTCATCCGCACGCGCGCCAAGCCGCTGGGCATCGAGGTGGTGCTGGCCAACTCGGCCCAGGAATGGGAAGATCAGCTGGCGGGAGAGTACTTCGCGGTGCTCGCGCAGTACCCCGCCACCAGCGGCCGCATCGACGACCTGCGCGCCGCTGTGGAAACGGTGCACGCGAAGCAGGCCGCCTTCATCGTGGCAGCCGACCTGCTGGCCCTCACGCTGATCGTGCCGCCCGGCGAGTTCGGCGCCGACATCGTGGTGGGCACGACGCAGCGCTTCGGCATGCCCATGGGTGCTGGCGGCCCGCACGCGGCCTACCTGGCCTGCCGCGACGAATACAAACGTTCCATGCCCGGCCGCCTGGTGGGGGTGAGCGTTGACACGCATGGCAACCCGGCCTACCGGCTGGCCTTGCAGACGCGCGAGCAGCACATCCGCCGCGAGAAGGCCACCTCCAACATTTGCACGGCGCAGGTGCTGCCGGCGGTTGTGGCCAGCATGTACGCGGTGTACCACGGGCCGCAGGGCCTCAGGTGCATCGCACAGCGGGTGGCCACCTATACGGCCATCCTGGCGCAGGGTCTGGAACAACTGGGCTGGCAGCCGCTCACCGCGCAGGGCGCCTTCGACACCCTCTCGCTACACACCGGCGATGCCACGCAGGCCCTGGTGGCCAAGGGCCTGGAGCTGGGTGCCAACCTGCGTGCGTACTTTGGCGAGTACATCTGCATCTCGCTGGACGAGACCACCACGCGCGAGGACCTGCAACTGCTGTGGACCATCTTCGCCAAGCCGGGGCAGTCGATGCCGGACTTCGCCGCCTTCGAAAAGGGCGTGGAGCCGCTGATCCCGCAGGCGTTGCGCCGCACCAGCGCCTACCTCACCCATCCGGTATTCAACACCCATCACAGCGAAACCGGCATGCTGCGCTACATCCGCAGCCTCTCGGACAAGGATCTGGCGCTGGACCGCAGCATGATCCCGCTGGGCAGCTGCACGATGAAGCTCAATGCCACCAGCGAGATGATCCCCATCACCTGGCCGGAATTCGCCAGCGTGCACCCGTTTGCCCCGGCCGACCAGCTGCAGGGCTACCGCGAGCTGGACGAGCAACTGCGCGCCTGGCTGTGCGAGGCCACGGGCTATGCCGGCATCAGCCTGCAGCCCAACGCGGGCTCTCAGGGCGAGTACGCCGGCCTGCTGGCCATCAAGGCCTGGCAAGAAAGCCGTGGCGAGGGCCATCGCAACATCTGCCTGATCCCCTCGTCAGCGCACGGCACCAACCCGGCCTCCGCCCAGATGGCCGGGCTGCAGGTCGTGGTCACCAAGTGCGACGAGAACGGCAACGTGGACATGGCCGACCTGCAGGCCAGGTGCGAGCAGTACAGCGCGAACCTGGCCGCGGTGATGATCACCTACCCCTCCACGCACGGCGTGTTCGAGACCACCGTGCGTGAGCTGTGCGAGCTGGTCCACCGCCACGGCGGCCGCGTGTACGTGGACGGTGCCAACATGAACGCGCTGGTGGGCGTGGCCGCGCCTGGCGAATTCGGCGGCGACGTGAGCCACCTGAACCTGCACAAGACCTTCTGCATCCCCCACGGCGGCGGCGGACCCGGCGTCGGCCCGGTGTGCGTGGTCGAGGACCTCGTGCCCTTCCTGCCCGGCCACGCCACCGCCGGCGTGAACGGCGGCGTGGGCGCGATCTCGGCCGCCCCCTACGGCAACGCATCGGTGCTGCCGATCTCCTGGATGTACATCCGGATGATGGGTGCCGAAGGCCTGAAGCACGCCACCGAGACCGCCATCCTGTCTGCCAACTACATCAGCAAGCGCCTGGCCGGTCACTACCCCACCCTGTATGCCAGCGCCAACGGGCACGTCGCGCACGAGTGCATCCTGGACCTGCGCGGCTTCAAGGAAACCAGTGGCGTGATGGCCGAGGACGTGGCCAAGCGCCTGATGGACTACGGCTTCCACGCGCCGACACTGAGCTTCCCGGTGGCCAACACGCTGATGGTCGAGCCGACCGAAAGCGAGACGCTGGCCGAGCTGGACCGATTCATCGACGCCATGATCGCCATCCGCGAGGAAATCCGCCTCGTCGAGAACGGTACCTGGCCGCGCGACGACAACCCGCTGAAGAACGCACCGCACACCGCGGCCAGCGTGCTCGCGAGCGAGTGGAACCACCCCTACTCGCGCGAGGTGGCGGCCGCAGCGGCATCCAACCCGGTCAACACCAAGTACTGGCCGTCGGTGGGCCGCATCGACAACGTCTACGGCGACCGCAACCTCTTTTGCAGCTGTGTGCCGGTGTCGGAGCTCGCCTGAAGCCTGCTCGCGCACCAGCGCCTGGCAGGCAGGCCGCACGCATCCGTCACGCCATCCCGTCGGGAAGCCCGGGGGGATCGGGCCGTCCTGCGCCCGATCCCATCTTCCGCGACAATCCTGTCCATGACCGCCGCTTCCCGGGTGCTGAGCCTCATCCCTCCGATGACGCAGCTCAACACGCCCTACCCGTCCACCGCCTATCTGACCGGTTTCCTGCGCTCGCGCGGCATCGACGCCGCGCAGGCAGACATCGCGCTCGCGCTGGTGCTGCGCCTGTTCACGCCCGCCGGCCTGGATGATGTCCGCGCCTGCGCCGAAGCGCGGCCCGAATCGCAACGCAGCGCGAGCGTGCACGCCTTCCTGGACCAGTTCGCGGCCTACCGCAGCACCATCACTCCGGTCATCCGCTTTCTGCAGGGCAAGGATTCGACGCTGGCCCACCGCATTGCCGCGCGCGGGCTACTGCCCGAAGGACCGCGTTTCGCGCCGCTGGATGTCTATGCCGAGACCGACCTCGGCGACGACGGCGAGGATCCGCTGGCCTGGGCCTTCGGCGCGCTGGGCACGCACGACAAGGCGCGTCACCTGGCCACGCTCTACCTCAATGATCTGGCCGACGTGATCCGCGACGCGGTGGACGGGCGTTTCGAATTTGTGCGCTACGCCGAATCGCTGGCCAGCAGCCAGCCAAGCTTTGATCCGCTGGCCGATGCCCTGGCCGCCCCTCCGACGCTCATCGACGACTATCTCCGTGAACTCACGCTGGAGGCGGTGGAGCACCATCAGCCTTCGCTGGTGCTGCTGTCCGTGCCCTTCCCGGGGGCCGTCTATGCCGCCCTGCGCATGGGCCAGGCGATCAAGGCCGAATATCCCGGTGTGCGCATCGCCCTGGGCGGTGGCTTCGTCAACACCGAGCTGCGCGAGCTGGCCGAGCCGCGCGTGTTCGACTTCGTCGACTACGTGACGCTGGATGCGGGCGAGCGTCCGGTGCTCTCCCTGATCGAACACCTCACGGGGCTACGTGGCCCGCAGCGCCTGTGCCGCACCTTCATCCGCGATGCAGGCCGCGTGCGCTACGTCAACCTGGCCGAGCCGGACATCCCGTTCGAAGACATCGGCACACCCACCTGGGACGGTCTGCCGATCGACCGCTACCTGAGCCTGCTGGACATGCTCAACCCCATGCACCGGCTCTGGAGCGACGGGCGCTGGAACAAGCTGACCATCGCCCACGGCTGCTACTGGAAGAAATGCAGCTTCTGCGATGTGGGCCTAGACTACATCGGTCGCTACGAGACGGCCTCGGCACACACGCTCGTGGACCGCATCGAGCGCATCGTCGAGGAAACCGGCCAGACGGGATTCCACTTCGTGGACGAGGCCGCGCCCCCCAAGGCCCTCAAGGCGCTGGCCGAGGAGCTGCTGCGGCGCGATCTGACCATCAGCTGGTGGGGCAACATCCGTTTTGAGAAAACCTTCACCCCCGAGCTGACCGAGCTGCTCGCGCAAAGCGGCTGCATCGCCATGAGCGGCGGTCTGGAAGTGGCCAGCGACCGCCTGCTGGCGCTGATGAAAAAGGGTGTGAGCGTCGAACAGGTGGCGCGCGTCACCCGGGGCTTCACCGATGCCGGCATCCTGGTGCACGCCTACCTGATGTACGGCTTCCCGACGCAGACGCTGCAGGACACCGTGGACGCGCTGGAGTACGTGCGCCAGCTGTTCGAGAACGGCTGCATCCAGAGCGGCTTCTTCCACCGCTTTGCCTGCACCGTGCACTCGCCCGTGGGACAGAACCCGGCCGAGTACGGCATCGAACTGATCCCGCTACCGGAAAACGCGCGCTTCGCGAAGAACGACCTCGGCTTCACCGACCCCACGCCCATGCCCCCCGGCGTGGACCACGACCTGCTGGGCCAGGGCCTGCGCAAGGCGATCTACAACTACATGCACGGCCTGTGCGTGGAGGACGACGTGCGCCGCTGGTTCGAGCACCTGCCCTGCACGGTGCCCAAGCCGACGGTCAAGCGCAACCGCATCGCGCGCGCGCTGGCCGCGGCGGGCTGATTCCCCTCAGGGCTGACCGCTCGCGATCTGCCGCAGCGCACGCTCGAACAC